>DATNOH010000191.1:0-2447 GCA_035601435.1 Gemmatimonadales bacterium | reverse complement strand
GCGACGCGCCATCGTGACGAGCGATGTTCGGGACGTCGAGCGGAGCGCGAAGTGTCCACCGCGGCTTGGCTTCCATGGAGGCGCCATGGTTCGTCGCGCGTATGCACAGCGCAGCGTCTTCGAGGTGCTGTTGCCTGACGGTGACAACTCTGGGATTCCGCCCTGCGGCAGATCGACGTCATCCTCGATGACGTGCGGGTTCCGACGCATCCTGATCGCTCGTTCCGGCCGATCGTGATCGCTCCTTCCGGTCGATCCTGATCACCGATTCCGGCGCATCGTGATCACCCGTTCCGGGGATCGTGATCGCCGATTCCGACCGTGATCGCTCGTCGGTAGCCAGCCGTGCCCGGTAGGGTGCCCTCGCGGAGGAGGGACCCCACCGACATGACCGAGAGGCTACTGATGAGACAAGTGCGAGAGATTCTGCGGCTGAAGCACGAGCAGGGCTTGCCCCACCGGGCGATCGCCCGTGCGTGCGGCGTGGGCCTGGGGACGGTGTCGGAGTACTGCCGCCGGGCTCAGCGCGCGGCACTGACATGGCCGCTCCCCGCCGACCTCGACGACGCGCAGTTGGAGGCGCGGCTGTTCCGGCGGGTGGGCGAATTCGTCGGTGTCCCGCGACCGGTGCCGGACATGGCGTGGATTCACCAGGAGCTCAAACGCCCGGGCGTCACCTTGCAGCGGCTGCACCTCGAGTACTTGGCGCAACAGCCCGCCGGGTATCGTTACAGCCAATTCTGCCGGCACTACCACGACTGGGCGCGGGCCCTGGCGCCCACGATGCGGCAGATCCACCGCGCCGGCGAGAAGGCTTTCGTGGACTTCTCCGGCAAGCGGCCCGTGATCTCCGACGTCGCGACCGGCGAGGTCCGGCCCGTGGAGCTGTTCGTCGGCGCGCTCGGCGCGAGCAGCTACGTGTACGCCGAGGCCTGCCCGTCTCAGGACCTCGCCGCGTGGATCAGTGCTCATGTGCGGATGGTCGAATTCTTCGGCGGCGCGCCGGCGATCTTCGTGCCCGATAACCTCCGCAGCGGCGTCACCCAGGCGTGCCGCTACGAGCCCATCATCAATCGCACCTACCTCGAGTTCGCCCAACACTACGGCGCGGCCGTGGTCCCCGCCCGCGCCGGCCACCCGCGCGACAAAGCCGTCGTCGAGGCGAACGTGCTCGTCGCCCAACGCTGGATCCTGGCCGTGCTGCGCCACCGCCGCTTCTTCAGCCTCGCGGAGCTGAACGCCGCCATTCGTGAACTACTCGCGCCGCTCAACGCGCGCCCGATGCGCAAGCTCGGCGTCTCGCGCCGCGTGCTGTTCGAGCAACTCGATCGGCCGCTGCTGCGCCCGCTTCCGACGAGCCGGTACGAATTCGCCGAGTGGCGCGACGCCGGCGTGAACATCGACTACCACGTCCTCGTCGAGCACAACTACTACAGCGTCCCCTACCAGCTCGTGCACCAACGGGTCGAGGTCCGCCTCGGCGCCACCACGGTCGAACTGTTTCTCAAGGGCCGGCGCGTCGCCTCGCATCGTCGGCACTGGGGCCGCGGCCAGTACGCCACGGAGTCCGCCCACATGCCGCACGCCCATCGGGCGCAGGCGGAGTGGACGCCCTCGCGCCTCATCAACTGGGCGGAGACGACGGGCCCCGCGACCGCCGCGCTCGTCGCCGCCCTGCTCGCGAGTAAGCCGCATCCCGAGCAGGGCTATCGCGCGTGTCTGGGCCTCATGCGCTTGAGCAAGACCTACGGCGCGGCGCGAATGGACGCCGCCTGTGTGCGGGCGCTGCACCTCGGCGCGCCCCGCGACCGCACCGTGCAGAACATCTTGGCGAGCGGCGCCGACCGGATCGCGCTGCCCGACGCCTCCGCGCCCGCGCCGCGCTTGCCCGTCCACCCGAACATCCGCGGCCGGGCCTACTACACCCGAGAGGAGACGACGCCATGCTGGCTCACGCCACCGTCGACAAACTAACCGCCCTGCGGCTCCCGGCCCTGGCCGAGGCCCTCCATCGTCAACTCGGCAATCCCGAGTTTGCCGAGCTCAGCTTCGAGGATCGCCTCGGCCTGCTCGTCGATGCCGAGTGGACGCATCGCGAGCAACGCAAACTCCGACGGCGACTGCGGGCCGCCAACCTGCGCCGCCAAGCGTCGCTCGAAGACATCGACTGGCACAGCCCGCGGCGGGGCCTCGATAAGGCCCAGCTTCATGCCCTGGCGACGTGCGCCTGGATCGCCGAGCATCGCAACCTCTTCCTCCTCGGGCCCACCGGGATCGGCAAGTCGTGGCTCGCCGAAGCCTTCGCCGAGCGCGCCTGCCGCTCCGGCTACTCGGCCTACTGCGCCCGGGCCGCGCGCCTGTTTCACGACCTCCACGTCGCGCGCGGCGACGGCTCCTACACGCGCCTGCTCGCCCGGCTGGCCAAGACCGAGTTGCTCGTGATCGAC
>DATNOH010000190.1:0-6014 GCA_035601435.1 Gemmatimonadales bacterium | reverse complement strand
TGACGCCTGGTCAGCAGATCCGTGAGCGCCTGGCGCTGGCGCTCGAGCAGGCCCACCTGGCGGTCCCGTTCCGGGCTGTCCCCCTCGCGCGCCCGTCGTGTCAGCCCGGGGTCGCCCTGATGCTTGGTCGCCTGGATCTTTTCCTCCAGGCGGGCCAGGGCGCCGCGGTCCACGGTCCCGCTCATGGCGTGCAGGGTTCGGGCCAGTTCTTCCGCCCTATTCAGCAGCGCGTCTGCCGTCGCCACCACGTCGGGCAGCAGCTTCCGCTCCGACTTGGGGAGACGGTCGACAATGCGCAGGATGGCCTTGCGATCGCTGCGCGCCTGTTGGATCGGCTCGGCGTGACCGCCGAACTCGTCGGTCGTGGCGCGCGGCAGCTCGACCGGACGGCTCCCGCCCGCCGCGAGGCGCGCTTCGATCGCGTCGGACGCCGGTGGCCGGGCGAACACGTCGCGCCATGAATACCCGGCGTGCCACAGCCGGATGTAGCGCGGCACAAGCACCGTGCCACCCCAGATCGCCGCGACGAAGAGCGACCAGCTCGGCGCGTGGTTCCCCGTGGCAATGTCGATGATGAAGAGCGACCCGCATACCGAAGCCCAGGTGACGAACCGGCTCCGCAGCTCGCGCACGATCTCGGGCTCGCCGCTGGGCGCGAGTGTCGGCCGGTCGCGCATCCGGTCGAGCCGCCGCGCCCGCTCATCGAGCGCCCGTCCCCCCGCCCCCCGGGGCAAGGACGGCGCGGACGGGGGTGGCGCTCGTGTCCCGCGCGACGGGGAGGGGCCGCTGGAGCGGCGTGCCCTGTGCATGGTGGCGCTCCGGGCCTCGAGCGCGCGCCGCAGTGCGTCCGCCGTCGGCCAACGGTCCTCAGGATCCTTCTCGAGCGACCGCATCACGCAGGCCGCAAGATCCTCGGGCACCTCCGGCCGCCGATCGGTGATCAGCGGCGCTCGCTCCGTGATGTGTTTCATCAGGATCCCGGGGACGGTGGGGGCTTGGAACGGCAGCTCGCCCGCGAGCATCTGGTAAGCCACCACACCTAGGCTGTAGATATCCGACCGCCCGTCGATCTCGCGGTCTCCCGCGGCCTGCTCCGGGCTCATGTAGTGCGGCGTGCCGATCGCCACTCCGGTCGCGGTGAGCGTCGCGCCGCCCGTCGTCGAGGACAGGGCCTTTGCGATCCCGAAGTCGGTGACGACGACGCGGCCGCGGCTTCCCTCGAGCAATATGTTGTCGGGCTTCACGTCGCGATGGATGATTCCGAACGAGTGCGCGGCTCCCAGCGCGTCGGCGGTCTCCTGCATGATCCGTCGCGCCTCCTCAGGCGGCAGCCGACCGCGCCGCTTGAGCTTCGCGCCCAGCGATTCGCCGTCCACAAAGGCCATCACGAAGTAGACCAGCCCGTCCGGGCTTTCCCCGACGGAGTGGATCGGCACGATATGCGGGTGGGACAACCGCGCCGCCGTCTCGGCCTCGCGCACGAAGCGCAGCCGGATCTCCTCTCGGAACGCGAGTTCCGGCGGGAGCACTTTGACGGCCACTTGGCGCTTCAAACGCTCGTCGCGGGCGTTGAAAACGACGCCCATTCCGCCCCGGCCGATCTCGCCTTCGAGCGTGTAGGAGTTGCCGAGCGCTTGGCTCAGGCGGGTGGCGAGTGCCTTGTCTGCAGCGTTCATCGGGCTTCGCGTGAAAGGCGCGCCGATAGATTAGCCGCGGGGCGACGAGCGTGCAACCTGTAAGCGGCTTTTGACTTACGTTCGGCCGCCGGGTTGGCGCTCGCGCGGTGGCTATTCGGCAGCGTCTGCCTTATTGGCCGCCGCTCGGCGGAACGCGCGTGCTCAGCGGCGCGTTTTGATGGTGGCACGGACGATGCTTAAGGCCGTGCGAACCACGCGTATGCTTACCCTCATCAGAGTTGATGCCCATGTCTGAACGACTGACGCTCCCCGTGCTTCCACTGCGGGAGGTGGTGTTGTTTCCAGGTGTCTCGACTCCGGTCGGCGCCGGACGCCCGGCGACGCTGCGGGCTATCGAAGCGGCGTTGAAGAGCGACTCCCGTCTCATCTTTGCCGTCGCGCAGCGCGAGAACGTCGACACGGTCAGCCCCGAAGTGCTGTACACGACGGGGACAATCGCCAAGATCAGCCAGATCCAGCGCGGCCTCGGTGGCGTGCAGCTGCTGCTGCACGGCGAACGTCGGGGAACCGCATTGCACTATACCGATAACGGTCGCTACCTCGAGGCCGTCGTCCATGAAGTCGACGACATGCCGCCCCTGAACGCCGCAGATCCGGCGTTCGTCGGCCTGCACCGTGAAGCGCGCGAGCGTGCCGCGGAACTGGGCCAGAAATCGGGGCTCCCCGATGACGTCGTCCGCCAGGTGCTCGAAGAGGTGTCCGACCCCGGCCGGTTCGCTGACCTCGTGGCCGGATACCTCGAGATTCAGCCGGCGGAGCGTCAAGGGCTGTTGGAGACGCTGTCCGTAGAGGAGCGCCTGCGGCGTGTCCTCATTCATGTCCAGCGGCAGATCGGCGTGCTCGATGCACAGGAGCACATCAAGTCCCAGGTCCAGGAGGAGCTGGGCGAGCGCCAGCGTGAGATGTTCCTCCGCGAGCAGATGAAGGCGATCCAGAAAGAGCTCGGCGAAGGAGAGGAAGGGACTGAGGTAGAGGAGCTGCGGAAGCGGTTCGCGGCGCTCGAGCTCCCCGAGGCCGCGCGCAAGGAAGTCGACCGCGAGCTCGCCCGGCTGGAGCGGGCCAACCGCGACTCGATGGAGGCCCAGGTAATCCGCACTTATCTCGAGACGATGGCGGAACTGCCGTGGAACAAGCGGGTCGAGGAGTCGCTCGACTTGAAGCGGGCCGTGGAGATCCTCGAGCAGGATCACTACGGACTCAAGGACGTAAAGGATCAGGTCCTCGAGTTCCTGGCCGTGCGCCAGTTGCGCCAGCGCTCGCCTGCCGAGGTGGCGCAGGGCAACGACGATGACAAGCAGGCGCGGGGTCAGGTCCTGTTGTTCGTGGGTCCCCCGGGCGTAGGCAAGACCTCGATCGCCAAGTCGATCGCGCGCGCCATGGGGCGGCCGTACGTGCGCATTTCGCTCGGCGGCGCCCGCGACGAGGCGGACATCCGGGGCCACCGGCGCACGTACGTCGGTGCCATGCCGGGCCGCATCATCCAGGGCATGAAGCAGGCCGGTGCCAAGAACCCGGTGTTCCTGCTCGACGAGCTCGACAAGCTGGGCGTCTCCTTCCAGGGCGACCCGGCTGCCGCGCTGCTCGAGGTGCTCGACCCGGCGCAGAACGACTCGTTCACGGATCACTACCTGGGCGTGCCGTTCGACCTGTCGGAGGTGCTGTTCGTCGCGACCGCAAACTTCCTGCAGAGCATCCCGGGCCCGCTGCTCGACCGCCTGGAAACGGTGATCTTCGCTGGCTACACCGAGCGTGAAAAGCTCGAGATCGCGAAGCGCTATCTCGTTCCGCGGCAGCTGCATGAGAACGGTCTGACCGCCGAGCAGCTCACGGTCACCGATGCGACACTGAGCGAGATCATCACGAGCTACACGCGTGAGGCAGGGGTTCGCCAGCTGGAGCGCGAGATCGGAAAGCTCGGTCGCAAGGTCGCGCGTCAAATCGCCAGCGGTGAAGTCGAGCGAGTCGCGGTGGACGCCCACGATGTCGACGATCTACTCGGGCGTCCCAAGGTCCATCCGGAGCACAAGGCGCGCGAGGACCAGGACGGCGTCGCCACCGGGATGTACTACACCCCGGTCGGCGGTGACATCATGTTCGTCGAGGCGAGCGTGATGCGCGGCAAGGGTGAGCTCGTGCTCACCGGTCAGCTGGGCGACGTCATGAAGGAGTCGGCCCGAGCGGCGCTCACCTACGCCAAATCCCACGCCGACCAGCTCGGGATCCCCGAGGAGGCGTTCGCCGGCACCGACGTCCATGTCCACGTCCCCGCGGGGGCCATCCCGAAGGACGGGCCATCGGCGGGCGTGACGATGGCGACCGCACTGGTGTCGGCGCTGTCCCGGCGGTCGGTGCGCCACGATCTCGCCATGACCGGTGAGATCACCCTGCGCGGCCGGGTCCTGCCGATCGGCGGCGTAAAGGAAAAGGTGCTGGGCGCGGTGCGGGCGGGCATCACCACGATCGTCCTGCCGAAGGAGAACGCGGCCGATCTGGAGGACTTGCCCGAGGACGTGCGCTCGTCGCTGGAGGTGCACCTCGTGGAGGATCTGGACGAAGTCCTGACATTGGCCCTCCGCGGCGCGCGGTTCGAGGCCGGGCACCTCGTGTTCGACGGCGACGCCCCCGTCGAGCCCAGCTTGCTCGCGAAGCACAACTAACAGGGTTGGATGGGAACAAGCCCCCGGGTTTCCCCGGGGGCTTGTTCGGTTTTCGTCATGGCGGGAACCTGCCCAACCCTTTGCCCGTACGACCTGTCTAACGGTCCGACCAGGTCACGGGGCTCCCGTCATGCCGGCTGCTGTCCTACTCGCGATCGTCCTGCAAACCAGCAACCCGGCTTCTGGCTCGGGTGGCGCCGTCGCCCCTCCACCGTCCACAGCCACGCGGGCCACTGCCGTGCGGGCGATTCACCCGGTGGTGATCGACGGCCGGGACGATGACGAGGTCTGGCGGCTCGCCCCCCCGATCACCCAGTTCCGCGAGTTCCAGCCCAAGGAAGACGGGGATCCCCGATTCCCCACCGCAGCCAAGGTCGCCTACGACGACCGCTATCTCTACGTGTTCGTTCGCGCCTTCGACCCCCATCCCGACAGCATTCTCAAGCTGCTGGCGCGCCGCGACGTCCGCGCCGCCACCGATCAGCTCAAGATCATGGTCGACTCGTACCACGACCGCCGCTCGGGCTTCGAGTTTGCCGTGAACCCGGCCGGGGTGAAGCGTGACTACGCGATCTACAACGACTCGCAAGAGGATGACGCGTGGGACGCGGTGTGGGACGTGGCCACGCAGGTCGACTCGCTCGGCTGGACCGCCGAGTTCGCAATCCCGCTCTCGCAGCTGCGCTACGTCCCTCGACCCACGAACACGTTCGGGTTCGCGGTGTGGCGTGACATCCAGCGCTACGGTGAGCGGGTCAGTTGGCCGCTGTACCGGAACTCCCAGGCGGGGATCACGTCCCAACTGGGTGAGCTGACCGGTTTCGAGGGCTTGCCGTCTCCCCGCCGGCCGGAGGTTGCGCCGTACGTCGTGACGAAGAACGTGTCCGTACCCACCGGCAGTACTTTCGACCGCTCTCAGAAGGTGACCGGCGGCGCCGACCTGAAGTACGGTCTCACGCCGAACCTCACGCTCGACGCGACGGTCAACCCCGATTTTGGCCAGGTCGAAGCGGATCCGGCGGTGCTGAACCTCAGCGTCTTCGAGACATTCTTCCAGGAACGGCGGCCCTTCTTCGTCCAGGGCGCCGGGATCTTTCGGTTCGACGTGAACTGCAGCGCCGTGAACGACTGCGGCACAGGCGAGGGCTTGTTCTACTCGCGGCGCATCGGTCGGTCCCCCCAGCTCGCGGATTACGGCGATGCCAGCGCAGCCGTGGCGACCACGATCTACGGCGCTGCGAAGCTCACGGGCCGACTTCCGGGCGGCCAAACCATTGGGGTGCTGGACGCCGTGACCGGCCGCGAGGTGGGCACGCTGGACCGCACCATGGAGCCGGCAACCAATTATGCGGTGGTGCGCGGGCAGCAGGACCTTCGTGGCGGCGAGAGCGGCATCGGATTGATCGTCACGACGGTGCATCGTAATCAGGACCCGTCGACCTGGGACTCGCTGCGCCACAGCGCGTACGCGGGTGGGTTGGACTTCCGGCACCGGTTCCCCGGCCGCAAATACCAGTTTTCGGGATCGCTCGACCTGAGCCGGGTCACCGGTACGCCTTCGGCGATCGCGGTCACGCAGCGCGACCCGGTGCATTACTACCAACGGCCCGGCGCCGGCGTCGTCTACGATCCGACCCGGACGTCGCTCTGGGGCGATGCC
>DATNOH010000189.1:0-2246 GCA_035601435.1 Gemmatimonadales bacterium | reverse complement strand
GCGGCGCGCCGCGGACATCGCCCGGGGAATCCTGCACGAGCCGCGCATCCTGTTCCTCGACGAGCCCACGGCCGGGCTCGACCCGCGGGCGCGCCGCTCGCTATGGGACCGGATCCGGGGCCTGCGCGCCGCGTCCGGCGTGACCGTGCTCCTGACGACGCACTACGTCGCGGAGGCCGAGCCGTGCGATCGCGTCGCCGTGTTGGATCATGGTCGGCTCGTCGCCCTCGGCACCCCGGCCGACCTCAAGCGGGAGGCGGGCGTGGGCTCGCTCGAAGACGTGTTTCTCGCGCACACCGGCCATCCGCTGGCCGAAGCAGAGGGCGGCTGAGCATGCGGGCCGTGTACGGGATCGTCGCACGCGAGTTCCTGCGGTTCTTACGGCAGCGCGGCCGAGTGCTCGCGAGCATCGGGCGGCCGTTCGTGTGGCTGGTATTCGCGGGCGCGGGGTTCGCAGCCGTGTTCGCGGGGCGCAACGAGATCGATTACCGCGTCTACATGGCGCCCGGTCTGCTGGGGATGGTGGTGATGTTCGGCTCGCTGCTCTCGGCCCTGTCCACCGTGACCGACCGCGAGGCCGGGGTGCTCCGCATGATGCTCGTCGCTCCCATCCGGCGCGGCGCGGTCGCGTTGGGCAAAGCGCTGGGCGCGACGCTGCTCGGTACCGCGCAGGCGGTGGTGGTCGCGGGCCTGCTGCTCCCGCTCGTCCAGCTGCGTCCCACGCTCTCGGGGACGCTGCTCGGGCTCGTCGCCGTCGTCCTGTCGGGGTTGGCGCTGGGCGCGCTCGGTGTGGTGCTCGCGGCGAGCATCCGGTCAATCGAGAATTTCGCTGGCGTCATGAACTTCGTGATCTTTCCGATGCTGTTTCTGTCGGGTGCCCTGTACCCGGTGCGGCATCTCGGACCGGCGCTGCGCGCCGTGGCATACGCGAACCCGCTCGCGTACGGGGTGGACTTGCTGAAGCACGCGCTGCTCAGCGCGTGGGCGGGAGTGGGCTACGGCGGCGAGCTACCCGTGCCGCTCGACTGCGCCGCGCTCGCCCTGTTCGCGATCGTGGGGCTGGCCCTCGCCGCGTGGCTGCTCGGCCGTGAGGGCGGGGTGACGCACACGGCGTTCCGGGAGCGGCGCTAGGCCACGACCAGGCGCGTGATGACCGCGGTGATCACCAGGACGATCAGGGCGGCGGCGATGCTCGTGAGGAGAGTAAATGCGGCCGTCTTGTCGCGCGGCGCTTTCATGACCGCCGGCAACCCCTGGGCGAACAGCCGGATGCTGTAGAGCCCGAGCAGCATGCCGAGCGGCTCGATCCTGGGGAAGAGAGCGAACACGCCGGCGAGCCAGAATGGGGTGCTCGCGTAGGCCGCGACCTTCAGGGCCTGCACACGGTTTTTCTGTCCCCCGATCGACCCTGCGATCAGCTCGATCGCTATCGCCAGGCCGTACACAGCGACCAGGTTGAGCACGTACTCGAGGACCCCGGCCTGCACCGCGGTCCCGGGGTTGATCGGAACGGTACCGAACGTCAGTAGGCTGCCACGCTCGCCAAACACGATCCCGCCGATCGTTGCCGCCAGAGGGCCGATGGCCGCCATGGGGACGATGTAGCGCATGTAGATCGGTCCGGCGCTCGCGAACTCAGGGGCGATCGCCGCCCATTCCTGCGTCGGCTGCAGCAGCAGGCGCCGTGCGCGGGCGAGCCATGCCGGGAGCTTGCGCGCGGCCCGCGGTTTGGCCGCCATAGGCTTGGCGGTTGGCCGTGGGGGCGGGCCGGCTTTGGGCGCCGTCGGTCCACGCGGGGGCGTGGGGCCGCGGGGGGGAGGTGTGGGACCGCGGGGGGGCGTGGGACCGCGGGGAGGCGTCCCTCCGGGAGGACGCGGGGGATTCGGCGGCGGCGGCGTGCGCATGTCGGTCCCTTGCGGCTCGGGTGATGGGACAAGATACAACACAGTTGCAAGACGCCAAGTCGCAAACTTGGCGTCTTGGCGTCTGGCAACTCAGATTGATGCGTGCTCATCGACGTCCACGCCCATTTCTACCATGCCGCAACCCCCCGGGCCGATTGGCGCGAGCGCAACGCCAGCCGGCTTGGGGCGGGGCGCAAGATTGGGGTGACGATCCACGTCGCCTCGATCCTCGGGAGCTGGGGCCGGACATCGCCGATCTACTTCCCGTCGCCTCAGGACGTGGAAGCCGGTAACACCGCGCTTCTTGCACTGCAGCGGGACCATCCCGATCTGATCCGTGGC
>DATNOH010000188.1:0-5545 GCA_035601435.1 Gemmatimonadales bacterium | reverse complement strand
TGCGCCGTGGCGCGCGCCCTGGTGCACGACCCCAGCCTGGTGCTCGCGGACGAGCCCTCGGGCAACCTCGATCATGCCAACTCGGACCGGCTGCACGAGGTATTCTTCCGGCTGGCGCGGGAGTACGAGACCGCCGTGGCGGTCGTCACGCACAATCGGCAGCTCGCCGGCCGGGCGGATCGCATCCTGATGCTCGAGGACGGTCGCCTGGCGGCGGTCGGATCGGTGGACGCGATACCCTGATGCTGTGCGACAACTGCAAGGAGCGCGACGCGGTCATCAACCTGACGCAAGTGGAGCACGACACCAAAGTCACGCTCCACCTGTGCGAGCAGTGTGCGCAGCAGAAGGGCGTCGAGACCGGCGCCTCGGTGCTCAAGACGCCACTCGGCGGCTTCCTGCAGGGGATGATCGGGAAGGGCGGGAACGTCCTGCCGACGCCCGCCGACGGCCTGCGCTGCGCCGCCTGCGGCAGCACGCTCAAGGACTTCCGGGAGTCGGGGCGGTTGGGGTGCGCGCAGTGCTACGACTCGTTCGCGCCGCACCTGCGCGACCTGCTCCGCCGGCTGCACGGCTCCAGCCAGCACGTGGGCGAGCGTTACGCTCCGCCGGGCGCGGAGGGCGCTACCGATCCGCGGCTCCAGCTGCTCGAGCTCAAGGAGCAACTGCGGCGCGCCGTCGAGATCGAAAACTTCGAGCTCGCCGCCGAGCTGCGCGACCGCATCCGGGTGCTCGAATGATCGACCTCTCGCTGCTCCCCGACGGCGGCATGGGCTGGCTCGACGCATCCGGGCCAAAAGGCAGCATCGTGCTCTCGACGCGCATCCGCCTGGCGCGGAACCTCGATGGCTACGTGTTCGGCCAGCGGGCCAAGGACGCGGATCGCACCGCGGTGCTCACGCGCGTGGCGGAAGCGAGTGCGGCGAGCGAGCTGTTGCAGGGCGCGGTGACCATCCGATTGGACCAGCTGGAGCGCGTGGATCGCCAGCTGCTGCACGAGCGGCACCTCGTGTCCAAGGAGCTGGCGGGACTGGACCGCGAGGCGCGGCCCCGACCAGGTGCAGCGCTCGTGGTGCAGGGCACGGTGGGGGTGATGGTGAACGAGGAAGACCACTTACGATTGCACGGAATGCGCTCGGGATTCGCCCTGGAGGACGCTTACGCGGATCTCGAAGGGCTGGATGCCGATCTGGGGCGGTTGCTGCCCTTCGCGTTTCACCCCGAATTTGGCTATCTTACCTCCTGCCCCACCAATGCCGGGACCGGACTCCGGGCGAGCGTGCTTATCCACTTGCCGGGCCTTGTCTTGACGAAAGAAGTCGGGAAGGTGTTGCAGGGGCTCGCTCAGGTGGGGCTGACCTTCCGGGGTTTGTACGGGGAGGGCAGCGAGGTCGTCGGGAACTTCTTTCAGTTGTCCAACCAGACGACCCTGGGCAAGTCGGAAGACGAGCTGCTGGATCACCTCGGGAAGATCGTCCGCCAGGTGATCGAATACGAGGAGCAGGCGCGGGACGTGCTGTTGCGCACGGCCCCCGACGAGGTGGCCGACAAGACGTGGCGGGCATACGGCCTGCTTAAGTACGCGCGGAAGTTGACGTTCGAAGAGACCATGAACCTGTTGAGCGGAGTGCGGTTGGGCGTCGGGCTGAATCTGATCCCGAGCTTGAGTGTATACACATTGAACAAGCTGTTGATTTTCACCCAGCCCGCGCACCTGGCGGCACTCGAAGGGCGCCAGACCGGCGACCCCGAGTTGCCTACGGTGCGCGCAACGTATGTACGTCGCGTGCTGGAGACCGAGGCGGTGTGAGGAGGAGGTAGGGGGGAGATGAACGGGTACAACTTCACCGATCGGGTCCGCAAGGTCCTGCAGATGGCGCGTGAGGAAGCCGCCCGCCTGCACCACGAGTACGTGGGGACCGAGCACATCCTGCTGGGTCTGATCCGCGAGGGCGAAGGCGTCGCCGCGGCGGTGCTCACCAATCTGAACGTCGATCTGGAAGAGATCCAGCAAAAGATCGAAGAGACGGTCAAGAAGGGTAAGGCGGCGGCGGCTGCCGGGCCCGACCTGCCGTACACGTCGCGGGCCAAGAAGGTGCTCGAGCTGGCGATGAGCGAGGCGCGCGAGCTGAACCACTCCTACGTCGGCACGGAGCACCTGCTGCTCGGGCTGTTGCGCGAGGAGAAGGGCATCGCGGCGCAGGTACTCACCGACGCCGGCGTGAACCTCGAGCAGGCGCGCGCGGAGACGCTGCGGTTGCTCGGCAGCGAGATGCCTTCGGGGCCGGCCCCGTCCGGGACCGGCGCGCAGCCGGCGAGCCCCAAGAGCGAGAAGAAATCCAAGACCCCCGCGCTCGACCACTTCTGCCGTGACCTCACCCAGCTCGCGGCCGAGGGCCAGCTCGATCCCACGATCGGGCGCCAGAAAGAGATCGAGCGCGTGATGGAGATCCTGTCGCGCCGCAAGAAGAACAACCCGGTGCTCATCGGCGAGCCAGGGGTGGGAAAGACCGCGATCGTCGAAGGCCTGGCGCAGCTGATCGCGAGCGGCCAGTGCCCCGACGCGCTCAAGGATCACCGCGTGCTGTCGCTCGATATGGCGGCCGTGATCGCCGGCACCAAATACCGCGGCCAGTTCGAGGAGCGGCTCAAGGCGATCATCAACGAGATCGCGCAGAACCGGAACATCATCCTGTTCATCGACGAGCTGCATACGCTGGTGGGCGCGGGCGCGGCCGAGGGCGCGGTGGACGCGTCCAACATGCTGAAGCCGGCGCTGGCGCGCGGCGAGCTGCAGTGCGTGGGCGCGTCGACGCTCAACGAGTACCGCAAGTACATCGAGAAGGACGGCGCGCTGGAGCGCCGCTTCCAGACGGTGATCGTCGACCCGCCGACCGTGGACGAGACCATCGAGATCTTGAAGGGGCTGCGCAAGCGCTACGAGGAGCACCACCGGGTGATCATCCCGGATGAGACCCTCGACGCGGCGGCAAAACTGTCGGAGCGCTATATCACCGACCGCTTCCTGCCCGACAAGGCGATCGACGTGATCGACGAAGCCGGGGCGCGGGCGCGTCTCGCCACGCAAGTGCCCCCACCGGAAGTCGCGGCGCTCAAGGCCAAGCTCGAGCACATCAACGGCGAGAAAGAGAACGCGGTCCGCGATCAGAATTTCGAGAAAGCGGCGGCGCTGCGTGACCAGGAGCGCGAGCTGCAGGCCGAGATCCGGCGCAAGCAGGAAGCCTGGGAGAAGGAGCGGCAGACGCACCGGCCCACGATCAACGAGGAGGGCGTCGCGTTCATCGTATCGCGCTGGACGGGCATTCCCGTCATGCGGCTCCAGGAGGCTGAGACGGCGCGGCTGCTGCGCATGGAGGACGAGATGCACGAGACCGTGGTCGGCCAGGACGAGGCGATCGCGGTGATCTCGCGCGCCATCCGGCGCAGCCGGGCGGGGCTCAAGGACCCCAAACGGCCGATCGGGTCGTTCATTTTCTCCGGGCCCACCGGCGTCGGCAAGACCGAGCTGGCGCGGGCGTTGGCCCGCTTCCTGTTCGCCGATACCAACGCGCTGATTCGCGTCGACATGTCGGAGTACATGGAGAAGTTCTCCGTGAGCCGGCTGATCGGCGCGCCGCCCGGGTACGTCGGCTACGAAGATTCGGGGACGCTCACCAAGTCCGTGCGGCGCAAGCCCTACTCGGTCGTGCTGCTCGACGAGATCGAGAAGGCGCACCCCGACGTATTCAACATCCTGCTGCAGGTGCTCGACGAAGGGCATCTGACGGACAACTACGGCCGGGTGATCGACTTCAAGAACACCGTCGTCATCATGACGTCGAACGTCGGGGCCCGCGACATGGTCAAGGGCAAGGCCCTGGGCTTCTCGCAGCCGGACATGCGGGCGACCTTCGACAAGATGGCCGAGAAGGTCAAAGAGGAGATCAACAAGACCTTCAACCCCGAGTTCCTGAACCGGCTGGACGATGTGATCGTGTTCCACCCGCTCACGCGGGAGCACATCGCGCAGATCGTCACGATCCTGCTCAAAGAGGTGCAACGGCGTCTGGGCGAGGAAGAGCTCACGCTCCGGTTGACGCCGGCGGCCTCGGACTTCCTGGTGGAGCGCGGGTACGACGAGCACTTCGGCGCGCGCCCCCTGAAGCGCGCGATTCAGAAGTGGGTCGAGGATCCGCTCTCGGAGAAGATCCTGGTCGGCGAGTTCGCGCGGGGCGAGGAGATCGAGGTGGACGCGGCCCCGGACAAGGAACGGTTGGCGTTCCGCGCGCTCTCCGGCTCGAAGGCGTGATCCGCAAGCTTTCCACCGTCATCTGTGTGGGTTCGGCCGTGCTCGCCCCGCGCCTCGTGCGCGCCCAGGGCGAGACGCCGAGCGCCGCATCCGCCGCAGTCGCCCCCGACTCAATCGTCGTCCTCGGGTTGCGCCGGGTCGAGCGTAAGCAGGTGCTCGATCAGAGCGCCCTCACGCCCGGCCGGCCGCTGGGTTACCGCGACGTGCAGCGTGCCATCCAGGCCCTGTACGCCATGGGCCAGTTCGACGACGTGCGCGTGACGCAGGACACCGCCCGGGGGCGCCAGATCCTCGTGGTGCGGCTGCACGAGCGCCCCATCCTCCTCAAGTGGGCCGTGCGCGGCGTGAGCCGCCTGTCCGAAGGCAGCGTGCGCGACAAGGCGCAACTGGCCGAAGGCCGGCCGGTCGACCCCGCCGCGGTCGCCCGGGCCCGCGGACGCATCGACTCGCTGTACCGCGCGCAGGGCTATTACCTCGCCCAGGTGAAGGTGGTGGACGTGTACGAAGCCGACTCGGCACGAGTGCGGGTCATCTTCGACGTGGACGAAGGCCGGCGCGTGGCCGTGGCGCGCGTCCAGCTCGCCGGCAACAGCCATCTGTCGACCGATCAGCTGGTCGGTCAGATGAAAACCCGCCCCGAAGGGTTCTGGTGGTTCCGCTCCGGCGAGTTCGACGACGAAAAGCTGCGCGAGGACCTCCAGGAGCGGCTCCCCAAGTTCTACGGCGACCGGGGATACGTGGACTTCCAGGTGCTCGACGACACGCTGGTGGTGGACGACACGACCGGTAAGGCGACGCTGGTCGTGCGCATGAGCGAAGGGGAGCCGTACCGCGTGGGCTCGTTCGAGATCGTGGGAAACCGGCGCTTCTCGACGGATGAGCTGCAGACCATGTTCCCCTTCAAGGGCGGGGACCGCACGGGCTTCCTGGGATTGGGCGGCACGCAGCAAGGGCCGTCCTATTTCAGCCAGCAGAAATGGGACGACGCCACCCAGCAGCTGCGGACCCTGTACTACAACAACGGCTATATCTACGTGAACGTCCGGCCGGAGGTCATCCGCCGCACCGGCGCCGACGGCAAGCCGGTGGTGGACCTGCGCTGGGCGATCAACGAGGGGCAGCCCGCCATCGTCAACAAGATCGAGATCTCGGGGAACGACGTCACGCACGAGCGGGTGATCCGCGAGGCGATCATCCTGCTCCCGGGCGATGTGTTCCGCCAGGATGCGCTGATCC
>DATNOH010000187.1:0-9991 GCA_035601435.1 Gemmatimonadales bacterium | reverse complement strand
GTCGGGCTCCCGCTCTGTCAGGTCCTCGTGCCCGTAAACGCGTCGCTCCACAGCTCACACGTGGACGTGTTGGACGACTCGGGGCGGCACCTGCCGCACGAGCTGCTGCATCATTTCAACCTCAGCGATCCGGACCACCGGGAGCTGTTCCTGCCAATCGGGCTCCATCTGTTCGCCGCGAGCAGGGAGACGCCGGCGATCACGGTCCCGCGGCTGCTCTTCGGACTGCCGCTCGTCCGCGGCCAGCGGCTCATCGCCGGCGCGATGCTCGCCAACACCTCCGACGTGGCGTATCACCGCGTGCACGTACGGCTCGTCCTGCGCTACGTTCCGGGCGGCAGGCCTTGGCCGCTCTACCGCACCTACCCCTGGGCCATCGACGTGCAGTATCCGCTGGGTCGCCCACCAACAGGGAGCAAGGCGTTCGATCTCCCCCCCGGCCGCACGGAGCGCTCATGGGAAGGCAGTCCCGCCATCGCCGGCACCATGCTGGGTCTGGGCGGGCACATGCACGACTACGGCGTCAGCCTCGAGCTGAAGGACATGACCACTGGCAAGGTGCTGTGGCGAGGCACACCGGTGACGGACACCGCCGGGCGCGTCGTCACGTTTCCGCTCGCCCGCTTCTACAACTGGCGCCGGCTGGGAGTGCGCGTCGTGCCCACGCACCGCTACCGGCTGACCGCCGTGTACGAGAATCGGACCGGACGCTCGATCCGCGACGGCGGCATGGGAGCGGCGGCGGGATTGTTCGTGCCCGACCGCGGGGCGGAGTGGCCTGCGGTCGATACCCGGGATACGCTGTATCAACGGGATCTGGCCGCCACGATCCTCTCGGGGAACGCCGAGGTAATGGCGGATATGATGATGATGCACCAGCACGCGGACCCCTAAAAAGGCAACTTGCCGGAGCGGGTGTGGCCGGCGTCACGCTCGCCGGGGCTGCCCCGACGTATTTTCGGCCGTGCCCAAGATGCAATGGGGTCGCCTCCAGGTGGACGTCAACTGCGCGCTGCGCCGCGGGGCCTGGTACCGCGTGGCAGGGCTCGCAGCCATGGAAGCCATCCTCGATGTGAACCGCAAGCCGCTCAAAGTCCCCAACTATCTCGTCCAGGTGGTCTCGCGGCCACCCACGCGGTGGTCCGTGGTGCCGCGCCCGGAAGGGGCCGGGGAGCTGCCGGCCGAGTGGGGAGAGCATTACGGCGTGTGCCCGAGCTGCCGCGAGCGCGCGGCGCTGCGCGGCCGTCCGCTCCGGCTCGAGTGCAAACGCTGCCGGGGAGAGTTCGACGTCGCCTGGGACGAGGCGTACCTCGCGGACTTCTGACGGCTGGCCTCAGCCGGCCATCACCCGCTCCACCTCCGCAAGACGCGCCTCGATCTCGATCGGCCGGTTGGCGCCGGCCGGGCGGGGCTCGATTTCCTGATGGTAGCGCGCCACGGTCTCCGGATCCTTCAACACGTGGCCCGTTAGCACCGCGATGACCCGGTCGCGCGGGCGGGTCGTGCCCTCGCGCATCAGCCGCCGAGCCCCGGCGATCGCCGCGGCACTCGCCGGCTCGCATCCGATCCCCGCGCCGTCCACTACCGCCTTGGCCTCGAGGATTTCGTCATCGCTCACGGTGGTGACGACCCCGCTGGTGTCGCGAATCGCGCGCACCGCGCGCTCGTACGACGCCGGGTTGCCGATCTTGATCGCCGTGGCCACCGTACGCGGCTCCACGCGGCGCAGCTGGGCGAACCCATCGCGGAAGCTCTGCGCGAACGGCGCGGCGCCCTCCGCCTGGACGGCGGCGAGTTTCGGCACCCGGTCGATCAGTCCCCACGCCCGTGCTTCGACCAGCGCCTTCCCGAACGCCGCCGTGTTGCCAAGGTTGCCCGCAGGCACCACGATCCAGTCGGGGGGCTCCCAGCCGAGCTGCTGCAACAGCTCGAGCACGATGGTCTTCTGGCCCTCGAGCCGGAAGGGATTCACGGAATTGAGGAGGTAGACCCCCAGACGCTCGCTTGCCTGGTCGGCGAGTTCGAGGCAGTCGTCGAAGTTGCCGCGGACGAGCAGCGTGCGGGCCCCGTACGCGAGCGCCTGGGCGAGCTTCCCCAGCGCCACTTGCCCCTTGGGCACCAATACCAGCGCCGGCAGGGCAGCGAGCGCGGCATAGGCGGCCAGCGCCGCCGCGGTATTGCCGGTGGACGCGCACGCGACGGCGCGCGCTTTCACCCGCCGCGCCTGCGTCACTCCGACGGTCATGCCGCGGTCCTTGAACGATCCCGTCGGGTTTAGGCCTTCGTGCTTGAGCAGCAGCTCCGGCGCGCCTGCCCAGCGCGCGACGGGTGCGCTCGCGAGCAGCGGCGTATTGCCTTCGGGATACGAGAGGATGTGCTCGCCCGCTGTGGGGAGGACGGCTTCGCGGTAACGCCATACGCCGGACGCGAGGACCCCGCGGCGCACACCCCAGCGCGCGTCGAAAGTCGCCCGGAGCGCGCTCCCGCCCTGGGCCGGGGGCTGGTGCCGCACCTCCAGCAGCCCGCGGCAGCGCGGGCAGCGCGGGTGGGAATCGGTCTCGGGGATTTCGCTGCCGCAGCTGCCGCACACCTGCCACGTGGCAGGGGTGGGGGCGGGGGAGGCGGAGGGGGAACTCATGCGCCGGCGAGCTTCAGCACGTCGTTCAGGATACCTCCCGCCGTCACTGCCGGTCCCGCACCGGGCCCAGTGATCACCAGCGGGTTCTTCTTGTAGCGCATGGTCGTGAAGATGAACTGGTTGTCCGTGCCGTTGAGTGAGGCCATCGGGCTCGACGCTTCGACCACGACGAGGCCGACGCGGATGCCGCGGCGCGTCACGATCGCACGGTAACGCAACACCCCGCCGCGCGCCCGCGCTGCCGCGACGCGCTTCGCCCACGCCGCATCGAACTGCTCCAGCGACCCAAGGAACGGTTTGAGCCCGAGCCGCTCCGCGCCCTCGGGAACGAGCGACTCGACCGCGATATCGCCGAGCTCACCGGGAAAGCCGAGCAGCCGTCCGAGGATCAGGGCCTTGCGCGCCACGTCCATGCCGGACAGGTCCTCGCGGGGGTCGGGCTCGGGATAGCCCTTGGCGATCGCGCCCTCCAACGCCTGCGAAAACGCGGCGCCCCGACCGAGCTCACCGAACAGATAGCCGAGCGTCCCCGACGGGCAGCCCTCGATTTTCGAGACGCGGTCTCCCGACTCCACCAGCTTCTGGTACGTGTCGATGATCGGCAGGCCCGCGCCGACGGTCGCCTCGAGCAGCAGGCGGCGGCCGTGGTCCTGGGCGGCGGCGCGGAGCGCGTCGTACTTCCGCTTGTCGGTGGTGACGGGGCGCTTGTTGGCCAGGACCACGTGCATCCCGGCGGCCAGTGCCGTCGTGAGCGTGTCGGTCGTCTCGTCGGCCGTCAGGTCCACGAGGATGGGGTTCGTGAGCGCATGCCGGGCCACGAACGCGACCGCGTCGGCGGCGCTCGCCCGCCGTCCGCCCGCCGCCTTGGCGAGCGGCGCACCCTTGGCTTTCGCCGCCGCCAGCGCGGCCAGTCGCCGCGGGGAAAAGCCGTCCGCGTCGAACACGAGGCCGCTCCGGTCGATCAGGCCCACGATGCGGAGCGCCAGCCCCTCCCGCTTCACCTTCGCGATCATGGGGGCGAGCGCCCGCCCGATCTGCCCGAAGCCCAGCAGCACGACCTCGCTGCGCTCTGGGTGCGCCACCGCGCCGCCGCCGATCTTGGAAAGCTGAAACGCCGCGTGTACCACGCGCTGGGCGCGCGGCGCCTCCTTGCCGTCCACTACTAGAGACAGATTCAGCTCCGACGACCCTTGCGCAGTCGCGATCACGTTGATCCCGGCCTCGGCCAGGGCGGAGAATACGCGGGCGGCGATGCCCGGCGTCTCCGCCATGCCGAGCCCCACCACCACGAGCGTCGCGAGCCCGGTGCGCGCCTCGACGCCGTCGATTTCCTGCCGCGCGATTTCCCGCTGGAATGTCTCTTCCAGGCTGCGGCGCGCGCGCTGCGCGCTCTCCTCCGGGACGCTGAAGCAGATCGAGTGCTCGGACGAGGCCTGCGTGATGAGCGATACCGAGATCCCTTCGTGGTGCACCGCCGCGAAGGTGCGGGCCGCAATGCCGGGAACGCCCAGCATGCCGCTGCCCGTGACGGTGAGCAGCGCCTGCTTCGGAATCGCCGAGAGCGCTTTGACGGGGTACTGCTCGAGTGTGCGGCGCCGCGAAATCTCGGTGCCGAGCGACGCGGGGTCGGCGAACGGGCGGATCCGGATCGCCACGTTTTGCTTGATCACCGGGCCGAGCGCGCGCGGATGCAGCACCTTGGCGCCGTAATACGCCAGCTCCGCCGCTTCGCGAACGTGGACCTGCGGCACCACGCGCGCGTCCGGCACGATTCGGGGATCCGCGGTGAGCAGACCCGGGACGTCTTTCCACAGCGATACCTCGCGGGCTCCCAAGACGCGCGCCAGGAGGGTCGCGGTCAAGTCGGACCCGCCGCGCCCCAGAGTCGCGACCTCGCCGTCGGGCGCGGCGCCGAGAAAGCCCGGCACGACGGGGACTGCACCGGCCGCCAGCACCGGCTCGAGCGCGCGGCGCGCGCTCCGCACGGTGCGGCCCAGGTCCGCGGAGGCGTTGCCGAACGTGCCGTCGGTCTGGACCACGTCCGTCGCGTCCACGTAGGCGGCGGGACAGCCGCTCGCTTCGAGCGCGGCGGCGAACAGCTGGGCCGAGAGTCGTTCGCCCCGCGCCACGAGGTAATCGATCGTGCGGGGTGTGATCTCGCGCAGCATCCCGAGCCCACCCGCGAGCTGCTCGAGCTCGACGAACGCCGCGTCGATGCCGCCGACCAGCTCGTCGAGCCGGGCGCCGCGCGGCATCAGGGCGCGCGCGGCCTCGGTGTGCCGGGCGCGAAGCGCCGTGGCGCCGCTGCGCACCTGCGCGGCGTCGCCGCGCGATGCGCGGGCCGCGCAATCGAGCAGGGCATCGGTCACGCCGCTCATCGCCGATACGACCACGACCTGTGGGGCAGGGCGGTGGGCGACCACGATCTGCACGGCGTGCGCGATGCCGGCGGCGTTCGCGAGCGACGCGCCGCCGAACTTGTGGATGTGTGGGGGGGACGCGGGGGCCCGGGCCATGGCGTCAGTTCGTCTCGAGCCCGCCGGCGGGGCGGGCCGCGTGGAACGTCTCGGCGGCAGTGCCCCGGGCGGCCCAGGCACGCGCCATGGCATCGCCCACGGCGCGCACCCGGTCTGATGCCACCACTGCGACGACGGTAGGCCCCGATCCGGACAGCGTCGCGCCGTAGGCGCCCGCCTGCCGCGCCGCGCTCGTCACGTCGTCATATCCCGGTACGAGCGCGCGCCGGAACGGAACGTGGAGCACGTCGTCGAGCCCGGCGGCGAGGAGGTGCGCGTCCGCATGCGCCAGGCCGTGGACCAGGGCGGCGCTCTTCGCGGCCGCCCGCACCGCGTCCGCGTGCGGCAGGGTCGCGGGCAGCGCGGCGCGCGCGCGCTTGGTCTCCACGGTGAAGTCCGGGACCGCGAACACCAGCGCGAGCGACGGGTGAATCGGGAGGGGCGTCACGATCAGGCCATCGGGTCCGCGCAGCACCAGGTTGGCTCCGCCGAACACCGCGGGCGCGACGTTGTCCGGATGGCCCTCGAGCTCGCTGCAGAGCTCGGCCAGTGCTGCCGCATCGAGCTTCAGCTCGAGCAGGGCCGTCGCGGCGGCGGCCCCCGCGACCGTCGCCGCGGCAGAGGAGCCGAGCCCTCGCGCGACGGGAATGTCAGAGTCGGCGGACAGGGCGAGGCCTCCCGGCACCTGCTGCCCCGCGCGCCGGCAGGCGGCGGCGAACCCGCGGTACAGCAGGTCCGCCGCCGGCGCCATGTCGAGTGTCCGGAGCGTCCCCCCGCGCTCGATCGCCAGCGTGTCCCCGGGCGCATCGCGCCCCGCCCGGGCGGTAACGCGGAGCCAACGCCCGACGGCCACCCCCACGCAGTCGAAACCGGCGCCCAGATTGGACGTCGAGCCCGCCACCCGCACGGTCACGCTGGTTCGCATCGCCGGTCTCTATTCGGGAAACAGAAAAGCCCGCGCGATGCCACGCCGCGGGCGATCACCACGACTACTTCGGTTGTATGTTGATACATACCGCGCGTGTCCGACAGCGTCAAGGAGGATCCATGGCGAAAATCCGGGTAGGGATTCTCGGTGCGACCGGCGCCGTGGGCCAGCGCTTCCTGCAGCTGCTCGACCGCCATCCCCAGTTCATCGTGACGGCGCTCGCGGCGTCCGACCGCTCGCAGGGCAGGCCGTACGCGGAGGCGTGCACCTGGCGGCTCCCGGGCGATGTGCCGCCCAGCGTCGCCGCCCTCATCGTCCAGGCTCCCGAGCCGCCCCTCGCGTGCGACCTGGTGTTCTCGGGCCTGCCGGCCGACGTCGCGGGACCGATCGAGACGCGGTTCGCCCAGGCCGGGTACCCGGTGATCAGCAACTCGTCATCCCACCGCATGGACGACGCCGTGCCGTTGCTCGTGCCCGAGGTCAACCCGGACCATCTGGCGCTGCTCAAAGCCCGCTCGGGGCGGGGCTTCATCGTGACGAATCCCAATTGCTCGACGGTGATGATTGCGCTCGCGTTGGCACCGCTCGCCGCGCGCTTCGGCGTCGAGGCGGTGGTCGTCACCACGCTGCAGGCGCTCTCGGGCGCGGGATACCCGGGGGTCGCCTCCCTCGACATCACCGACAACGTGGTGCCCTTCATCGCGCACGAGGAGGAAAAGATCGAGCGGGAGACGCGCAAGATTCTCGGGCGCCTGAGCGGTAGCCGCGTGACGCCCGCGGATTTCGCGGTGAGTGCGCAGTGCCATCGGGTGAACGTGGTGGACGGGCACATGGCGGCAGTACGGGTGAAGCTCGCGAAAGCGGCGGAGCCAGCGGACCTGCGCGAGGCGTTCGAGTCCTTCACCGCACTGCCCCAGCAGCTCACCCTTCCCAGCGCGCCGGCACGGCCCATTGTGGTGCGCGATGAGCCCGACCGTCCGCAGCCGCGGCTCGATCGCGACGCCGGGGGCGGCATGAGCATCAGCGTGGGCCGGATCGCGCGGGACGGCGTGCTGGGGCACCGCTTCGTGGCCCTGAGCCACAACACGATCCGCGGCGCCGCCGGAGCCGCGATCCTCAACGCGGAGTTGTTGCTGGCGAAGGGGCACCTGCACCCGGGCGACTAGCCGCCGGCGATGTGCGCCACATCACGTGGCGCGAGCAACCTGTGCTGCGGTGACGTTTCCGCCGGGCCCGTAGTCTTCCCTCCAGATGTGCTGCCGGATGCCGTTAACGTTTGCAACCAGCGCTTCGTCTAATCGGCGTTCCCTGTCCAGCGCCCTGCACTCGACACCATCGGAGGACTGACGCATGCGCCGTATCACCAGGAGTGCCGCGCGCCTCGCCACCAGCGCGATCGCCGCCGCCGCGCTGCTCGCCGCCTGCAACAACACGCAATCGCCTACCACCGTCTTGAGTCAGCTCGAAGCCAACGCTGTCGCCGAAGAAATCACCACCGATGCCGCGGGGCTCGCGCAGGGCGCCACGTACAACTCCTCTTCCGGCGCGCCGTTCGCGGTCGGCCCGATGATGGGAGCTCCCGTGATGCCGACGACGTCGGGGAGCTGCACGCCGACGATAACGCCTGCCTCACCCACGAACTCCGACGGCGATCCCGTGCCCGATTCCGTGCGGGTCGACTTTACCGGCTGCACCGTGACCAACGGGTCGTACACGGCGACGCTCGGCGGCACGATCGACTACGTCGATCCCACCCCGACCACGACCGACCGGGCGCTTCGGACCCGTCACACCGATTTCAGCCGCAGCGTCACCAACAGCGTCACGGGAAAGACGCGCTCGGTGGTAGAGAACGGCGTTCGCATGGTTACCGGAAGCGCCGACCAGCTGCAGTTCACGGAGACGGATTTCCGGACCGACTACACCTTCGCCACCGGCGCCACGGCATCTCACGTCCGCACGTGGTCCTCGACCTTCACGGCCGACCAGGCAGGGACGATCCAGGCCGGTTCGCCACTCCCGAGCGGGAATTGGAACATCGCGGGGTCGTCGACGTGGACGTCCGGGCTCCTCAGCTACTCGCTCGCGGTGACCACGAACCCGCAGCTGCACTATAACGCCAGCTGCACCGTCGAGCCGCGGTTCGACTCCGGCACGCTCGCGGCGGTGGTCACGAAGGCGGGCGTGACGACGAATGTGACGGTCCAGTTCACCGCCTGCGGCCAGTACACGGTCACACGGTCTTAGGCGGTCGATTCACGCAGTCTCGAGGCCCGATCCGCTGCCGGATCGGGCCTCTCTGCTTATTATGGAAGACTCTGATCCACGCCCACGTGGTGCTCAACCCCGCGGCCGGCCGCGGAGCGGCGGCCCGCGCGCTCGATCCCATCGCGCGCGAATTCCAGCACCAGGGGTGGTCGGTGGAGGTGGAGCGGACCGCGGGGCCGGGCCACGGCACGGAGCTCGCGGCGCGCGCGGTGCAGGCGGGGGCGCAGCGGGTCGTGGCCGTGGGCGGCGACGGCACCGTGCATGAGGTGGCGAACGGGTTACTCCGTTCCCCGGGGGTGCAGACGTCGCGCTCGGCGTCGTGCCGATCGGCAGCGGAAACGATTTCGCGAAGCTCGTGGGCGTGTACCGGCACAGTGCGGTGGGCGCCGTGCGGCGGCTCGTCACCGCCCAGGTGGCGCGGTTCGACGCCGGCCTGGTGTGCGAGGAGTACTTCGTGAACAGCGTCGGGTTCGGCTTCGGACCCGAGGTCGTGCGGGTCCGGAACGGCATGCCGGGGCTGTCGGGCTTCGCCTCGTACTTCGTACCGGTGCTCCGCGCATTCGCGGGCTATCGCGCGCAGCGCTTCGAGGTGCGGGCGCGCGGATTCGCTGAAACGGGGTACATGATGATGATGGAGGTGTGCAATGGCACGACCGCCGGCGGCAGTTATCGATTCGCTCCGGATGCGCAGCCGGGAGACGGACGGCTGGACGTCTGTATCGTGCGGCGCGTCTCGCTGCTGCGGTTTCTCATGGCGGTGCCGCGCGTGATGCGCGGCACGCACGCCAACATGGGTGAGGTCGCCCTGTTTCAAACCCGCAAGGTCACCATCCGCTCGCTCGACGGACCGCTGCTGTTGCACCTCGACGGCGAGCTGCGGCAGCCGGACGCGAGTCAATGCACGGTGCGCCTCGAGCCGGGGAGGCTGAAAGTGATGGTAGCGCGATGAAGGCGATCCGACGGGGCGTAGTCTTCGCGGCCCTCCTGTCCGCCGGCTCGGCCATCCGTCTGTTTGCCCAGGTTCCCGACACGACACCGCCCCCGCCCCCGCCCCCGCTCGTCACCACCGGCGCGCTGGTCGTGCCCACCGACACCACGCACCGCATCCGGCCGATGGGCGCGTTCCTAAGGTCGCTGCTCGTGCCGGGGTGGGGACAGGCGGCGACCGGCCGGCACGTCACCGGCGCTGTATTCGCGACCTGGGAAGGCGTGAGCGCGAT
This sequence comes from Gemmatimonadales bacterium, assembly GCA_035601435.1. Classification (GTDB taxonomy): domain Bacteria; phylum Gemmatimonadota; class Gemmatimonadetes; order Gemmatimonadales; family GWC2-71-9; genus AG41. The sequence continues at coordinate 421 of DATNOH010000187.1, read as the reverse complement.
GATGACGCTGAAGGCGCAATCCGAGCTGAACTACCTCCGGGAAACACGCTCTTCGCTCATCGACGCCAAAAAGCAGGAAGTCCAGGATTGGATCGTGCTTTGGGTCTTCAATCATCTCTTCTCCGGGGCCGAGGCGTTCGTCTCGGCGCACCTCCAGGATTTCCCCAAGGACTTGAAGATTCGGGCGTTCCCGGGCGGCGTCGGGATCAGCCTGCCGGTGCCGCGTCCGTGAAGCCAGCACCGCTCGGCGTGTTCGATTCCGGCATCGGGGGACTCACCGTCGCCCGGGCGGTGTTCGAGCGCCTGCCGCACGAGTCGGTGATCTATTTCGGCGACACGGCACGCGTCCCTTATGGCCCCAAGTCGCCCGACACGGTGCGCCGCTACTCGGGCGAGATCCTCACCTACCTGCTGCAACGCG
>DATNOH010000186.1:0-30805 GCA_035601435.1 Gemmatimonadales bacterium | reverse complement strand
CGGGTTGCCCGCGAGCGCGCGCGGCATCCCCACCACACTCTCCATTACCTACCTGAAAAAGGCCCGTGGCACGCTGACGGCGGAAGCGCGCTGCGACATCCCCGATTCCAGTCGAGAGGCGGAGCACGACTTCGAGTCCGTGATCTCGAATGCCGCGGGTGAAGTGGTGGCCCGGGCGACGGTTCGCTGGCGCATCGGTCCGGCACCCGCGCCGTGACCGGTCTCGAGACCGCACTCACCAGGGATGCCGGGATCGCGGTGCCGCTCATCGGTGGCGCCATGTTCCCCTGCTCCAACCCGGAGCTCGTCGCCGCCGTATCCGAGGCGGGCGGGATCGGGATCGCCCAACCCCTGTCGATGGTGTACGTGCACGGACATGACTGGCGGGAGGGACTCCAGCTCATCCGCCGGCTCACCACAAAGCCGATCGGCATGAACGTTCTGATCGAGCAGTCGTCCCGGCTGTACCTCGAGCGCATGCAGCGCTGGGTGGACGCGGCAATCGAAGCGGGCGTGCGGTTCTTCGTCACGTCGCTCGGCAAGCCGCGCTGGGTGGTCGATCGCGTCGCTCAGGTCGGCGGCGTGGTGTACCACGACGTCACCGAGCGGAAGTGGGCGCTCAAGGGGCTCGACTCGGGCGCGCGCGGCCTCATCGCGGTGAACAGCCGCGCCGGCGGTCATGCGGGACCGAAAAGCGCCGAACAGCTGATGAGTGAGCTCGGCGACCTGGGCGTTCCCCTGGTGTGCGCCGGCGGGATCGGCGACGCCGCCGGGTTCGTCGCGGCGCTCCGGATGGGCTACGCGGGCGCGCAGCTCGGCACCCGCTTCATCGCCACCACCGAGTGCACGGCCCATCCCGACTACAAGCGCGCGATCGTCGAGGCCGAGGAAGACGACATCGTGCTCACCGAGCGCGTCACGGGCGTGCCGCTCGCCGTGATCCGCACCCCCTACGTGGAGCGCGTGGGCACGAAGGCCGGCCCCGTTGCGCGCTGGCTGTTGCGGCACCGCCGGACCAAGCATTTCATGCGCACGCTGTACGCGCTCAACTCGGCGTGGCGGCTGAAGCGCAGCCATTTCGCGGGACCGTCGTCGCGAGACTACTGGCAGGCGGGGAAGAGCGTCAGCGGCATCACGAGCATCGAACCCGCGGGAGAGATCGTGCGGCAATTCGCGGCGGCCGCGCGGGCCGCTAGTTCCGGTCCGGCACCAGCCGCCAGGTGACCTGTCCCGGCGTCGAATCGATCACCACGATAGTGCGCGCCTGCCCGTCTGCCATCGGGATCGACCCGGTCGCCAGCAGCGTGTCAGTCATGCCGGCATGCGAGATCACCACGCTCCAGGCGCCTGGCGCGCCGTCGAAATAACGCGTCACTGCCCGGAAATTGAGCGGCCGCGCGCTCACGAGCAGCCCCGTGCTGTCCGGCTGCGTGCGATAAACGTCAATTGGCGGCGCCCCAGGAGCAAAACCGGCGATCCTTAGCCTGCCATGTCCTGTCGGCGGCACAGCGCCGGTATCGAGCACGAATACGGGCTCGATGGTATGCGTCGCGCCAGACGTGGAATCGATCGCGAACACGCTGTAGTCCACGCCTTCCGCCGCGTTGAAGAGCACGATCAAACTGTGGGTCGTGTCTGGCGGGGGCGGCACGAGGACCAGGTCGTGCTGCCCCGGCGACAGGAAGACCGGTCGGCTCAAGTCGCCGAACGCGAGCGTGCTCCCTTTCGCTCCATCTACGAACACGGTGAGCGATGGTCCACCGCGAATCGTGTGCAGCACGTGGAGACGCGACGCCTGGGGCGGCGGGGGACCGTTGCCGTTGCCACAGCCGGAGACCACGGCGAGTGCCATCAGGGCCCGCGCCCTCACTGCTCCCGATCCACGACGTATACGTTGCGCTGGGCCGTCGGCACGATGATGAGGTCGGGAATGTTCACGTGCTCCGGCAGGTTCACCATGTAGGCGATCGCGTCCGCGACGTCGTCCGCGCTGAGCGGCTTGAACCCCTGATACACCGCCTTGGCGCGCGCGCGGTCCCCATGGAAGCGCACCTCCGAAAACTCGGTTTCCACGAATCCCGGATCTACCGCCGACACGCGCAGCGGCGTGCCCGCCACGTCGAGATTCATCCCCTCCGTGAGGGCGCGCACCCCGAACTTGGTCGCGTTGTACACGTTTCCCATCGGGTACGTCTGGTGGCCGGCGGTGGAGCCGATGTTCACGACGTGCCCGCGCCGCCGGGCGACCATGTGCGGCATGATCGCCCGGCTCACGTACAGCAGCCCCTTCAGGTTGGTGTCGATCATGCGATCCCAGTCTTCGGGGTCGCCTTCGTGAATCTTGGCCAGGCCGCTGGCGAGCCCCGCGTTGTTGATGAGGACGTCCGGCACGCGACCGGCGCGCACCAGGGCCTCCGCGGTCCGCTCGACGGCCGCGCGGTCTCGCACGTCGACCACGGCGAGCGAGAGCGACACCCGGTGCTTCGTACCGAGCTCGGCCGCCAGCTGTTCGAGGCGATCGGCGCGCCGAGCCCAGAGGATCAGGTCTGCGCCTTCGGCGGCGAACCGCCGCGCGCACGCCTCCCCGATCCCCGAGCTCGCCCCCGTGACGAGAATCAGCTTCCCCTTGATTCTGTTCACCGGCTCCGTCATCGCATGTTTCCGGTGTGCCCGAGCGAGAAACGGCCGGGTTGTGGCCAGACGCAGAGTCCGTGGGGCTCCCGCCCGACCGGAATGCGGTGCGCGAGTCGCCCGGTCTCCGTGTCGAAGACATACACTTCTTCGTCGTAGCGACCCGACACCCAGAGCTCCTTGCCGTCGGCGCTCACGTTTCCCATGTCGGGACTGCCGCCGCCCGGAACCGGCCACGTGGCCACCACCTGCCGCGTGCGCGGGTCGAGCACGCTGATGGAGCCGGGTCCGTGATGTCCGCCCGCGGTGGTGTTCCAGCCACGGTTGGTGACGTACAGGAAGCGCCCGTCCCGGCTCGGGTAGATGCCATGCGTCCCCTTTCCTGTGGGGATGAACCCGATGCGCCGGAACGCCTCGGGGTCCACCAGGAACACGCCGTTCGCCTTCATGTCGGCGACGAAGAACACCCTGCCGTCCGGCGACGAGCGGATGTCCTGCGGCATGCTCGCGCTGTCCAGTCCGCCGGGGTCGAGCGTGAGGTAGCCGATGACGGCGCGGCTCGCGAGATCGACCTTGACCAGCTGCCCTGAGAATTCGCAGGTGGCCACGGCAAACCGTCCATCCGCCGTGAACTCCATGTGGTCCACGCCCTTGCACTCGAGCGGGAGCGACTGCACCAGCGCCATGGTCTTCGCCTCCCGGAAATCGAGCTCCCGGCGGCGCTCCGCGACGACGATTGCAAGTCTACCGTCGGGCGTGAAGTAGAGGTTGTAGGGGTCAGTAACGGGCACGCTCGTGCCCTCATGACCTGTCAATGGATCGATGGGCGTCAGGGTGTTGCCGCGGTTGTTCGCGACCCACAGCGTCGACAGGTCGTACGAGGGGACGACGTGCTGCGGCAGTGCCCCGGTCGCGAAGGTCCGGACCACATGATAGGTGCGCGGGTCGATGACGGTGACGGTGCCGTCGTGGGAATTGGGGACGTACACGAGGGGCCGGGCCCGCGCCGCGGTGGCCGAAAGGGCGTTCGCCCCGGCCGCAGCGTAGAGATTGACGCTGTCCGGCGGGGGCACAGAATCCGGGGCCGCGACCCGACCGGCGGCCGGCTTGTGCGCGCCGCCCCCTTGGCACGCCGCCGCCAACGCCACCGCGGACACGATGCTGCGCGCTGGGAACCGTTTCACGGCGGCAAAAGATACATCAGTCGTGTCCCCAGGCGATGAGGATCTTGCCGGCGTTGCGGTTCTCCCACATGCGCTGAAACGCCCCGGCCGCCCGGGCGACTGGAAACACCGCGTCCACGACCACTCTGAGCGCGCCGCTGGCGAAGCCCGGCAAAATCTCGTCCTTGAATCGGTTCACGATGACTGCCTTCTCGGCGCGGCTGCGTGCGCGCAGCGTCGAGCCCACGACCCGGGCGCGCTTCTTCATCAGGAGCGCGAGGTCGAGGTTGGTTTCGGATCCCGACATGGTGGAGAGAATGACGATCCGTCCCCCGATCTTGATGAGGCGCAGGTCGCCGGCGAAGCTCGCCGCCCCGACGGGGTCGAGCACCACGTCCACGGCGTCGCGGCCCCAGCGCCGTTCGATCTCCGCCACGAACTCTTGCCGGCTGGTGTCGATGGGGAGATCGGCGCCGACCGCCTCGAGCGCCTTGAGCTTGTCTGGGCTGCGCGTAGTAGCGGCGACCCGGGCGCCGGAGAGCTTCGCGAGCTGGATGGCCGCCAGCCCCAGGCCGGAAGCGCCCGCGTGAACAAGCACCGTGGCCCCCCGCGCGAGGCCACCCTCGACGATCAGATTCACAAACGCCGTGAGGAACGCCTCCGGAAGGCCAGCTGCCGTAACGAGGTCGAGCCCCGCGGGCGCCGGGAACACCTGCCCTACCGGTGCCGCGACGAGCTCGGCGTGCCCGCCGCCCGCCAGCAAGGCGCAGACTGGCTCTCCAGTCTCATCGAGTATGCCCGATGCCTCCAGCCCCAGGATATCGGGCTCGCCCGGCGGTGGCGGGTAACGTCCGGCGATCTGGCTTAAGTCGGCGCGGTTCACCCCGGACGCCGCCACTCGGATGAGTACCTCACCCCGGGCGGGCGCGGGCGGCGCCATCTCGGCGAGCGACGCGACGTAGCGGCCCTGATCTTCGACGACTCGAAGGTAGCGCACGCTCTCAATCTAGCGCCGGACTGGCCGCGCCGCGGTGCGCGATGCACAATTCGTCTCGCCTTTCTTCCGAGGACCCTGTGCCGGTTGGTACCACCATCAAGCGCTGCTGGGCGAGCGCCGACGATCCCCTGATGCTCGCCTACCACGACGAGGAGTGGGGCGTGCCCCTGCGGGGCGACCGGGATCTGTTCGCGAAGCTCGTGCTCGACGGCTTCCAGGCCGGGCTGTCCTGGCGCGTCATCTTGCACAAGCGCGCCCGCTTCCTGCAAGTATTCGACGGGTTCGACCCCGAGCGCATGGTCCGCTTCGACCGCAAGAAAATCGCGCAGATCCTGAAGGACCCGGGGATCGTGCGCAATCGCCAGAAAGTGAATTCCGCGATCGGGAATGCCCGGGCATTCCTCGACTTCCAGGAAACGGACGGCTCGTTCGGCGCCTTTCTCTGGAACTTCGTCGGCGGGAAGCCCAAACAGTTTCGCCGGCGCACACTGCGCGATCTTCCCGCCCGCTCCCGGGAGTCGGACGCGATGAGCGCGGCCCTCACCGAGCGGGGCTTTCGCTTCGTGGGACCGACCATCTGCTACGCCTTCATGCAGGCCGTCGGCATGGTGAACGACCACCTCGTCAGCTGCTTCCGTCACCGCGAGGTGCAGCGCCTCAGTGGGTGATCCTTTCCCGGCGCTCGAAGCCGCGACGCTCCGCCGCGTGACCCATCGCCTCATCCCGTTCATGTTCGTGCTCTACATCGCGAACTTCCTCGATCGGGTGAACGTCAGCTTCGCGGCGCTCCAGATGAATCGCGACTTGGGCTTCAGCAGCGCCGCGTACGGACTCGGCGCCGGGGTGTTCTTCCTCGGATACTGTCTCTTCCAGATCCCGAGCAACCTCGTGCTGGCGCGGGTCGGGGCACGGCGCTGGATCGGCGGCATCATGATCGTGTGGGGCGTGATTGCCTCTGCCATGATGCTGGTGCGCGGCGTCGGCAGCTTCTACGCCCTGCGCGCCCTGCTCGGCGTGGTCGAAGCGGGCTTCTTTCCGGGGATGATCCTCTATCTCACGTACTGGTTCCCCGCCGTCCAGCGGGCCCGCGCCGTCGCCGGGTTCATGACCGCGATCCCCATCTCCGGGGTCGTTGGCGGGCCGCTCTCCGGAGCCCTGCTCGGCCTGAACGGCGTGGCGGGGCTGGCCGGATGGCAGTGGCTGTTCTTGCTCGAAGGACTGCCTTCGGTGCTGCTGGGCGCAGCCGCCCTGTGGTACCTGACGGATCGCCCCGCGGACGCGGCCTGGCTGCCCGCCGATGGACGCGCCTGGCTGACCGAGCGCCTGCAGCAGGAGCAGGGCCGCACCGCGGGAATGCACGGCACGAGCCTGCGGCAGGCCCTGCTGAGTGGGGTCGTCTGGCAGCTGGGACTGCTGTACTTCCTTATTATCGTCGGCTTGTACGGGCAGGGGCTCTGGTTACCGCAGATCATCAAGGGCTCATCGCAATTGAGCGATTTCGCCGTCGGCCTGCTCTCGGCCGCACCCGCGCTCGCCGCGGCCGTTGCGATGGTCGCCGTCGCGGCACATTCCGACCGCACCCGGGAGCGACACCTTCACGTGGCGGCGCCGCTCGTGGCGGGCGCCATCGGTTTCGCGGCGACCGCGGCGACCCTCGAGACGCCCCTCCTCGCCACCGCCGCGCTCTCACTCTCGGCGATCGGCTTCACCAGCGCGCTGGGGCCGTTTTGGACGCTCCCGACGACGTTCCTGAGCGGGGCCGCGGCCGCCGGCGGCATCGCGCTCATCAACTCGCTTGGTAACGTGGCCGGCTTCGCGGGCCCCTACCTGGTCGGACTCGTCAAGGACGCGACCGGTGGATACGCCGGCGCGCTGCTCACCTTCGGAATCCTCATGCTCGCGGGCGCGGCCCTCGCGCTCGCGCTACGCCGCGCCTCAGGCTAGGTCGGCCGATGCCGCGAAGCGCGGCGGGCGCCGAGCCTTCGTCGCCTGCTCGTACGCAAACGCGAGCTTGATCAAGGTTGCCTCTGTCCACGGCCGTCCCACGAACGAAAGCCCGACGGGCAGCCCACGCACCTGCCCCATCGGCAGCGTGACGTGCGGGTAGCCCGCGACCGCGGCAGGGCTCGAGAAGCTCCCGCCGCCGCTCGGATCGCCGTTCACGAGATCGATCAACGCGGCCGGTCCGCCCGTGGGCGCGATCAGCGCGTCGAGCTGGTGCTCTGCCATCACGCTGTCGATCCCCTGGGTGCGCGCGAGCAGATGGTTCTTGTCGAGCGCACGCAGGTAGTCCTGGTCGGTGAGCGGCCCCTTGGCCTGCGCCTGGATGAAGATCTCCTGCCCGAAGTAGGGCATCTCCTTGTCCTTCGTCCGCTCGTTGAACGCGATCAGGTCCTCGAGCGTCTTTGCGCCAGCCGTGGGAGCCCACTCGCCCAGGTACTTGTTCAGGTCCGCCTTGAACTCGTACAGGAGCACCGCGAACTCGGAGTCGTCGAACTGCCCCGCGGTCGCGATGTCCGCCGGATCGACGATCACGGCGCCGAGCCGCTTGAGCGCGTCGATCGCGCCCTCCATGAGGGCGTCGGTGGCCGGGCTGTAGCCCATGAACCGGGAGCGACATACGCCCAGGCGCGCTCCTTTCAATCCCGCGGGGTCTAGGACGCTCGTGTAGTCGGTCCGCGACCGGCCGGCGCTCGCGGCGGTCGCCTCGTCGCGCGGGTCGACCCCCGCGATCGCGCCCAACAGAATGGCCGCATCCGCCACGCCGCGCGCCATGGGACCGGCGGTGTCCTGGTTGTGGGCGATCGGGATGACCCCGCTCCGGCTCACCAGGCCGAGCGTCGGCTTGATCCCCACGATGCCGCAGCAGGTGGACGGCGAGACGATCGAGCCGTCGGTCTCCGTGCCGATCGCCACCGCGCAAAGGTTGGCGGCGACGGCCACGCCCGATCCGGAGCTCGACCCGGACGGCGTGCGATCGAGCGCGTACGGGTTGCGGCACTGACCGCCCCGCCCGCTCCAGCCGCTCGACGAATGGGTCGAGCGGAAATTCGCCCACTCGGAGAGGTTCGCCTTACCGAGGAGCACCGCCCCCGCGGCCCGCAGCCGCTCGACCAGGAACGCATCGCGCGGCGGCGTCACCCCGGCGAGCGCGAGCGAGCCGGCCGTGCTTTGCATCCGATCCCGCGTCGCGACGTTGTCCTTCACGAGCACCGGGATGCCGTGCAGCTGACCGCGCGGGCCTTTCGCCTTGCGCTCGGCATCGAGCGCGGCGGCCTGCGCGAGCGCGTCGGGGTTGGCTTCGAGCACCGATCGCAGCGCCGGGCCTTTCCGATCCAGCTCCTCGATCCGCTGGAGATACGCCGTCACGAGCGAGCGCGCGGTGTACTTCCCCGACTCGAGGCCTGCCTGCAGCCCGGCGATGGTCGCCTCCTCGAGCTCGAACGGCGCTGATCCCGGTGCGGTGGGCCGACTAGCCCCGCGCGCCAGCGCGGGGAGCACAGGACCCACTGCCGCGACTGATCCGCTCACTGTGACGTGCTCGAGAAACGCGCGACGGTCCATCGCCCAATCGGTCATGGCGGTCTCCTGGTGGAAATGACAGGCGGCGGGAACGGGGCTAAACTTGCTGCCACTCGGGACGCACGGCCAGCGATGCATACAGTGGGAGGACAGTCGGACGTCGAGCGGCTCCATCGCGTCGCGGTGAAGCACGCGCGTGACGCGTTCGGGGACGACGCCGCGCTCGACCGCCAGTGGCGCAATCTTGGCTACCTCGCCCGCCCGGACATCGTGGCGGCGACGGCCGAGTACCAGTGCTTTCTCGCGCTGCTCGAGGCGGCCGGCGTGGGGACGCTGAGCCTCCCATCAGATCCCACGGTGGGCCTCGACTCGCTCTATGTGCGCGATGCCTCCATCGTGTGCGAGGGCGGCGTCATCCTTTGCAACATGGGCAAGCCGCAGCGGCGCACCGAGCCCGCCGCTCAGGAAGTGGCCTTCCGCGCCGCCGGGCTACCGATCCGCGGGCGCATCACCGGCGACGGTACCGTGGAGGGCGGCGACGTGTGCTGGATCGACCAGCGCACCCTGGCCGTCGGTCGAGGCTACCGGACCAACGACGCGGGAATCCGCCAGCTGCGTGATCTCGTCCGGGACTGCGTGGACGAGGTCGTCGTCGTGCCCCTGCCCCACTGGCACGGCCCGGCGGACGTGTTCCATCTCATGTCCATCGTCAGCCCTGTGGACCGCGACCTGTTCCTCGTGTACGCCCCGCTCATGCCGGTGCCGTTTCGCGAGGCGCTGACCTCGCGCGACATCGAGCTCGTCGAGGTGCCGGATCGCGAATTCGAGACTCTGGGGTGCAACGTCCTGGCGGTCGCGCCGCGCGACGTGCTGGCGGTGGCCGGCAATCCGGAAACGCGCGCCAGACTCGAGCACGCCGGCGTGCGAGTGCACGAGTTCGCAGGGCGGGAGATTTGTCTCAAGGGAGGCGGCGGCCCGACCTGCCTGACCAGGCCGCTGACGCGGGCCCCAGGGTAAGAAGCACCCCTCGACAGGCGCCTCGGTCTTATATTGGTGCCGAACCCCGTCTCTGGGAGGGTGCCATGTCGAGAACCGTCCTCGCGGCCGCGACCGCGCTGCTCATCGGTCTCGCCGCGTGCGGTGGCGGCAAGTCCAGACCCGCCGCAACCCGGTCCAAAGCCACGGCCAAGCCCACCACTACCACGCAACAGAAGAAGAAGACCACGGCCAAGTCCGACACGGCCCGCGTGAAGAACCCGCTGACCAACAACTAGCCGGCGGTCAGGCCGACAGCGCGCGCAGCTCCTCGTCGACGCGCTCGCGCTCGACCGCTTCCCCGAGCGAGTCGAACAGCTCGCGGGCGCGCTCGAGGTAGGCGCGGGCTTCGTCCTGCTGCCCCAGGCGACTCCGGAACAAGCCGTACGCCAGGTAGACCTGTGCCTCGGTGACGACGGAGCCGGGGAGCGCCCTGACCAGCTCGATCGCCTGCTCGAAGAAGACGAACCCTGTTTCGTCTCCCTGCGCCCCGCGCAGCCGTCCCATCAGCGTGTAGATATACGCCAGGCGACGGATGCCGTTGCCGGCGATGGCCGCCTGCTCCGCGCGGCGCAACTCCGCCTCGGCCTCGAGCAGTCGGCCCGCCTCGAGGTCCAGCTCCGCCAGGTTGAGACGGATGGAGAGCTCCAGGCCGGAATCGCGCGGGGCTCGCTGCGCCCAGGCCAGGGCCTCCCGGTACGCCGCCGACGCGGCGGTATAGCGCCCGAGCTGAGCGTCCAGCTGTCCCTGCTCATTCAGCACCCGCGCCATCTCGTCGGCGAGGCCGGCCGCTTCGAAGCGCTCCCGGGCCCGCCGCAGCAGATCGCCGGCGGCGGCGAGGTCGCGCTGCTTCCGGGCCAGTACGCCCAGCTGCCGCTCCAGCCGGCCGACGCGCGGCGGGTCGCTCGCGGCTTCGGCGAGTCGCAGTCCCCGGCTGTACCACGCCTGCGCACCGCCCCATTGTCCCTGCGCCACGGCCACCTCACCCAGCCCCTCGGACGCCGCGGTCGCGCCGGCTTGATCGAACTCGGCCTCGGCCAGCGCCAGCGAGCGCTGGAAATGACGTGCGCTCGCGGCGTGCTCACCCAGCGCGAGACAGACGTAGCCGAGCGCGCGCAACGCCTCCACCTCCGGCCGGCGGTCCTGGAGCGCTTCGGCCACGCCGAGCGCCACCTCGTACCAGGTGCGCGCCTGGGTGTGCCGGCCCACATCCTCCTCGAGCCGGCCGGCGCGTAGCAGCGCCGCGACCACGCCGGGCGCATCGCCACGCTGCTGGCCTTCGAGCGCCTCGACGTACCCCTTGAAGAGCACCTGCAGGTGCTCGGTGATGCGGTGAAACGCCTGCGGCATGCGGCGACGCAGCTCGTCCGGGTGGACGCCTCGCTTCCCCAGGGTGAGATAGGGCCCCGAGCTCGACCACACCGTGGCCTCGTCCGGTCGCGCGATGGAGACCAGCAACGCACGCAGAGGAGCGAGCGCCTCGAGCTCGGGCATGAGGGCGAGCGCCTTCTCGACCCGAACGGGCGGGGGCCCGGTCACAAGCCGTACTCCTTCATCTTCCGCGTCAGTGTGTTGCGGTGGATCCCGAGGATCTCAGCTGCCGCGCCGATCTGCCCGTTGGTATGCGACAGTACGCGGGCGATGTGCCGCGCTTCAGCCTCCGCCAGGGTGAGGAGGCCCCCCTGCGGCCGGTCGGCCAGGGTGGTTTCCTCGCCCCGCAGCTCGTCCGGCAGGTGGTCGGCCCGCAGCGTGTCGTCGGTCGTCACGATGACGGCCCGCTCGATCACGTTGCGCAGCTCGCGCACGTTGCCCACCCAGGCGTGGGCGCGCAGCAGCTCGAGCACCCGGTCCGAGATCGCGTGGATCTTCTTGCCGTAGCGTTCGGCGAAATGGCGGACGTAGTAGGCGGTGAGCAGCACCAGATCGTCGCCCCGCTCCACCAGCGTGGGGAGCCGGATGGTGACCACCGCGAGGCGGTAGTACAGGTCCTCGCGGAACCGCCCCTGCTTGATCGCGTCCTTGAGATCGCGATTGGTGGCCGCGATGAGGCGGACGTCGACGGGGATGGTCTCGCCGCCTCCCACCCGCTCGATCTCGCGCTCCTGCACGGCGCGCAGGATCTTCGCCTGCAGCGCGAGGCTCATGTCCGCGATCTCGTCGAGGAACAGGGTGCCGTTTCCCGCCTGCTCGAAGCGACCGATCTTACGCGTGACGGCGCCCGTGAACGCGCCCTTTTCGTGGCCGAACAGTTCGCTCTCGAGCAGGTTTTCCGGGATCGCGGCGCAATTCACCGCGACAAACGCGCCCGAGGCGTGCGGGCCGTTCACGTGGATGGCCCGGGCGACGACTTCCTTGCCCGTGCCGGATTCCCCCTGGATGAGCACCGTGGCGGAGCTCCCCGCGACCCGCGCCAGCAGTTTGTACACGTCGAGCATGGCCGCGCTCTGGCCCACCAATGCGTAGGGGCCGACGGCGTGCGGCTGGACGACCGGCAGCGGGACCGCGGTCTCGCCGGCCACGGAGCGAACCCGCTCGAGCGCGCGTACCAAGTCCTCGCGCCGCAGCGGCAGGGACAGGAGGTCGAGTACGCCCGCCTTCTCCGCTCGCAGCACCAGACCCATGGACGGCGCCGGCGCGACGGCGATAAGGCGCGGGCTGCCCGTCGCACCTCGCAACGTGTCGACCCACCAGGCCAGATCGTCGTCCGGGTGCTCGCCCAGCACCGCGAGCACCACGTCCCACCGCTGGCCCGCGAGCTGCCGCACCGCGCGCGGCAGGTCCGGCGCCGTGTCGATGGTCAGCCGGCCGTCATCGGCCCATTGCCGCAGGTTCTGCAGCAGACCGCCGGCGCTGCCGCCCTCGCCGGCGACCACGAGAATCCGCAAGAGCGCCAACGCCTCCTTGCTCGGCGGTGCGGACGGGAGCGAGTGCGCCATGTGAACCGGTGGAGTCATCCCCTCGTCCCGGCGCCGCCCAGATACCGGGCGACGAGCACGAGCGCATCATCCGTGCCCTTACCGTGGCGAGCGAGGATCTGATCGGCGAGCTGTTGCGGCGTCGCCTCGGCCGGCAGGCCTTCGGCGAAGCCCTCCCGGATGCCGTCGGTCGCGAAGATGAGCGTATCGCCGGGGGCAATGGGGAGGACCACCGGGTGGAGCCGCGGCAGCTCGGATCCCACGATGCCGCCGCGTGTCACCAGACTCTCCCGCCTCGAACCCGACCGCGCCGCCCCGTCGCCATGGAGCAACAGGCCTTCGACGTTTCCGACGCCGAGCCACGTCATCGAGCGGTCGGGCCGGCCGAGCACCGCGACGCTCATCACGGCGCCGCGGGTCCCCTGGAGGGCCCGATGGCAGCGCTCGATGAGCGGCATCGGCGATTCGGTGGAATGACGCTCGAGCGCCGCCACGGCGGCCTGCGCCGCGGTCGCGGCCTCGGCGCCGTGGCCGAGTCCGTCCACGACCGCCACCAGCACGCTGGACCCGACGGGTTTGACGAGGTGCCGGTCCCCCGACTGGGCTTCTCCGGGGAGAGCGAGTGTAGCGACTCCCCACTCGATCAGCGCAGAGCGGCTCACGGATGCCTCAGGCATTCATGCGTCGCCATTTTTTCATCGTCACAATGGTTCCCTTCCCGACGGCCGACGCGACATCGAAGTCGTCCATCAAGCGCCGAGCGCCCGGGAGCCCCAGTCCGAGGCCGCCGGACGTCGAGTAGCCGTCCTCGAGCGCACGCGACACGTCGCGGATCCCCGGTCCCTGGTCCCGCGCCACCACGACGATGCCCTGGCGATCGCCGTTGGTGACGACGCTCAGCGCCACTTCTCCGCGTTTGGCGTAATTCAGGATGTTGCGGGCGATCTCGGAAATGGCGGCGGCAATTACCGTCTGGTCCCCGCTCGAGAACCCCGCCTCGGCCGCCAGATCCCGCCCGCGTTGCCGGGCGGTGACGACGTCGACGTCGGCGGCGATTGGGATCAGCGTCTCGTTAGCCACGTTCGATGCGCCCCGAGCCGCGCTCGATGCGGAGCTGCGCCTGGTGGTCGAGGAACAGCAATCCTTCCTCGAGGTCCAGCGCGGTGGACACGCCCTTGAGCGTGAGGCCGAGCTGCACCATGGCGAAGGCCACCTCGGGCTGAATCCCGACGATCACGGTCTCCGCGCCGCGCAGCCGCGCCATGTGCGCGATGTCGCGCAGGGTCCGGACGGCGAACGAATCCATCACGTCGAGCGCCGTGACGTCGACAATCACGCCCCGAGCCCGGAAGCGCCCGACGCGCTCGATCAGCGCCTCCCGCAGCTGCGAGAGGTCGGCGTCCGTGAGCGCCGACTGGATGGACGCAATGAGATAGTGGCCCTGCTTTAGGATCGGGACTTCCACGCGTCCTCCGTCGACGGAGTAGGCAGCAGGGTCACGCCTTCGGGGCGACCTCTTCCAGCGCCAGCACCTTGTAGCCGAGCAGCCGCTCGGCCTCTTCGATGCCGCCCTGCAGGTCGCCGACCGTCGCCATCTCGCTCAGGTCCACGCCGATCGTCACCAGCGTCTGCGCGATCTCGGGCGAGAGGCCCGTCACGATGACCGTCGCGCCCAGCAGGCGCGAGGCCTCGACCGTCTGCACGAGGTGGTTCGCGACGTTCGAGTCCATCGCGGCCACGCCCGTGATGTCGATCACGACCACCTTGGCGCGGTTGGTGCGGATCGCGCGCAGCAGCTGCTCCGTGAGCTGCCGCGCGCGCTGCGGATCGATGACGCCGATGATCGGGAGAATCAGGAGGCGCTCGCGCACCTGCAGCACCGGGGTGGACAGCTCCCGGATGGCTTCCTGTTGCTGCCGGATGATGCGCTCGCGCTCTTGCACGAACCCGACGGCCACCGTGTTCGCGATGCGGTTCGCGGCCGGTTCGTACGCGTCGAGAATGCGGTTCAGTTTCGTGAAGTCTTCGTGATACTTGGCGAACAGCGAGCGGGCGAGCACGTCACGCAACAGCAGCACGATGCCGACGACTTCGTGCGTCTCGACGCCTCGCGGGATGATACGCTCGGAGAGATTGCGCGCGTACGCCTGCAGGGCTTCGAACGTCCCCGTCTCCAGCGCCTCGACGTAGTTGTCGTACACGGACGTCGCTTCGGCGAAGATTTCCTCCTCCGTCATCGCCGTGAGCAGCTGGGCCCGCGTGATGCGCCGCGCCCACTCCTCGCGTAGCTGCGTCCGGTTCTGTCGCAGGTGCGCCACCAACTCGCGCAACAGCGCCGCGGTGGACTCGCTTTGTGCCTGGGGATCCGGCGGCGGCGGCGACTGCGCGTCTTTGCCCTTGGTGGTCATGGCTGGCGGTCCTCGCCCGGTGGAATGTTGCCTCGGCGCAACAGCAAGGCTAGTGCCAGGCAGTCACGCCAGATTCGACGCCGTAACTACCTTATTTCAGAACAAGTTGAGAATCACGACGAGTCCGCTATTTGACACGATTGCAGCAGTTTGATGCGCAAGCGTGTTGCGGTGCGCACAAAAACAGTGCACCGGAGACTTCACGACGAGCGCCGCGGGGAGCGGCGTGCGGTCCGCTCCCCGCTGGTCGCTTCATCCGTCGTTCACACACCTCCTCAGTTAAGCAAGCTCAGGATGCCAGCGGTTGCGGGATGGCCACCGCCCGGCGCGGCTCGCGTTGTAGCTGAGCTGCCGGCCCAGCGTCCAGTCCGAACCGCTCCCCATCGCATACCACGCGCGCGATCCGCTCGGCGGCCTTCCCGTCCCACCGCTCGATGACGGGTCGCGCCGGGGAGTGCCGCGCGAGACCGCGCTCGGCCGCCGCGAGGATGGCATCGCGCTGCGCCTGCACCAAGCGGTTCGTCCCGTGCGTGCAGGTGATCGGCCGCTCGGTATTCGGTCGCACCGTCAGGCACGGCACACCGAGAAACGACGTCTCCTCTTGGAGTCCGCCCGAGTCGGTGACGACCAGGCCGGCCTTCGCGACGAGGCTCAGCATGTCCAGGTAGCCGAGCGGCTCGAGTAGCCGCAGTCCCTGGTCCGTCGGCAGTCGCAGGTCCCCGATGCGCGCGCGTGTCCGCGGGTGCACGGGGAACAGCACGGGGACGTGGTCGGCGAGCCGGGTCAGGGCCTCGAGCAGCTCCCGCAGGACCGCGGGATCATCCACGTTGGCCGGGCGGTGCAGCGTCACCACCACGTAGGAACGCCCGCGCGCGTCGAAACGCGCCGGCGCGTCGACCGCCAGCGCCTGCGGCAGTGCCCAACACAGCGAGTCGATCATCACGTTGCCGACGAAGTGCATGCGGTCGGCTGGGATACCCTCGGCCTCGAGGTTCTCCGCCGCGTCCCGCGACGGCAGGAACAGCAGGTCCGACAGCCGGTCTGTGACCACGCGGTTGATTTCTTCGGGCATGGTCCAGTCGCGACTGCGCAGACCGGCCTCGACGTGACCGACGCGCACCTGGAGCTTTGCGGCCACGAGAGCGGCGGCGACGGTGGAGTTGACGTCGCCGTACGTCAAGACGAGGTCGGGATGGAGCTCGACCATCACCGGCTCGAGGCGTTGCATCACGGCCGCGGTCTGCTGCGCGTGCGATCCCGACCCCACGCCGAGGTCGTGGTCGGGCGCCGGGATCCACAGTTGCTCGAAGAAGGCGTCGGACATGCCGGGATCGTAATGCTGGCCGGTGTGGACGATCACGTGCTCGACTCCCCGCTTCACCAGCTCGCGGTCCACGGGGGCGAGCTTCATGAAGTTCGGACGGGCGCCGACGACGGATAGGATGCGCATCGCGTCAGTGCGACAGGGCGGCGATGCCGATGATTGCCACCGGAATCGACACGAGGATACCGAGGATGCGGAAGGTGCGCTCGGTGTCATTGCGGCGCGGCACGATGATGCGATCGCCGGTGCGCAGACCCATGCCCTCGACCGTCTGCCCGCGCGTAAAGGCCTCCTGGAAGGCGCTTCCCACATAGAGGCCGTTGCCGTCCCGCTCGATGCGCGCGCCCGTGAAGTTCGCATCCTTCGTGGGACCGCCCGCCGCCATCAGGGCGTCGGAGACCACTGCCCCGGAGAGGACCGTGTAGAACCCGGGATGCTCCACCTCGCCCAGCACGCCCAGGCGCACCAGCACTTTGGCGCGGACCGCCGGGTTCTTCATGTAGCGCCCGAGTTGCTGAGTGAGATAGGTCTCCACGTCGGCGCGCCGCACGCCCGTGAGCGGTATTGCGCCGATCACGGGCAGCGTCAGCGCCGGACCCGGGCCCACGCTGAACGCATGGGTGAATTGGCTGTCCCCCTCAACCTCGAGGAAGATCTGGTCGCCTACCTCGAACCCGCCGGGGGAAACCCCCTTGGCGGTCTGGCCCGCCAGCGGGCTCGCGAAGATCAACAGCGCCAGAAGGCGCACGACGATTCTCTCGATCATAGTGTCATTCGACCGTCACGCTTTTCGCCAGGTTGCGCGGCCGATCCACGTCGCAGCCGCGCAAGACGGCGATGTGATACGCCAAGAGCTGCAGCGGAATGACCGTCAGCACTGGCGCGATCAGGGGTGGACTCGCCGGCACGGCGACCTGGTGATCCGCGAGCTTGCTCAGATCGCCGTTGCCCTCGCTCGTGATCGCGATGATGCGACCACCCCGGGCTTTCACTTCCTGCATGTTCGAAACGATTTTCGGGTAGACGGAATCCTTCGGCGCCAGGCAGACAACCGGCATGTTGGCGTCGATCAGGGCGATGGGGCCGTGCTTCATTTCGGCGGCCGGGTAGCCCTCGGCATGGATGTAGGAGATCTCCTTGAGCTTGAGGGCACCCTCGAGCGCGACCGGGAAATTGGCGCCGCGGCCCAGATAGAGGGCGTTGCGGGCGTCCGCATAGCGCTCGGCGAGCGCCCGCACCTGTGGTTCGACCGCAAGCGCGCGCTCGACCAGCTCCGGGAGTCGGACCAGTTGCGAGACCAACCGACGCCCTTCTTCCGCGTCCAGCCCTCGCTGACGCCCCAGGTACAGTCCGAGCAGCAACAGCGCGACGACCTGCGAGGTGAACGCCTTGGTCGAGGCGACGCCGATCTCCGGACCCGCGTGCAGGTAGATCCCACCGTCCGCCTCACGGGCGATTGTCGAGCCGACGACGTTCACGAGACCGAGCACCGTGGAGCCGCCACCCCGCGCGGACCGTAGCGCTTCCAGCGTGTCCGCCGTTTCGCCCGACTGCGAGATCGCGATGGTCACGGTCCCCGGAAGCCTGACCTGGCGGCGGTAGCGGTACTCGGACGCGTACTCCACCGACACGGGGATGCGGGCGAGCTCTTCCAGAATGTGACGGCCCACGAGGCCGGCGTGCCACGACGTACCGCACGCCACGATCACGATGTGCCGGATCTCGTTGCACTGCTCAGTGGTGAGGTTCAGTCCGTTGAGGCGCGCCGTCCCCTCGGACACCAGCAGCCGCCCCCGGAGCGTACTCCGCACCGACTCGGCCTGCTCGCTGATCTCCTTCAGCATGAAGTGCGGGTAACCCCCGAGCGCGATGGCGTCGAGATCCCACTCGATGTCGTCCACGGCCCGCTGCTGCTCGCGGGCCTCACGATCGAGGACGCGGTAGCCTTCCGGGGTGACCACGGCCACGTCGCCGTCGTTCAAGTAGACCACGGACCGGGTATGTCCCAGCACCGCGCTCGCGTCCGAGGCCACCAGGAACTCCCCGTCTCCGACGCCGAGCAGCACGGGCGAACCGCGCCGGGCGACCACGATCTTTCCGGGGTCGGTCTCGGCGACCACCGCGATGCCGTAGGTCCCCTCGACGTGGTCCAGGGCCGCGATGAGGCGCGCTTCCAGCGTCGCGCCGGGCGACTCCTCGATCAGATGGACCAGCGTCTCGGTGTCGGTCTCGGTCACGAAGCGATGGCCGTCCTCCTCCAACCGCTTGCGGAGCACATCGGCGTTCTCGATGATGCCGTTGTGCACGAGCGCGAGCTTCCCGGTGCAGTCGGTGTGAGGATGCGCGTTGCGCTCGGTCGGCGCGCCGTGGGTCGCCCACCGGGTATGTCCGATGCCGCAGCGCCCGTGCAGCGGCTTCCGCGTGAGGAGCTCGCGCAGGCCGGCGATGCGTCCCGCGAGCTTGCGGGTTTCCACGCCCGCACCGTTCAGCACGGCCACCCCAGCGGAGTCGTATCCGCGGTATTCCAGGCGCGCCAGCCCCTCGATCAGAACCGAGACCACATCTCTCGGGCCGACATATCCCACGATGCCGCACATCGGTCAGATGCCCTCACGCTTGAGTTCAAGCAACGGGTCGCCGGTGATCGCCAGACCGAACCGCTTGAGCTGCGCCAGCGTACCGTCACTGGCGCCGAGCGCCTCATCCGGCAGCGGGAAGATCGGCGCGCCGCACATATCGCACCTCGCCGCCAGACGGCGGCGGGACGTGTGCCGGCGCTTGATCCTTTCGTCGGTGCGTTTCCTACAGTCCTTGCAGCGCATACTCGGCGGTCTCAGGTCACGCCCCCGTACTTCAAGTTTGAGGCCCGGGCGCCGTCCGAGACCTGCGCTTTCCGGGCTACTGACCAGCACCACAAGGGGTTAGCCACCATGCTCGGCGCGGCGAAGGGTGGCGCCCGGCCGCACGTTGCGTTGCGCCCGCGCGGCAGCCGGCGGCAGTCGAGCAGTGCGCCGCGGGCGCGTTCCAAGCCGAGGAGCGCTCCATGAGCCCAGCCACACCACGGCCCCGGGTTTGCAGATGCTCCACCGTGTTCTCTAGAGAAGCATTACACACACGCGGTGGCTTGGAGCGAGTGCTGATGACGGAGCGAATGCCACAGGGGGGCTTGCCGCTCGTCCTGCTCGCGGGCGACGGCCAGGAGGCGACGCGCTGGCTCAGGGGCCTGCTCGAGAGCGGTGGATACGCCGTCCTCCAGGAGCGGTCCGGCCAGCATGCGCTCGACCGCGCCCGCACCACCGAGCCCGATGTGATTCTCGTAGACGCTGAGTTGCCCGACATGCAGGGTGTCGAGCTGTGCCGGACGCTTCGCGCCGATCCGCGCGTCTCGAGCAGCACGCCGATTCTTCTGACGATCCGAGACGCGGCCACGCGCGCACAGCGACTGGCCGCCTTGCGCGCCGGCGCCTGGGAATGCATCGCGCCCCCGCACGATGCGGATGAGATCCTGCTCAAGATCGGTGCCTACGTGCACGCCAAGCTCGACGCGGACCGGGCCCGAACGGACGGGCTGCTCGACGTCACGACGGGACTCTACAACCGGCAGGGGCTCGCGCGCCGAGCGCGTGAGCTGGGATCTCAGGCCTTCCGGGAACACGGTCCGCTCGCCTGCGTCGTGCTGGCGCTCGACGTCGAGCCGGCCGAGCCCGCTCAGCCCCAGGGCGGAACGAGCCTCGGACCGTATGTGCAGGCGATCAAGTCGGCGGCGCGGCTGTCGGACGTGATCGGCCGCCTCAGTGCGACCGAGTTCGCGGTGCTCGCGCCCGGGACGGATGCGGACGGCGCGCGCCGACTCGCCGAGCGCCTTGCCAACTCGGTGTCCGCGACGACCGTCGCCCCGGCCGCCGCGGGTGGCGCCGCCGCGCCCGTTCGAGTCCGCTGCGGCTACGAGGCGGTCGCCAACGTCGGCTATGCGCCGATCGAGCCGGTCGATCTCTTGGTGCGGGCGGCCGCCGCCGTCCGGACGGGACGGGCAGACTCGGGCGGCTGGTTGCGGCGCTTCGACGAAAGCGTCAACGCCACCACCCCCCCTTCCACTCCTTAGACCGGCACCCGCCGGCTTCCGCTGTCTTCGTCCGCGGCTTCATAGCCAGGGAGATAATAGGAGTAGTAACGGTAGGCCCCGCCCGCCGGCACGTCGTTCAAGATCGCCCCCAGGAGGCGCACGGGCAGCCGGTGCAGCATCTCGAGCTTGGCCGCCGCGACGTCGCGGTGGCTGTATCCGGTACGGAGCACGAGCGCGAGGGTGCCCGTCAGGGTGCCGAGGATCAACGGATCCACGCCAGCCGCGAGCGGTGGGCTGTCGATCAGGATCACGTCGTAGCCCGACCGCATGCCGTTCACGAGCTCCGACATGGGAGGAGATCCGAGCAACTCGGGGGCGTTGTACGCCCGGGTGCCGCACGCGATCAGCGAAAGCGAGGGGTACGGCGTCGCCTGCACGATGGCGTCGAGCGGGGTCTCCCCCCGGAGGAAGTCGCTCAACCCCGGGCGGCGGCGAGCGCTCAGCCGGCGATGCAGCACGCCGCGCCGGATGTCGGCGTCGATCAGCAGGGTGCGGTGCCCGCCATCCGCGAAGGTATGCGCCAGGTTTGCCGCCAGGAACGACTTGCCGTCCCCCGCCCCGGGGCTTGTCACCGTCATGAGAAGCGGCGCCCGCCCTCCGTGCGCGTACACGAGGTTGAGGCACACCCCCCGGAGAGCCTCCACGACCTGGTTGACGTCCTCGGGCACACGGCCTTTGCCGTGGCGCCCGGCGTGTGGCAGGGTTCGCAAGTGCGGCACGGCGCCCAGAATCGCCAGCCCCATCTCGCGTGAGACCTGATCGGGGTAGCGCACTCTGGGGTCGATACGATCGAGCAGCACCGCGCCCACAACAGCGAGCCCGAAGCTGCCGCAGAAGCCGAGCAGGATCATCCGCCCTCCCGCCGAGCTCACGGGCTGCCGCGAAACGACCGCGGCGTCGAGAATGCGAACGTCGGGAATGGTGCTCGCCTCAGCCAGGCGCGCCTCTTCGTACCGCTTCTGCAGTAGCGTGTAGAGGTCCTCGGCCATGCTCAGGGTGCGACGCAGCCGAGCCTCCTCGATGGCCCGCGCCGGGATCTGACGCAGACTGCGCGAGTCCGCACCGAGCCGCCGACCGAGCTCCGTCTCGCGGGCCGCGAGCTGATCCATCAGTCCACGCGCCAGCGCCGGAATCGTCTGGTGCTCCAGCGTCGCGATTTCTGTCACCAAGCGCTGTACGGGCGGGTACTGGTCGGAGTAGCGGTACCGCAGCGCACGCAGGCTGGCTCGCTTCGAGGTCAACTCCATGAGCGCGGCGGCGAGGTCGGGGTTCCCCTGGACCGACCCGACCACCGCGAGCGCGTCGGCGGACAGACCGCTCGAGTCACTGGTGGGCACCAGCAACCGTTGCAGCGCCTCCCGGTCTTGTTGGATGCGATCCCGGTCGGCCTGCATGCCGAAGAACGTCCCGAACTTGGGATCAGACTCGGCACCCTGGCCGCCGCCAGCCCCGCCCGGCGTGCCGAGCGCCACCGGCGGCGGCCGATCGCCCGGCAGCGTAATCGTCCGCTCCCGGAAGCTCTCGAGGGCCGCCTCGGCGCTCCGCAAATTCCCTTGCGCGCTCTGCAACTGCTCTGCCAGGATCTTCGTGAGCTCAGTCAGCTTCTTGCGCTTGAGGTCCGACGCCACTTGCACGTAGCGGTCGGCCACCGCGTTGACGACGGCGGTGATGCGTGGTGCGTCGGGGCCTCGCAACTCGAGTCGGAGGAAGTTCCCTTTCTCATCCAGTTGCGCGCTCAGCGAGTCCGCCAGGGCGCGCGCGGCATCCCGCAGCGTGGACAAACCGAACTCGACGGCCCGGTCGGCAGGCAGCGTGCTGGCAGTGGGCGCCCAGGTCAACCCCAGTCGGCTCCCGATGGAGTCACCCACCGTCCCACGCTCGACGAACTGGCCCTCGGGCACACTCGACAGCGTGTACGTCCTGTGGTCACCGGCCACCCTCAGACGGTACGTCCCCGGTCGGTACTGCGCCGTCACCTGCAACCCCGCGAGGACGCCTTCGTCCGCCCGCGACCTCGGGCTCACGAACAACCGCTGGTCGCGGACCACTTGATCCAGCACCACGTAGGACTTGAGGAGATCCACCCACGCCTGGGGGTCGAGCAACTGGCCTTGCCGGATCGGCCCTCGGTCCTGGCCCTGGCCCCAGCGCTCGCTCTCAGTCGCGTCGATCCAAATGGTTGCCTGCGCCCCATACTGGGGCCTGACGAACCGAGCGGCCCCGAAGCCGGCTGTCGTGCCGAGAACCGTCACACCGCAGATCAGCCACTTGAACCGCAGTACTGCGCTGAACACCCGCCTCCAATCCACGCCCCCTTCGGAGTCGGCACCGCCCCACTCCCTAGTCGGGGGTGGCGGCGATGGCGGAACCATCACCGGTGAAGTCGAACCAGGTGGCAGCGGCAGATGGCTCATGGTCATGGAACGGGTACCTCTCCGCGTGGCGCTCGGTGTGGCTTCGGAAAATTGCGTTTCATCGGCCGATGAAGTGTGGCAAGTCCGATACCGTGCCCTGCCCCCAGACCGGCTGGCCTGATGCCGCAATTCAGTGCAATTGGGGTGAACGAACGGATGCACCTTGGTGCGGTCGGAACGGTGTCGCCCGTTGGGGCGCGACCGGTTGTTGCTCAATCCGTGCGGCAAACCGGGCGACGCTGCGGGGTCGCGACAGTGTGGCCCGAACCGTGCGTAGGAGTGCGGTCGACCGTTATCGAGGACGAGGGCGATGTCCATGCCGATGACACAAGGCGGCGTCCAGCCCGGCGACGTGCGAGAGCCGGCCGCGTTGCTGGCGATCGGGCCGGAAGCCAAGGCCCGCGTGCGAATTCTCGTGGTGGACGACGAGCACACCCTGCGCGAGAGCTGCGCCGCAGTACTGCGGCACGAAGGGTACGACGTCACGGTTTGCAGCCGAGGTCAGGAAGCGCTTGAGCTCCTCAAGCGCCGGGCCTTCGACGTCCTGCTCGTGGATCTCTACATGTCACAGGTCGACGGGCTCGCGCTGCTGCGAGCCGCGCTCGGAACCAATCACGACACCATCGTGATCGTGATGAC
Organism: Gemmatimonadales bacterium; assembly: GCA_035601435.1. GTDB lineage: Bacteria > Gemmatimonadota > Gemmatimonadetes > Gemmatimonadales > GWC2-71-9 > AG41. The sequence continues at coordinate 7,634 of DATNOH010000186.1, read as the reverse complement.
AGGGAATCCGAGCGTCGAATCGAGCGTCGAAGCCTTGCGGCAGGGTGCCTTTGATTACCTCCCCAAGCCGTTTTCCGCGTCACACCTGCAGGTTTTGATCGGGCGCGCGGTGCACACCCTGTTGGTCGCCCGCGAGACGCGTGAGCAACAGGACACGCTCGATCGGGCGCAGGTGCAAACGGACAAGCTCACGCTGCTCGGCACCGCGCCGGCCTTTCGCCGAGCGATCGAGCTTGCCCGGAAGGTGGCGCCGACCGACGCCTCCGTCTTCATCACGGGAGAGAGCGGCAGCGGCAAGGAGATGATCGCGCAGTTCATTCACCACCACAGCCGCCGCTCCAGCCGCCCCTTTGTGGCGGTGAACTGCGCGGCGCTGCCCGAAGGACTGCTCGAGTCCGAGATGTTCGGCCACCGCAAGGGCGCCTTCACCGGCGCGGTGCGGGACAAACCTGGGTTGCTCGAAGCCGCCCACGGCGGAACGCTGTTTCTCGACGAGCTGGCCGAGATGCCTAAGTCGATCCAGGCCAAGCTGCTGCGCGTCATCCAAGACGGAGTGGTGCGCCGCGTGGGCAGCGAGACAACCGACGCCGTCGTGAACGTGCGCTTCATTGCCGCGACCAACGGTGACCCGGAAGGCGCCGTCAAGGCCGGGGACATGCGGGAGGACTTGTACTACCGCTTGCGCGTGGTGCCGATCAACGTGCCGGCACTGCGCGAGCGACCCGAGGACATCCCGCTCCTGGCGGACTACTTCCTCTCCACTTACTGGGTACGCCATCGCCGCAAGGGCGCACCGTTCCCGCGCTTGACCGACGCGGCGCTGCGCGCGCTGTGCGGGTACGCTTGGCGCGGCAACGTCCGCGAGCTGCAGAACGTCATCGAGCATGTGGCGGTGGTCGTGGAGCCCGGCGCCGAGATCCGGCCCGAGGACTTGCATCTCACCGGAGACGCGGGGACGGCGGATACGGGGGCGAATCCCGCGTCGTTGATCTCGACCCTGCTCGAAGAGAGCTATCACGCCGCCCGGGACCGGGTAATCGCCCAGTTCGAGCGGCAATACCTGACGTGGCTCGTCAACCGAGCCAGCGGCAACATGTCGAAGGCCGCCCGCATTGCCGGCGTCGATCGGACCACGTTGTACCGGCTGATGGAGCGCCACGGACTGCAGCGCAGCCCGACCGCGGGGTGGGTGGTCGAGCGTGAGCCCGGGCCGGCGGCGGGCGCGATGGAGGAGGTCGGGGCTCATGTGGGCGAATCGGGCGGGCAGGCCGCGTGATCCGCGGAGGGGTAATGGAGATGCGGTCGAACACCGCTGAACAGCTCGATTGGCCGGTCGTCACACCGATCCCGAGGGCGGAGCCGGAGCAGGACCCGCAGGATCTCACGGCCTGCCTGGCTGGCCCGAACGGGCTGGACCTCGTCGTCGAGCTCGCGCATGACCTGCGCTCGCCCCTCACGTCCATCCTTTTCCTCGCGGAAGCCCTGCAGCAGGGGCAGGGCGGTTCCGTGACCCCGGAGCAGGGTCGCCAACTTGGCCTGATCTACAGCGCCGCGCTGTGCCTGTGCGCGACGGCGAGCGACGTGCTGGAGCTGGCCCGCGGCGGCAACCGCTTGGTGGACCGTGCGCCCGCACCCTTCTCGGTGGCCGAGACGTTCGAGTCGGTGCGCAGCATGATCCAGCCGATCGCCGAGGAAAAGAGCCTGGCGCTACGGCTCGTCCACCCCGTGCCCGAACGGCGCGTAGGGCACGCCCGGGCGCTGTCGCGCGTGCTGCTCAACCTCGCTACCAACGCGGTGAAGTTCACCGACACGGGCTTCGTGGAACTGGCGGCCCGACCGATCGACTCCCGCCGGCTCGAGTTCTCCGTGCGGGACACCGGCGCCGGGTTTGATCCCGTGCTGCAGCGCGCTCTGTATCAGCCCGTGCGGGCGGCACCGGCGAACGGGCGGCATCACTTCTCCAGCTCCGGCCTGGGACTCGCCATCTGCCGCAAGCTCGTGAAAGTCATGGGCACAGAGCTCCAGGTGGAGACCCACCCGAGTTGGGGAACCCGGTTCTATTTCGAGGTCGACTGTCCGCCCGCTAGTTCGGCTCCCTGACCCACGCCTCCTACGCGGCGCCGAGGCAACGACGCCGTAAGACCGCCCGATCGAGCGACTGACGCTCACGGGTGATCTCGCGAATACCTGTTGCGTCCACGCGATATGGATATAGCGCGATATGGATATAGAAGGAAGAGAGCGCCACCTCGGCGTCACGCGAACGGCCGAGCTCGCCCGTCGCGAGCGTTCTACACTCGCCGCCCTTACGCCATAGAGCGAGCTACGAAACGCAGCGCGGCCGGCTGCGAACCGGTGCACGTCAAGGCAAGCTCGCGCTCGCAGCATGGCGCCTCGGCGCGCGCACGGAGTTTGCCATGCCTCTGCGCCATGACGACGACGCTCACGCCTTACGGAACGGCACGATCCAGCCGACCGACGCTTTCGCTCGTACACGCGTCGCCGCTCCACCCCATTGATCGAGAGCGCCGGGTTCGACGCCTCGTAAACATCGTCGTGGCGGCCGTCGGCCTCGCGCTCACATCCCCCGTACTGCTCCTGATCGCGGTATTGATCAAGCTGACCTCGCGCGGACCGGTGCTCTACACGCAAGCGCGTATTGGCCTGGATCGCAGGGCACTCACCGGCGCCGGCGGGAACACGCGACGCAACATGGACCTGGGCGGCACGCCGTTCACGATGTACAAGTTCCGCACGATGCGGCCGGCCGAGCAGAATGGGAAGCAGGTATGGGCGGAAGCAGACGACGAGCGCATTACAGCGATCGGCCGACTGCTGCGCACGTTCCGTCTCGACGAGCTGCCGCAGTTGTTCAATGTGCTGAAGGGCGATATGAACATCGTCGGGCCGCGACCGGAGCAACCCGACATCTTCGTGTACCTGCGAGAGCAAATCGAAAGCTACCCGCGACGCCAGCGCGTGCGGCCCGGGATCACGGGCTGGGCCCAGGTCAACCAGGGGTACGATACCTCGGTGGACGACGTGCGCCGCAAGGTGCACTACGATCTCGAATACATCCGCCGGCAATCGGCGCTCGAAGACCTCAAGATCATGCTCCGCACCGTCCCCGTGATGCTGCTGCGTCGGGGCAGTCGGTAATCCCCGCACCGGGGTCGCCGCCGTCACCCCGAGGCGGTCGCCCTGCCCGTAATCTTCTTTCATTATTGTACTGTGCGAAGCGGCCCCGGGGCAGAGACCGGGGCTGGCGCGTATTTTGATGAGAATACCTCATCGATGACCGCGAGCTCCGCATGATCGGATATGTGGCGCGTATCCTTCGTCACCTGTTCTACGAGCGGAGCTACGAGCGCTACTACTCGGCGGCCACTTGGGAGAGGAGATGGGCCGGCGGGTACGGGGTCACGGAGGGCAAGGAGGAGGAGCGCTACGACGCGCTGCTGACGCTGATGTGCCGGTGCGCGGGCGATGGGCCCATTCTTGATGCGGGATGCGGCGATGGCGTTCTGGAGCAGGCCTTCCGCGCCGTCAGTCCAGTGCGAGTAGTGGGGATCGACTATTCGCTCGAGGCGATCGAACGCGCCAAGACGCGTCAGGTTCCCAATTGCTCGTTCGCGCAGAGCGACTATCGGGAGTTCACGCCGACGGAGCGGTTTCCAGTGATCGTCCTGAACGAATCGCTCTACTATGTTGAGGATTTTGGGGGCGTGCTCCGCAGTCTCTCCGGGTGCCTGACGGGAGAGGGCGTCTTCATCATCTCGATGTTCGACACCCTCGTGACCAGGCGCATCTGGAAGGTTTTGGCGTCAACATACGAGACGCGTGAGAACGTCGAGATCCGGCATCGCGCGACGGAGCGGAGGTGGCGAATCCGGGTGCTGCGCCCAACACCGTCGTGACCTCGATCCGCCAAGTCGTCAAGCGCGGCTTCTATGCAGGACAGCGGAATGTGGCCCGGCTGCACACCTGGCTGACGCCGCGCTCCACCAGAAAATTTGCGCTCTTTGTCCTGCACGCGATTGCCCCTGCCAAGAGCGACATGGCCGTCTCGCCCTCACGGTTTCGCCGTCAGCTCGCCGCGTTGCTCAGCGCCGGATATCGCTGTCTCGACTTCGACGAGGTGCTGCAGGCAATCCAGGAACCAGGCTCCCTCCAGAGCCCCGCATTCGGCCTCACGTTCGATGACGGCTACCGCAGCGTCTACGAGGACGCGTGGCCCGTGGTGGAGGAGCTGGGCGTGTCCGCCACGATTTTTGTGACCGTCAATTTCCTCGACGGCAAGGTGGCGCCGCCCTGGTACTCGTCTGACACAGCGCTGGTTCGCGAATACGCGGAGCATGCCGCTCAATTCCGGCCTCTCGAGTGGCCACAGCTACGCGAGATGGCGCGGAGCAAGCGCATCCGGATCGGCAGTCACTCCTTGAATCATCACCTGATGGGACGGCTGGACGAAACCACGCTGCGTGACGACCTGCAGCGATCCAAGCACATCCTGGAAGACCGGCTCGACGTGCCCGTTTCTCTGTTTTCCTATCCGTTCGGCGTCGCTCGCTATGGCGCCTATTCGCGAGCGAGCGAGGATGTCGTGCGGCAGATGGGCTTCCGGTGCTCGTGCACGTCTGAGATCGGGCGCATCCGTGCGGGATCGGGCAATCCGTATTTGCTGCCGCGCATCTCCCTGGTCGAGGAAGACACGGGCCTCGACGCCCGCGCGAAGGCGGCTGGAGCTTACGATTGGATCGGCCTGGCGCAGAGCGCATTTCAAAGGATCTTTCCGAATCCACACGATGGCTAACATGAAGACCTACTTCCTATTTCACGATCACTGGACCCAGTATATCAAAGCCGACTGGGCCGCGTCGCAGTATCCGTTCGACGGGTTTGTGGTGATCAAGAAGACGCGGCCATGGTTCGGGGCGTACCTGCTGAGACGCGCCAAGCGCATCGGCTTCTGGAAAGTGCTCGATGAGGTCCTGCTGCGGCTGACGTACACGCTCTTCCACGGGGCGGGTGATTCCCGGAGACTGAAGAAGCTGCTCGGTGATCTACAGCGTCGCCTGCCGCCGACCTACCGGCGTCCGCCGATCGTCCGCATTCACGACATCAACTCCGCTGAGGCGGTCCAGGTGCTGAAGCGTCTGGCGCCAGATGTGTGCGTCCTGATGGTGAACGTGATCCTCCAAGAGAGGATCTTTTCCATCCCGCCACTGGGCATGCTGGTGTTCCATCCCGGCCTGACGCCGGAGTACCGAGGCCCCCATTCGGCGTTCTGGGCCACGCTGAACAAGGAATTCTGGGGCATTGGCTGGTCCTTGCTGCGCGTGAACAAAGGGATCGACACGGGATCCGTGCTAGCGCAAGGGTCCGCCAAAGACATCGACCCGCTCAGCGAGACTCACGTGTTCATGCAGCACAAATCTCACGTGGAAGGCATCGCGGGTGTGCTCAAGACGCTACGCCGTCTGGCCGCGGGTGAGTCCCCGACCGTGGATACCTCGGGCCGTACGAGCTCGAATTACACGCATCCGGGGCTGAGGGATTATTTCAAGTACCGGCGCGTGTTGAAGGAGTTGGGGCGTGCCCGGGACGCGGAAAGGGCTTCCCGCTTCGGCGACACGTGACTCCCGTCACACGACCTCTGGTCACGTAAGATTATGTCAAATTGACGCTTGCGCGGTCGCCCGGGCCGGTCCTATATTGGCGCCGTTGCTGGGACGCGGCATTGCGCCCGCGCCACAGGCACCGGCGCTTCGCACACCAAGCAGGCGCTGCTGCGACTGAGGTCCCCGCACAGGACATCTAGAGTAATCGCTGCTCAGAGCAAACCCGTCTAAAGACGGCGACGCAGAGCTACGGGGCTACGGCGAGTTGATCGCCATGCCCGCCGGGCCGCCAGCGCATCGACCTTCGGGTCGACACTGGGGGCCTTTTCTTTTGGGCTGGTAACAGGAGGGTCGCAGGCATGCCGTTCACGTTCAAGCTGGCCAAGCGCCTGGCGCGCTCCAAAGCGGTCCGCACGACCGCGGCGCGAGCGTTGTCCGCGCTACGACAGGCCTTGATCTGCCCCGCCCTTGTTGCTCCTGCCTCCCCCTACATCCGTCACGCCGTCGTAAAGAAGCCCATGAGGTCTGGTGGGACTCTTTGCCGTTCTACAAACGCCCTAGCACAGGAGATCCTGTCATGACGTTCATGCACAAGTTGTCGCGCCGGTTGGCCATGCTGAAAGACGCGTGGCTGGTCGTGGCTCTCGCGGCCCTCGGCTGCCAGAAGCCGGTAGCGGTCACTGATCCCAACGCAACGCTCCGCTTGCAGATTGCTCCCAAGTCCATTACGCTCCCAACCGACGGCGCTACGCAGCTGATGGCGGTAGCGCTTACACCTGCCGGCGATACCGCAACTATCAATGTGACGTGGAGTGTCACTGGTGGTAGCATTGCGGACACGAATACGCACGGTGGTCGGCACTACGCGGGTTACAAGGCGACCCAAAATGCCGGTCGCTTCAAAGTCGTCGCCCACGGGAGCTCCGCCTCTGGCTCGGATACGGCTACCATCACGGTTGTCCCAGCTGCGGTGGCCTCGGTGAATGTGACCCCAGCTGTCGTGAGCCTGCTGGTGGGCGCTGCGGTGCAGCTGACGGCTACGACGGCCGACTCCGCGGGTAATCTCCTCTCCGGCCGCTCGATCTCCTGGTCGAGCAGTGATGCCACTGTGGCGAGCGTGAGCAGCAGCGGTCTGGTTACGAGCGTCGCCCAAGGCTCCGCAAGCATCACGGCGACGAGCGAAGGTCACAGCGCCGCCGTCCCGGTCACCGTGACGACCGTACCGGTGGCCTCCCTACAGGTCTCTCCCACGTCGGCCAACATGTTCGTCGGTCAGACGCTTTCCCTCACGGCGACGACCAAGGACGCGGCCGGCAACACGCTGACCGGGCGGCCGGTGACGTGGGCGAGCAGCAGTCCCAGCGTCGCGACTGTCAGCAGCACGGGGCAGGTCGCGGGGGTGACCCAAGGCTCGGCCACGATTACGGCCACGAGCGAGAGCAAGACCGCCACGGTCACGATCAACGTGGCGATCGTGCCGGTGGCCTCGGTGCAAGTCGCGCCAGCGACGGCGAGTCTGACGGTGGGGCAGACGGCGCAGCTGACCGCCACGCCGAAAGACTCGGCGGGCAGCGCGCTGACGGGACGGGCCGTCACCTGGACTTCGAGCGCGCCAACGGTGGCGTCGGTGTCGCCGAGCGGGCTCGTGACGGGCGGCGCGCCGGGGTCTGCGACGATCACCGCCATGAGCGAAGGGCGGACCGGTAGCGCGACGGTGACCATAGCGCTCGTTCCGGTCGCATCCGTCGTGGTGACTCCGGCGCCGGCCACGGTCCCCGTCCTGGGCACCGTGCAGCTGAACGTGACGCTCAAAGACGCCAGCGGCACGACGCTGACCGGGCGGGCGGTGGCGTGGGCGTCGAGCGCGCCGACGATCATGACGGTGTCTGCGACGGGGCTCGTGACCGACCTCGCCAATGGCGGTACCGCGACGATCACGGCGATGAGCGAGGGCCAGAGCGGCACGTCCGCCGTCACCGTGCAAGCGCCGCTGCCGTCCGGGTCCATCCCGGA
>DATNOH010000185.1:0-15803 GCA_035601435.1 Gemmatimonadales bacterium | reverse complement strand
CAGGATGCGAGCGGGGGTCAGGAGCTCGGACAGGCGCACGGTGATCCAAGTGTCCTAAACGATTGAAGATAGTTAAGTTATGTGCTACATGCAACGCATTTCCCGAGCGGGACTTACATGGTCGATATCCTGAGCCTCGTCCCCAACGCGTCTGGGGTGGCGCTCGCTCAATGGCTCGAGGAGCGTGGCGAGCCGGCGTATCGCGCCCGGCAAATTCTCCCCCGCCTGTGGCAGCGGCCGGTCGGATCGTGGGACGACGCGACGGAGTTGCCGGCTGCGCTGCGACGGGCCCTCGCCGGGGCGCTGCCGTTGCGTCGCTTGTCGTTGTCGACGCGTCAAGTCTCGCAGGATGGCACGGAGAAGTTTCTCTGGGATCTGGGGGACGGGGAAGCCGTCGAGTCGGTGCTCATCCCCGAAGGGAAGCGACGTACGCTGTGCATCTCGTCGCAGGTGGGGTGCGCGCTCGGCTGCGTGTTCTGCGCTACGGGGCGCATGGGCTTTCGCCGCAATCTGTCGGTAGCGGAGATCGTCTGTCAGGTGCGCGAGGTGATGCTCCTCGACGTGGCGCTGAAGCCGACCAATGTCGTTTTCATGGGCATGGGCGAGCCGCTGCTCAACTGGGAGGCCGTGGACGGCGCGCTCACGATTCTCAACCACGCCGACGGCGTCGCGATCGGGGCGCGGCACATTACGGTCTCGACGGTCGGCATCTTGCCGAGTCTCGCGAAGCTGGCGCAACGGCCGGAGCAGTTTCGGCTCGCTCTCTCGCTCCACGCGCCGACACCGGAGCTGCGGCACGCCCTGATGCCGATCGAGAAGAAGTACGCGTTGCCCGCGGTCATGGAGGCATTGGCGCGATTCCGTCGCCGCGTGACGCTCGAGTACGTGCTCATCGAGGGAAAGAACGATGCGCTGGAGCAGGCGGATCAGCTGGCGCAACTAGCGCGGCCGCTGGGCGCGTTGGTGAACCTGCTGCCGCTTCACCCCGGTGGGGCGCCGGACCTCTCACCCAGCCCCCGGGCGCGGATGATCGCGTTCGAGCGGCGGCTCCGGCGGCATGGGGTGGAGGCGGTGTTGCGTCGCAGCCGCGGGCTCGATATCAGCGCCGCGTGCGGGCAGCTACGGGTGGAACTCGAGGCGCGGCGCAAAGTCCGCACCGAGGAGCACGCTCGCGTCGAGTAGCCGGGTCGTGTCCAGCTGCACGACGACCCGGCCCAGGCCCAGGGCCCGGCGCACCCGTCGGCCAACCTCCTCTGTTCCGCGGCGCACCACGATGCGAGTCGAGTCGAGCGGTCCCACCGTCTCAGGCGCGTTGCCATAGGTGAGGACATCGATCCCGGCCCGCCGCAGTACCCGGGTGCCGACCCTCGCGAGCCCCGCCGTGCCGCTGGCGTTCAGGACTTCGACCGTCACGCGCGGCCCGGCGCTCCCGGCCCCGGGCACGGGGAGCGCGGCGCTGCCCCCGCGGTCTCCGCGGCAGGCGGCGAGCGCCGTGGCGCAGGCGATCAGTATCCGATGAGCGCGTTCCAGAAATCCACCGTCTCCCGGGGGAGCGGCCAGCGGCCCTCGATCACGCGCGCGATGCGACGGGCGGCGACCTGCTTCAGGATCGCTTCGCGCTCCTGGGGCACACGTGCCGCGAGCGAGCGCCGGAGCTCCTGATCGAACGCTCGCCCCGGCTCGAGATAGTCGGCCAGATATAGCATCCGGCCCACGTCATCCCACTGTGCGAACCCGAGCGAGTGGTAGCGCACCGCGTCGAGTACGCCCTGGTCGGTCACGCCGTCATGCGCGGCGCGTTCGGCGGCGAGCGGCCCGTGGGCGAGCTCGTCGGCCGCGGGTGCGTCGCGCAGTGCGTCGTGCAGCCACGCCGCCGAGAGCCAGCGGGCGCGCTCGCGCTCGGGCACTTTCATTGCCGTGGCCCACGTGGCGATCAGCGCCGCCACGCGCTCCACGTGGGCGCGGCGCTCCGGAGTGACGACGGCCCACGGGGGGAGAGTCACACCGACTGCGCGATGCAACTCGCGGCTCGGTCGCGGCTCGAGCCGCGGACTGCGTCACGCCCGCACCGAGATGTCACCCCCCACTCCTTCCCCGAGTACCACATTATCGATGAGGCGAGTCGTCCCGACCTGCGCCGCGATCATCACCACGGTGCGAGCGTCGGCGCGGGCGACCGCTCGAATCTGTTCGTCCACGAGCTCCAAGTAGCCCGGGGTGACGCCCGGGGCCATGAGCGTCTGCAGGCCACGCCGCTGGAGCGCCTTCGCGTCTGCTTCCCCTGAGCGCCACGCTTGCTCCACGGCGCGGAGCGCGCGCGACAGGGCGAGCGCGGCGCGGCGGTCGTCGCCCTTCAAGTAAGTGTTGCGCGAGGAGAGGGCCAGGCCGTCGAGCTCGCGCACGGTGGGCGCGACGTCGATCTCCAACCCGAAGTCCAGGTCCGCCACCATGCGCCGTACCAGCATCGCCTGCTGGAAATCCTTCCGCCCGAACACCGCGATGTCCGGCTCCACGATGTGGAACAGCTTCGCGACGACCGTCAGCACGCCGGCGAAATGCCCGGGCCGGGCGGCGCCCTCGAGTGTCTCCGCCATCGGACCGGGGCTGATGCGCACCAGCGGCTCCGTGGGGTACATCGCCGCCGTGTCCGGGACAAACAGACAACCGACGCCCCGTTCCGCGGCGAGCGTGCGGTCGCGCTCCAAGTCGCGCGGGTACTGTGCCAGATCCTCCGCGGGGCTGAACTGCAGGGGGTTCACGAAGATGCTCATCACCACGCGGTCGGCGCGCTGTTTCGCCCGATCCACGAGCTGCAGATGACCTTGGTGCAGGAATCCCATGGTCGGCACGAACCCGATGCGGCGGCCCCGGGCGCGCTCGGCGCGCGACCAGTCGCGCATCTCCTTCGGGCTCGAGAGTTGCTGCATCGCGCGCGGCGCTTATTCCGCCTTGAGCACGACTGAGTCGGTGAGATAGGGATTGTCGAAATGCGCCATCTCGCCCGCTCCCTTGTCCGGCACGGGAAACAACCGCGCGGAGAGCGGCTTGCGAAGCTTGGTGGAGAGGGCGGCCACGTCGGCTATCAGGGCCGCCAGCCGGTCCGAGCGACTGTCGCCCGGCAGCGGCACCACGTCGAGCCCCGTGCCGCAGACGCTCGAATACAGCAGCAGGTCGCGCACGCCGAACCGCCCCTCCGATGCGCGTTTCGCCAGCACGGGATCCTCCAGCACCGGGAGCATGAGCCCCGAGTACCCGCAGGTCTTCAGGCGCACGCTCTTGAGGACGTCCGTGATCGCCGCACACCCGGCGAGGGTCGAAGGCGCGCCGAACGGGACCCCGGTGAGGGCCTCGATGGTCGCCCCGATGCTCGCGTCCTTGCCGGGGGCGGGAGAGACGTCGATGCCGGTGTAGCTCCGCTTTTCGCGCCGGGCGATGTCCCGCACCAGGCGCTCCAGCGGTCCGAGCCGGGACTCGAGCAGCTCCGTGAGGTGCTGTTGCGCCTCCCCCAGGGTGCTGGCTTCGGCGAGTCCGGCGGACAGCAACGGAGGCGATTCGAGCCCGATGGCCATTGCATCCGAGCCGCTGTGATACGCGACGGGAAAGAACGGCGTGCCGGCCGGTATGTTGGCGGCCGCGGCGAACCGGAAATTCCCGATGCCTCCCGGGGTGGCGCGCGCGATGGCCGCGATCGCGTCGCCTGCGGCCGTGACCCCGCGCGGCGACGTGCCCCGCTCGGGCGACGCCACCCGCACCGTGAAGCTGACGTTCTGGGTCGTGCGGGCGAGCTCGGCGGCCCAACCAGCGAAATCGGTATCGTCACCGTCAGCGGCGAGCACCGGTCCGATGCTCAGGAGCACGGACTCGGCCACCATGGTGCGGTCCAGCGCCTGAAGGGTGGTCAGGGCACGCGCGCGCGCGCGCCAACCGGAGTCCTCGAGCAGGGGCTGGGTGGCGATGCGGACGGTCTGCACCTCATAGCCGGCGTCCGTGACGGCCTGCTTCGCGCGCTTGAGCGTCGCGACCGTGGCGTCCACGGCTCGGGTGTCCGCGAGGCTCTTCAGGTTGGTACCGGCCGTGATGGTCCGGACCCGAAACCCGGGCGGCGCGCCGGACGGGGCGGTGGCGGTCGGCTTGGGAGTGCGCCGTGTCACGAGCGGCGTCCAGGCTGCGGCTGCCAGCATCGCGAGCACGTCTCGCCGGTTCCAATCATTCACTTCGGAAACGAGTGCTCTGGGCCCGGGTAGCGGCCTTCGCGCACCTCGGCAGCGTACAGCTTGACGGCCTCTCGCACATCCTCCGCCAGCGCGGCGTAGCGCTTCACAAACTTGGCGCTGAACCGGTCGTTCAACCCCAGCATGTCGGGAAGCACCAGCACCTGGCCGTCGCAAGCGGGACCCGCGCCGATGCCGATCGTCGGGATCGTGAGCGACTTGCTCATTTGGGATGCGAGCGGCGCGGGGATGAGCTCCAGCACAATGGAGAAGGCGCCCGCCTGCTCCAGCGCCTTGGCGTCCGCCTTCAGTCGCTCGGCGGTTCGCTCGTCGCGTCCCTGCACACGGTAGCCGCCCAGCGCATGCACCGACTGGGGGGTGAGGCCGAGGTGGCCCATCACGGGGATGCCGACGTCCACCAATGCGCGCACGGTGTCCGCCATCGGTGTGCCGCCTTCGAGCTTCACCGCGTGGCAACCGGTTTCCTGCATGACGCGCCCGCAGTTGCGGATCGCTTCGGCGGGGGAGACCTGATAGGTGAGGAAAGGCATGTCGCACACCACCATCGCGCGCACGGCGCCGCGCCGCACTATCTTCGCGTGATAGATCATCTGCTCGAGCGTGGCGGACAGCGTGGTCTCCGCTCCGGCGAGCACCTGATTCACGGAGTCCCCCACCAGCAGGACGTCCACCCCAGACGCGTCGAGCAGACGCGCGAACAGAACGTCGTAGCAGGTGAGTGCGACGATGCGCTCGCCGCGCTCCTTCATGGCGAGGAGCTCGTGGGTCGTGACGGGCTTGGCTTCGTCAGCCATGGGGCGTCGGGCGCGGCGACCAAGCGGCATCGAGCTCCGCCAGCTCGCGCTGCCAGAAGGGGCGGTTCGCAAGCTCCGGGTGCGGGATCACGAGCGCCGGCTCGTGGATTACCCGATCACCGAAGCGCACGATGTCCAGGTCCAGGGTCCGCGGCCCCCAGCGAATTCGGCGCTCGCGGCCGCGCTCTGATTCGATCGCATGGAGGTGGACGAGCAGCCCGGCGGGCTCGAGCGCGGTCTCGAGCAGTACCATCTGATTGAGGTAGGGGCCCTGCGGCACCGACCCGAGGGGGGCGGTTTCCTCGACGCGGGACTCCCCGACCAGGCGGGTGCGCGGCAGGGCTGCGAGCCGCGCCCGCGCGTACGCGAGATGCGCGGCGCGATCGCCCACGTTCGATCCCAGCGCCACGTACACGCGCTCCGTCTCTCCCTTGGCCACGCGGGAATGGTAAGCGGCCTACGCGATGCTGGCAAAGCCGCGGGTCAGCTCCCGCAGCATCGCCGCGACCTCTTCCAGCTCTCGCGTCGCGCGCTCGAGGTCGGTGAGCCCCCGCGCTGCTTCGTCGGCGCGGGTCGCGACGTCGTCCGCCTCGGCGCGGTTCTTTCCCGCGATTTGGGCCACGGCGTGGATGCGCTGGCGCAGCTTGCCGAAGGCCTTGTCCTGGTCACCCGCGGCCGCGGCGATCCGCTGCGCGTGCGACGTCGCCTCGGCCGTCGCCGCGACGATCGCGTCCAGGGCTTCGAGCGCCGCGGAGGAAAGCTCCTCGACGCCGCCCACGTTGACCTGGCCGCGGCGCATCTGCTCCACCACCTCCCCCACCTGCCGATGGATGTCCTGCACCAGCTCACCCGCTTCGAGGGCGGCGCTGGAGCTCTGCTCCGCCAGCCGTCGCACCTCCTCGGCCACGACGGCGAAGCCCTTGCCGTGCTTGCCCGCCCGCGCCGCCTCGATGGCGGCGTTCAACGCCAGCAGGTTGGTCATGTCGGCGAGCTCGCGGATCGACGCGATGAAGCCGGTGATACGCCGGCTCACCTGCCCCAGCCCCTGCACCTTGCTCGAAGCTTCGCCCACGAACGTCTTGAGGGCCACGAGTCGGGAAATGGCGTCACGGATCTGGTGGCGATTCTTGTTGGCGACCTCGCTCGCGGTGCTGGACGCCTGCGCCGCCTCGGTCCCGTCTTCCGACACGCGCCGCGAGACGCGCGCCAGGCTCTCGGTGGCTTCGAGCCCCCCGGACACTTCGCCTTCTTCGGCGAGCACGCCCTGGCGGATCAGGCCGGTGGACTGGGCCACCGCGGCGGCGGCCTCGCGCATCGACGCGGCCGCGCGCGCCAGCGTCGCGAGCTGCTGCGTCAGCCTCTCCACGGTCTCGACCAGCGGCCGGCGCAGCTCGGTGATGTGGATCGCGGTGGCCAGCTGGTTCGCGAACGTGTTGATCGTGATGACGTCCTTCCCCCGGTACACCTTGCGCTTGTGGTGCTCGAGCTCGAGGGTCCCGATCACATGCTCGCCGAACTTGAGCGGCACCATGACCAGACTCTGGACCACGAGCGGCGCGTCGGCGATGCGTTTGTCACGAGTGACGTCGTGGATGACGACCGACTCGCCGGTTTGCGCGACCTGCTCGCGCACCGCGGCGGTGTCCGGCGTAGGCTCGCCGCGCTGTGCGCGCCCGATTTGCCCGCGATAGGCGAGGCGCAGCGAGCCCTCCTGGCGCCGGTAGATGCGGAAGTCACCCCAGTCCACCAGGCGGTGCGCGAGCCGCTCGATCCGGGCGAACGAGTCCTCGAGGCTGATGTTGCTCGTGATCACGGCTTCCATCGCGTGGATCTTGTTCAGCTCCTCGGCCGCGATCGCCTCCTCGAGGGTGTGCTTGAAGAGCAACCCCAGGGCGCCCAGGGCCGCCGCCACGAACACCCACGCGAGCGGCGGCCAGTAGCTCACCGTACCAACGACGATCGCCGTGGCGATCACCGTCGCGCCGTAGCCGATGCATTCGTAGCGCAGAATGAGGAGGCGCTCGTCCTGCTCGAGCTTGCCGCGGATGACCAGCGCAAAGTAGAACAGCAGGCGGCTGATGACGAAATACGCGAGGCAGAAGAAGAACAGCGCGGGAACGAGCTCCACGTGCAATCCGGGCGTCGTCACGTTCGAGAGCCGCACGGCGCCCGCGTAGACACCGTAGCCTCCGAGCAGCGCGATCACCTCGCGCCCCACGTTCACCAATGCCGCGAGGAACATCTTCTTCTGCCACAACCAGTCCGCGCCGAGCACGCCGCCCGCCAGCGCCAGCGCGGTCGCGGGCGGGCCGACTACGAGACTCCCCGCCAGCGCCACCAGCCCGGTCTGAGTGAGATAGGAATATTTGCTCAGGGGCACCTGCCCGGCGCGCAGCAGCAGCGCGGCGACCAGCAGGCCCAGGATCTCGAGGGGCTGCCCGGTCCAGCGCGTGTCCGCGATGAGGGCGGCACCCAGCGTGATCGACCCGCCGATGGCGAGCGCCCGGCTGTAGATGGTGACCAGGCGGTTGGCGGTCACGCGCGGTCCTCCCGGATAGCGGCGGTGAGCTCGCGGACCAGGCGCTCCGCGGCGCCCACCCCGCCCGCGGCCAGCGCGTCCACGATCGCACTGCCCACGACGACGCCGTCCGCCAGCCGCGCTGTGGCACGCGCCTGCGCGGGCGTGCTGATCCCGAACCCGACCGCGAGCGGAAGCGAGCTCGCCGACCGCACCCGGGCGACGTGCTCGGCGAGGTCCGTCGGGACCTGATCGCGCACACCGGTGACACCCAGACGCGAAATCAGATACAGGAATCCGCTCGCGCCCTGCACCGCCCGCGCCAGGCGATCAGCCGTCGTGGTGGGGGCGACCAGCCGGATCAGGGCGAGCGGGCTGGCCTGCACCATCGCCTCGAGGTCGGGATCCGCGCCGGCGGGAAAGTCCGTGAGCACCAGCCCCGACGCTCCGGCGGCGGCTGCCTCACGCAAGAAGCGCTCGAGCCCGAAGGCCATGAGCGGGTTCAAGTAGGTCATGACCACGACGGGAATCTCGAGCGCGGCGCGGCGGATCAGGTCGAGTACACGGGGCACCGTCATGCCCTGATCCAGGGCGGCCTGCGTCGAGCGCTGGATGGTGGGGCCGTCGGCGAGGGGGTCCGAGAAGGGAACCCCCACTTCCACGAGGTCCGCACCGGCCGCGGCGACGACCCGCAGGGCTTCGAGCGACAGCTCAGGGGTCGGGAACCCCGCCGTCAGGTACGGAATGAGTGCGGCGTGCCGCGTCCCTGCGTTACCCCGGATGGCCCGCCAGCGCGCGGCGATCGGGTGTTCAGACAAAGTAATCGCTGACGTTGATGCCGTACTTGATGGGGTCGGTGACTTTCACGATCGAGCGGGGATGGTTGCCTTCGGCATCCTTCTGCGCGAGGTCGGCGAGGAAGCCCGGGTGCTGAACCCCTCCTTCGGGCGTGGTCACGATGCGCACGACGGGGCGATGCACATGGGTGACGTCCGGGTTGGCGCTGTGCACGAGCGCTACCTCGTACGTGTCGAGGATGACGCACGTCCCCACGGGATAGATGCCGATCAGGTTGATGAACGCCTTCACCACGATCTGATCGTAGCCGCGCCGGGGGTTCTCCCACATCTCCTTGAGCACCTGGTCCGGCTGGATCGGCACGGTCTGGTACACGCGCCGGCTCGTCGCCGCGTCGAATCCGTCGGCCACGGAGACGATCTTGGAGTAGATGGACAGCTCGCGCGCGCGCAGCGACTTGGGGTAGCCGGTGAGGTCGGTCTTCATGTGGTGCTCGTAGGCGACGATCATGCCCCGATAGGGGATCTCGCCGTAGCCGCGCAGCCCGAACAGCGTCAGCACGCCGAGCCACGGGTGCGCCTGCATGATGCGCCACTCTTCGTCGCTCAGCCCGCCCTGCTTGTTCAGCACCTCGAGCGGCACACGCGACTTGCCCACGTCGTGGAACAGGGCGGCCATGCCCAGATCGTAGAGCTGGAGCTTGGTGAGGCCGAGCTTGCGGCCCAGGGCGACCGAGAAGATGCACACGTTGACGGAGTGGGTAAACGTGTACTCGTCGTAGTCCCGCAGCGTGGTGAGGCCCATCAGCGAGGCCTCGTTGTTCAGCACCTGATCCACGATTGCCTGCACGGCCCGCTTCACCTTCTTCACGTTGGCCGTCCGGCCCATGCGGATCGAGTTGATGACCTCCTTCGTCACGGCCACCGAACGCGCATAGGTGCGCTTCGCCGCCTCCTTTTGCCGCTCCTCGTCTTCGGCGTCCTCGTCGGTCTCGAGCGGGGGCTCCACGCCGATGTGGGTCACCCCGGCATCCGACAGCTTCTGGGCGAGCTCGAAGAGCTTGGTCGCGGTCACCTCTTTCGCCGCGTACGACAGCAGCAGCGACACGAAGATCTGCAGCTGCTTGCGCTCCACGCCTTCGTCGATCCGGACCGCGCCGATGCCGCTCTGCCGCAGCACGCCCAGGATGTGGGAGAACGACGCATAGTTGTCGAGATCGAGCCGGAGGCGCGTGGAATTGACGAAGATGAACTCGCCCTGCAGGCGCAGCTCGATCTCCTTCTCGACGTCCAAGAGGTGCTTGGTCGTGGCGGTGAGATCGTCCAGCGCCTTCTGCACCTGGGCGTTCTCGATCGGATAGAGCTTGAGGGAGCGAACCGCCGTGTACAGCACGACCAGAAAATCCCGGCCCGCATGGCGCAGGAATCCGTCCGTGGTCTGGACGGTCTCGGCAATCGAGCCGCGCGGGGGCCCGCCGGCGGTCATGTGCCGACCTCGCGCAGCGCCCGGGTGACGGCGTTGCGCACCAGCGGCTCCTTATCCTGGGCCGCGCGCTCCAGCACGGCCCGCGCCTCCGGCGTGCGGACCTTGCCGAGCGCCATCGCCGCACAAGCGCGGGTCTCAGGATCTTCTTTCCTTCCCAGCAGCCCCTTGGAGGCCAGCATTTTCTCGAGCGCCGGGATCCCCTTGGCGCCCACGATGGCGCCGAACGCCTCGAAGAACGTCATCTTCTCGGTGAGGTCCGCGTTCCGAAGCTTGGAGCCCGTGACCATCGACTCGATGCGCGACGCCGCGTTGCGGTAGCCGCGGGAACCGAGAAACCGGACGGCGGCGATGCGCACGTCGCGGTCGGCATCGTCGATCGCCTTCTCGAGCAGCCGCATGGCCGACGGGCTCGAGATGGCCGTGAGCGCCTCGACCACGGCGAGCTTGAGGGCGCGGTCCTCCGATGCCAGCAGCCGCTCCATGCCTTCCGGTGCCCCCGTGAGCTTCAGGCGTCCGGCGAGCTTTACCATCTCGAGCTGGGCGGCGCTGTCCGGGCTGGCGAGCGCCTTGAGCACTTCGCTCGCGTTCCCCTGGGCCAGCCGGGCGGCGGCGGCCTGCACCAGCTCGCGCACGCGCTCATCGTGGAGCTTGGCGACCCACACCATCAAGGTCGAGAGCGCTTCGGGACGAAGCTCCTGGAACAGCTCGGACAACTCCTCTTCGCTGGGATGGACCGCCGCCTCGTCGAGCGACTGCAACAGCTGCGACAGCGCGTCGTGCTGCGACAGGCGGGCGGGCAAGCCCTCGAGCGTCTTGCGATGCTCGGGGATCAGCTCGCGGGCCCGCTGCAGGATGGCGCGCGTCTCCCGGAGAATGAAAGCGACGGAGCGGAAATCCCCGGCGCCGAGCAGGTAGGGGATGAAGTTTTCGAGGATGGAAATCAGCTCGGCTCGGACGGTGCCGTACGTTTGCAGCTCGAGCAGGTCGAACAGCATCGAGAGCACGTTGCGGCGCATGTCCTGCGCGTACTCCCGCTCGACGTCCTTCTTGAGGTACTCGACCTCGGCGTCCTCCAGGAAATAGAGCGTGGTGTCGAAGTCGTCCATCGACACCACGCCCTCGCGCTTGGGCGGGGCCTCTTGTTCCACCGCGTGGCGCACGTCGCTCGGCGGCGCCGACGTGATGGTCTCGCCCGCCTCGATCGGCACCGCGTTCTCGCTGGTGAGCTCCCGGAAGGTGTAGCTGACGAACTGAAAGTCCTGCGCCCACAGCAGCGTCAGCAAGTCGTCGGCGGCGTCGGCCTGGAGGTTGCGCGCCCGCTGCAGCACGCCCAGGAAACGCACGATCTCCGTCTCTTCGACGCCCGGCTTGAACGCGAGCGAGCGGACGCCGTCCTTATAGAGCGTCCACGCGATGCTCTCGGCCCGCTGCTCCTGGTTGTAGACGACGTTGTCTTCCCACCGCAGCTCGATCTCGCCGACGTCGAACACGAGATCGTCGGTCGCCTGCCAGATCTGGCGAAACGACGCCCGGATATTGTCGACCGCGCGCTGATACACCGGATTGTTCGGCAGGTAGAGCTGGGTCGCCCGGATCCCCTTCGACAGGATCTGCAGCAGCTCTTCGACCTGCTGCGGCGGCAACGCCAGCTCGGGTACGGGCGCGTTTGTCAGGTGGCGGCTCCCGTCAGTTCCGCGACCATGGCGACGTCCTTATCGCCGCGGCCGCTCAGGTTCAGCAACACGACGTCGCCGGCGCGCCACTCCCCGCGGTGCGCAAGCACCCAGGCAACAGCGTGGGCGCTCTCCACCGCCGGCAGGATCCCCTCGAGGCGCGATAGGGAGGCGAACGCATCGAGCGCCTGCCGGTCGGTCACTGCCTCATACAATACGCGTCCGCTGTCCTTCAAGAAAGCGTGTTCGGGCCCGACACCCGGGTAGTCGAGGCCCGCCGACACGCTGTGCGCCGGTTGGACCTGACCGTCGGCGTTCTGGAGCAGGTAGCTCAGGCTGCCGTGAAACACGCCCGGCCGTCCGCGGCCCAGTGACGCCGCGTGACGACCGCTCTCGAGCCCTTCTCCGGCCGCCTCCACGCCGACCAACGCCACGTCACGATCGTCGAGAAAGGCGGAAAAAATGCCGATCGCATTGGAGCCGCCGCCGACGCACGCCACCACGGTGCGCGGCAGCTTGCCCCACCGCTCCAGCGCTTGGGCCCGCGCCTCGCGGCCGATCACCGCCTGGAAATCGCGCACGACGCGCGGGAACGGATCGGGACCCACCACCGAGCCGATGATGTAATGCGTGGTGGTGACGTTGGTGACCCAGTCGCGCAGCGCCTCGTTGGTGGCGTCTTTGAGCGTGCGGGTGCCGGACGTCACCGGCACGACCCGGGCTCCCATCAGCTCCATGCGGTACACGTTCAAACGCTGGCGCCGCATGTCTGCTTCGCCCATGTAGACCACGCATTCGAGCCCGAAGCGCGCGCACACCGTGGCCGTGGCCACCCCGTGCTGCCCCGCCCCCGTTTCGGCGATGATGCGGCGCTTCCCCATCCGCCGCGCCAGCAACGCCTGCCCGAGCGTGTTGTTGATCTTGTGCGCCCCCGTGTGGTTCAGGTCTTCGCGCTTGAGGGCGACCACGACGCCGCTGCCCACCTGCGCCGCGAGGCGTGGCGCCTCGGTCAACGGCGTAGGCCGGCCGACGTAGTCCTTCAGGAGAGCGTCGAGCTCCGCCCAGAATTTGGGATCGCGCTTCGCGGCTTCATGCACGCGCTCGAGCTCCTCCAATGCCGCCATCAGGGTCTCGGGGACGTAGCGGCCGCCGTAGGGGCCGAAGCGACCGGTGTGGCGCGTGCCGGCCTCAGATGCCAAGCGAACCTCCGATGCGCGAGCCAACCCAGTTCCGCGTTTTCATCACTGTCCCCTCCCCTGTCGCCGCACGCCCGTCAGCTCTCGCACAGCTCGCTCTGGATCGGCATTCGCCGCTACCGACGTTCCGACCAGCACGAGGTCCGCCCCGGCGGCCGCCATGCGCTCCACGTCGGCGCGGGTCGAGATCCCGCTCTCGGCGATCACGGGCACACCGGCCGGGACGAGCGTCACCAGCCGCTCGGCGCCACCGAGATCGACGGCGAACGTGGCAAGGTCGCGGCTGTTCACACCGACGGCCGTCGGGTCCACGCCGAGCGCCAGCTCCAGCTCGCCCGCCGAATGCACCTCCACCAACACGCCGAGTCCCTGGTCGCGCGCGGCGCGCGCCAGTACACGCAGGCCATCGGGCGCGAGCGCCCGGACGATAAGGAGAATGGCACTCGCCCCTGCCGCCCGCGCTTCGTACAGCTGCAGCTCGTCCAGGATGAAGTCCTTGCGCAGCACAGGCACCGGCACCGCGCTCGCCACCCGGGCCAGGTCGTCGAGCGAGCCGCCGAAGTGTAGCTCGTCGGTCAGGACCGAGATCGCGACGGCACCACCCTGCGTGTAGGCCCGCGCATGCGCCACCGGGTCCAAGTCCTCACGGATCGCCCCCGCCGACGGTGAGCGGCGCTTGACTTCGGCGATCACGCCGACCTCGCGACCCTCCAGGGCGCGCCCGAACGGGCGGGGCGCGGGCGCCGCGCGCGCCTGGCGCTCGAGCTCGCGCGCCCGGGCCCGCAGGCCCGCCACGCGATCGCGCGTGGCGGTGAGAATCGCGTCAAGCTTGGTTTCCGGCATGCTTGCGTTCGGTCGATTTTCGGGTAGATTTGCCTTCGGTTTCCGTTCGGGAGAGAATGTGCCGCTCACACGCCGACAGCGCGAGATCCTGGACTTCATCTCTTCCCAGATCAGCGCCCAGGGCTACGCACCGAGTTTTGAGGAGATCGCGGAACGGTTCTCGTTCCGCTCTCTGGCCACGGTCCACGAGCATCTCACCAATCTCGAGCGCAAGGGGTACATCCGGCGCGCTCACAACGAGAGTCGCGGCATCGAGGTCGTGCCGCCGCGCGGCCAGACCGGCGCCACCGATCTGCCGCTGCACGGCCTGGTGGCCGCCGGCGCGCCCATCGAAGCGGTCAGCGGCACGGACACGATCGCGGTGCCCGACGAGCTGATCCCCCGCCGTGGTCGGAGCTACGTACTGAAGGTCCGCGGTCAGTCGATGATCGACGAGCACATCAAGGACGGCGACTTCATCGTGGTCCACGAGCGCAACCAGGCCGACAACGGCCAGACGGTGGTCGCGCTGGTGCAGGGCTCGAGTGCTACGGTCAAGCGGTTCTATCGGGAGCCGGGCGGGTGGATCCGGCTCGAGCCCGCCAACCCAACCATGACGGCGCTGCGTGTCAACGAGCGCGATGTCGTGGTGCAAGGCGTAGTGGTGGGCGTCATCCGGAAGTACTAGTCGCGCGGCGCAATCGCTCGAGGGCCTCTCTGCCCTTGCCCGCACGGACGATCTCCCGCGCGCGCGCCACGCCGTCCGCATACGAACCGACCAACCCTGCCACGTAGATCGCCGCACCAGCGTTGAGGAGCAGGGCGGACAGGCCCCCCGGATCCTCGCGCCCGTCACCCAGCAGGTGCTCGATGCGCGCGGCATTCGCCGCGGGCGCGGCGCCCGCGAGCCCGGCCACATCGGCGATCGCGAGGCCGTGGTCGGCGGGATCGATCTCCCACACGTTCACGCGGCCAGTTCGCACTTCCCACACATCCGTGATACCCTGCGGCGCGATCTCGTCCATGCCCACGCGGCCATGGACCACGAGCGCATGCTCGGCCCCGAGCCGCGCCAGCGCCCCGGCCATGAGCGGGCCGCGATGGGCGTCCGCCACGCCCACCACCTGGCGGCGCACGCCCGCGGGGTTGGCGAGCGGCCCCAGCAGGTTCATCACGGACGCTACTCCGAGCTCACGCCGCACCGGCCCGGCGTACTTCATGGCGGGATGAAAATTGGGCGCGAACAGAAACGTGACGCACGCTTCGCGCAGCACGCGGGCCGCGTCGGCGGCGTCGAGGCTGATGCGCACACCCAGCGCCTCGAGCACGTCGGCAGAGCCGCACTGCGACGTAAACGATCGGTTGCCGTGCTTCGCCACGACCGCTCCGGCGCCCGCGGCGACGAAGGCGGCGGCGGTGGAGATATTGAAGGTGGAGACCGCTCCCCCGCCGGTCCCGCAGGTGTCGACGAGGTGCAGGCCATTCGCCTCCACGCGCACCATCGCGTCGCGCAGCGCACGGGCGGCGCCCGCCACCTCCTCCGGGGTCTCGCCCTTGACGCGCAATCCCATTAGCAGGGCCGCGATCTGGGCCGGCGTGGCCTCGCCGCGCATGACGGCCCCGAACACCTCGGTAGTTTGGGGCTCAGTCAGGGGCCGGCGGTCGGCGAGGGCGGCGATCGCTTGGTGCAGCGGGGAGGGCGTGGGGCGGGACGACGCGGGCACAGGGTTCGGGGTTTCGGGCCTGCCAAAGCTATCCCGAAAAATCGCGTTTTGTCAAATGCCACAACGGGTTGCGTGCCTTGATTGACCCCCCGTTTCAACCTATCTTTCGCCCGTGACGAGCCGGCCCTACCTCGCCGTGGTACAGTACGACGGGGCAGAGTTCGCGGGCTGGCAGCGGCAACCGGACGGGCGCACGGTGCAGGCGGAATTCGAGGCCGTGCTGGAGCGCCTGATGGGCCGCCGGACGGCGGCGACTGGTGCCGGACGCACCGACACGGGCGTACACGCTCTGGGCCAGGGCGTCGGGTTTCTGGCGGACGGGCGTTGGGGGGACGACGTCTCCGGGCTGTACCGGGCCCTCAATGCCCTGTTGCCCCGGGACATCTGGGTTGAGCGCGTCAGCCCGATGCGGCCGGGGTTTCACGCCCGCAACAGCGCGCTGGCACGCCGCTACCGCTACGTGATCGGGACCGACGACGCGGCCCGCTCGCCGTTCCGGCGGCGGTACGAATGGGCCTTGGGACGCCCGCTCGATGTCGCGGTGCTCCGGCCCGCGGCGGA
>DATNOH010000184.1:0-12533 GCA_035601435.1 Gemmatimonadales bacterium | reverse complement strand
TTCAGGCCGCCCTTGGTCGCCTTGGCTTTGGCTTTGGTCTTGGATTTCGTCGGCATTATCGCGTACCGCCCTTTCGTCCGTCATGTCGCCGCAGTGCAATCGTCACCCGGCGAGCCTCGATGTCAACTTCTCGCGTCACATCCGCTTCGTCCAGCACCGTACCGAGCACGAGCTTGCGCGCCAGCGTCTCACCTTCGACGAACCCCTGGAACGCCGACACGGCGGCGACGATCTCTGGCGCGCCCGCCACGCTGAGCTCGATGCGCGTGGTGTACTCGTACCCTGCTTCTTTGCGGAGGCGCTGGACGCGATTCACCAGCTCGCGCGCCAGGCCTTCCTGGATCAGATCGTCCGTCAGCCGCGGATCGACCGCGGCCACGTACGGGCCGTCCGCCTGCACCGCCCAGTCGCTCACCACCTCGCGCGTCACCAGCACGTCTTCGGGTCGGAACTCGAAGTCTCCGGACCGCACGGGGTCACCACGTTCCAGTGCCTCCAGCTGTTCCGCGGTGAGCTGGGACACTGCGGCGGCGGCCCGGGGCGTGTCCTTCCCGTAACGCTTGCCCAGGCTGCGGTATTCCGCTTTCCCCTTCAGCCGCACCAGTTCGTGGTCCGAGCCCGCCACTTCGATCGCCTTGGCGTTCACTTCAGCGGCCAGGATATCTAACAGGTCTGCCAAGGCCGGGCCGCGCAGCTTCGCCGGGACCACCACCTGAACCTTGGCTACGGGCTGGCGTACGGGGAGCTGCTTGGTCTCCCGGGCGGCCCGAGCCAGGGAGGCGAGCTTCCGCACTGCCGCCATCGCCTGGAGCAGATCCGGGGCCCGCCGGCCCAGGTCGGTCGGGAAAGGCGCCAGGTGCACCGACGTGCCCACGAGCGCCCGGTGGATCCAGTCGGCAACGAACGGCGCCGCCGGGGCGAGCAGCCGCGTCGACGTGACGAGGACCTCGTGCAGCGTCTCCAGCGCTACCGCGTCGGTGGCCCGGTCGGGCGCCCAGAAGCGCGGACGGTTCCGCCGGATGTACCAGCGGGACAGGTCTTCGCCGACGAAGTCCATGACTCCCCGCACGCCCGCGGTCACGTCGTACTCCGACCACGCCTGGCGCACCTCTCCCACCACTTCGTCGAGCCGCGCGAGCAGCCAGCGGTCCGCGGGTGGCCGTTTTTCGAACGCTGTCGCCGCGGCTTCCGCGGGCGGCTTCCAGTCCTCGGCGTAGCGCCGGAAGAACTCGTAGGTGCTGCGGAGCGCGTTGAGGAACCCGCCCGTCACGTCCGGGATCTGGCGGCGATCGAATCGCTTGGGCAGCCATACCTGGCTCTGGCCGAGCAGGTACAGCCGTACCGCGTCGGCCCCGTATTCCTCGATCACCTCCCACGGGTTCACCACGTTGCCGCGGCTCTTCGACATCTTCTGGCCCTGGGCGTCGAGCACGAGCTCGTTGACGATCACGTTCTTGTAGACGGACGCGTCGAACGCCGTGACGCCGATGGCGAGGAGCGAGTAGAACCACCCCCGCGTCTGATCCACGCCTTCGCAGATGAAGTCGGCCGGGAAGTGCGCCTTGAAGTCGGCCTGGTGCTCGAACGGGTAGTGCCACTGGGCGTAGGGCATGGCACCCGAATCGAACCAGGCATCGATCACCTCGGGCACGCGGCGCATCGTGCCGCCGCATTGCTTGCACCGCCACGTGTACTCGTCGATGTACGGCTTGTGCGGATCGAATTCCTTCGGCACGCGCTTGCCCCAGCGCTCCCCGAGGTCGGCGTAGGAGCCGATGACTTCGCGGTGCTCCGCATCGGCGTCGCACTCCCACACGTTGAGTGGCGTGCCCCAGTAGCGGTCGCGCGACAACGCCCAGTCCACGTTGTTCTCGAGCCACTCGCCGAATCGCCCGCTCCCAACCTCGGGCGGGTGCCACGCGACCTGCGCGTTCACCTCGAGCATGCGGGCTTTCGCCGCCGTGGTGCGGACGAACCAGGAGCTGCGCGCGTAGTACATCAGCGCCGAGTCGCAGCGCCAGCAGAACGGATAGGTGTGCGTGTACGGCAGCGTCTCGAGCCAGCGCCCCTCGTGCTTCAACCGCTCGATGATCAACCGGTTGGTGTCCTTGTCGGTCACGAGCTTGCCGTTGATCTCGGGCCAGCGCGTGTCCTGGAAGGTGCCGTCGGGGGCGACCGGGTTCACGAACGCGAGCCCGTACTGCTGAGCCGCGGCATAGTCGTCGGCGCCGAATGCCGGGGCCATGTGCACCAGTCCGGTTCCCTCTTCCGCCGAGACGAAGGCGCCGGCCACGACGAGAGCCCCTTGGCCCTCCTGTGGCAGCGGTACGACCTCGAGCGGCCGCAGGTATTTCTGCCCCACCAGCTCGCGCCCGCGGTAGCCGGCGACCCGTTCCGCCGCGGCCAGCGGCTTGCCGCCCACGTGCACGTGCGCCGCGCGATCGGCGGCCACGACGTAGCGCACCCCGTTCACCTCGTACTCCCCGTACTCGAGGTCCGGGTGCACCGCGACCGCGACGTTGGCCAGCAGCGTCCATGGGGTGGTGGTCCAGATCACCAGCTGCCGGTTGGGATCGTTCGCGAGCGGGAACGTGACGAACACCGAGTTCGTCTGGACTTCCTGGTAGCCGAGCGCGAGCTCATGCGACGACAGGGCCGTACCGCAGCGCGGGCAGTACGGCAGCACCTTGTGGCCCCGGTACAGCAGCGCCTTGTCGTACAGCCGCTTGAGCAGCCACCACACCGTCTCGATGTAATCGTTGGTGTAGGTGATGTAGGGGTGCTCGTAATCCAGCCAGTAAGCGATTCGCTCCGACAGCGCCTCCCAATCGGCCTTGTACTTGAAGACATTCTCGCGGCACAGCCGGTTGAATTTCTCGACGCCGTACGCTTCGATCTGCTTCTTGCCCGAGATGGCGAGCATGCGCTCGACTTCGATCTCGACGGGAAGGCCGTGCGTGTCCCACCCGGCGATGCGCGTGACGCCCTGCCCCAGCATCGTATGGTAGCGGCACACCAGATCCTTGATGGTGCGCGCGAATACGTGATGGATGCCCGGGCGTCCGTTGGCCGTGGGCGGCCCCTCGTAAAACACGAACGGCGGTCCGTACCGGGCGGCCTCCTGCGTCTTCTGGAACAAGCGCTCGTGCTTCCACGCCCCGAGCAGCTGCTTCTCCAGCGCGTCGGCCGAGAGCTTGGGGTCGAAAAGCGGGTACGTCATCAGTTGAGGCGCTCCAGCACGCCGCCCACCAGGGCGGTGAGCGCGGGCTCCGCCGCCCGCGCCACCGCGATGATCTGCTCCACTGAGGTCGGCGCGAGCGCGTCCGGGAGGCACTGATCGGTGATGATCGATACCCCGAGCACCTTCATCCCCATGTGCACTGCCGTGATCACCTCCGGCACGGTGCTCATGCCGACGACGTCCGCCCCCATGGCGCGGAGCATCCGGTACTCCGCGCGGGTCTCGAGATTCGGTCCCGACACGGCGACGTAGACCCCTTCGCGCAGCGTGATGCCCCGCTCCAGGGCCACGCCGCGCGCCAACGCGCGGAGGCCCGAGTCATACGCCTCCGACATATCCGGGAACCGGGGGCCGAGCCGGTCGTCGTTCGGCCCCACGAGGGGATTGGCGCCCAGCAGGTTGATGTGATCCGCGATCACCATGAGATCGCCCGGATTCCACAGCGGGTGCATGCCGCCGCACGCATTGGAGACCAGCAGCGTCCGCGCGCCGAGCCGTTCGAGCACCCGCACGGGCAATCCGATTTGCTGTGGCGTGTAGCCCTCATAGACGTGAAACCGTCCCCGCATCGCCACCACCCGCCGTCCCGCCAGGGTCCCGACGAGCAGCTCCCCGGCATGGCTCTCGACGGTGGAGAGGGGGAACCCCGGGATCTCGCCGTACGGGATCCGCGTCTCCACCGCCACCGCGTTCGCGAGCCCCCCGAGCCCGGTGCCCAGGATGATCGCGGCGTCGGGAACGGCTTTCGTCCGCGCCCGCACGGCGCGGACCGCCTCGGCGATCATCCGCCCCGCTGGCCGTCCAGTGCGCGCAGCTCGGCGAGCTGGCGCTCCAGCAGCGCGCGAAATCCCGCCACGTACGCCTGGAACTGGCGCTCGACGTCCGCGCTTTGGCGCCGCACCTCGCCCTGCGCGGCGCGCGCATCTTCGACCACCCGCAGCGCCTCCGCCTCCGCTTCGCGCACGATGACCTGAGCCTCGCGCTGCGCCGCCGCGCGCGTCTCTTCACGCAGCTGTTGCGCCGCGACGAGCGCCTCGTTCATCGCGCGCTCGCGCTCCCGGTACACGCCCAGCTGCTCACCGAGCGACGCCAGCCGCTCTTCGAGCACCGACTTCTCGCGCAGGATCCGCTCGAGCTCGTCGGCCACGCGCACGCGGAAGTCCTCGACGCCGAGCGGCTCGTAGCCGCGCAGGCTGCGGCGGAACTCCTGCTTCCGCACGTCGTGGGGCGTGAGGTGGAACGCGTCGCCGCTCACGTCGCCGCCCGATCCCGCGGACCGAACAGGACGGTGCCCAAGCGGATCACCGTTGCCCCCTCCTCGACCGCTACGCCGTAGTCCGCGGACATCCCCATCGAGAGCGTCGGCAGCCATAATCCCTCCTCCTGCAAGCCGTCCCGCAGTACGCGCAGGTCCCGGAACGTCCGGCGCTGCACGTCCTGATCGTCGGTGAACGGCGCGATCGTCATCAAGCCTTCGAGCGCGAGGTGCGGCTGCGCCGCGATGCGGTGCGCCAACCTCGGCGCGTCGGCCGGCGCGCAGCCGCTCTTCTGCGCCTCGCCCGCCACGTTTACCTGCAGCAGCACGCGCTGCTTCGCGCCGTGTGCCGCACCCCCCGCACGCTTGTCGAGCTCGTCCGCGAGCTCCGCCGAGTCCAGCGAGTGAATCAGCGCGAAGCGCCCGGCCACGTGCTTTGCCTTGTTGCGCTGCAGGTGCCCTACCAGATGCCACGTCGCCCGCCGGCCGGCGGGCGTGTCGAGCTTGTCCAGCGCTTCCTGCACCCGGTTCTCCCCTACGTCGGTGAGGCCGGCGGCGAGCGCCGCCTCCACCGCGTCCAACCCGAAGCCCTTGGTGACGGCGACGATCGTGACCGGCTCGGTGCGACCCGCCGTCGCCTGACGCCGCGCGATCTCGGCCCGCACTTGCGCCAGCCGCCCGGGCAGGGCGCCAAAATCCATAACCGCAAAAACTAGCCCGGAGCACAGCCTGAAACAATCGGGGGGGTCAGCTGGCTGGTGCGGTAACTCGTTCCCCGCCTTCGAGGTGCGAGATCGCCCCGGACAGGAGATCGCGCACCTGAGGCGCGGTGAGATGGCGGTGCAGCAGCCCGTGGCTCGCGATGGAGATCGTCGACGTTTCTTCCGACACGACGAGCACCGTCGCATCGGTTTCCTCGGAGAGACCGAGCGCCGCGCGGTGACGGGTGCCGAGTGACTTGTCGGCGACCTTGAATTGGGTGAGGGGCAGCACGCAGCCGGCGCCGATGATGCGGTCGCCGCGCACCAGCACGGCGCCGTCGTGCAGCGGGGAGTACGGCGTGAAGATCGTCGTCAGGAGATCGGCGGAGACCTTCGCCTCCATCGGCACCCCCGACGAGATGAATTCCTCGAGACCGATGTCGCCTTCCACGGCGATGATGGCGCCCGTGCCCGCCCGCGACAGGCGGTCCATCGCCTCGGCAATTTCCTCGGCCACCGACTGGCGCTCGCTCTGGGAGAAGCGCCGCATCAGGCGGGACTGGCCCAGCCGCGCCAACGCGTTCCGCAGCTCCGGCTGGAACACGACCACGGCCGCGAACGCGCCGAAGGTGAACACATAGGAGAGCAGCGCGCTGATCATGGTGAACTTGGCGAGCAGCGCTCCGAAGTACGCGATCGACAGGATCATCACGCCGACCACGATCGACATCGCCCGCGTCCCGACCAGGAACAGCAGGAAACGGTAGATCACGAACGCGACGAGAAGGATCTCGACCACGTCCGGCCAGAACCGGGGGATGAGGAACTGGTAGGCTTCGAGGTTCAATTTGGGCTCGTGGTCGCACCGGCCACTTGCAGCGCCTCGCGCGCAAGCGCCGCGTCGTGCACCCGGAACAGGCGGGCGCCGCGTTCCCACGCGAGGGCGCACGCCACGGCCGTCGCGCGGTCGCGATCCTCGACCGGCCGCCCGGTGGCGGCCCCGAGGAACCGCTTGCGGGACGGTCCCACCGCTACAGGATAGCCCAAGCCGACGACGGTTGCCAGCTCATCGAGCAGGCGGAAGTTCTGCTCGGGGGTCTTCGCGAACCCGAAACCCGGGTCCACGACGATCCGCTCCCGCGCTACGCCCCCTGCCTCCGCCCGGGCGGCCGCCGCACCCAGCTCCGCCGCCACCTCCGCCGCCACGTGCTGGTACACGGCGAGCGAGTCCATGGTGTCCGGCGTGCCGCGCATGTGCATCAGGATCATTCCGGCCCCGGCGGCGCTTACCACGCCCGCGAGCGCCACATCGAACGCGAGCCCCGACACGTCGTTCACCGCCGCGGCCCCGGCGGCGAGCGCGGCGCGTGCCACCGCGGCCTTGCGAGTATCCACCGAGACCGGGCCCAGGCCCCGGCGCACCAGCTGTTCGATCACGGGCGCGACCCGCCCGATCTCTTCGTCCACCGCCACCGGCGCGGCCCCGGGGCGCGTGGACTCACCGCCCACGTCGAGCAGCTCGCACCCGTCCGCCACCAGCCGCTCCGCCTGCCCCACCGCCCGATCTAGAGTCGCGAAGCGGCCGCCATCGGAGAAGGAGTCCGGAGTCACATTCACGATGCCGATGAGCACGGGATGATCGAGGTTCAGAACGCTGTTCCCACCCAGGGCCCAACGGCGCGGCGGGTCGGCGTAGCTCGCGAGGAAGCGGCCCAGCTCCGGCGCCAACCGCTCGAGCCCGGGCGGCAGGCGGTCGGGGCGCGCGAGCGGCGCCAGCCGGCTGGCGGGGGCCCCCACCAGCGCCCATCCAGCGCCCGTGAGCACATCGGCGCCGGCCTTGGCACCCCAGCGCACCAGGCCTTCGCGTTCTGCTTCGGTGATCTCTTCGAGCAGGACGACCAGCGCCTGCATGCCGGTTGCGGCGAACCAGGCGGGCTGCGTTTCCCAGCCGCGGGCCGCGAGCGCCGCGCGCACCGCTTCCGGGGTGTGCACGGCGAGCGCGGTCAGTTTCACCGCGGGGCGCGCCTCAGGTGGCGTGCAAGTCGCATCCGAGCCTCGCGGGCTACGAGGCCCGCAGCGCGTTGACGATGTTGAGTCGCGCGGCCCGCACTGCCGGGAGGAAGCCGCCGACCACCCCCATCACCACGGCGAAGACCAGGGCGCGCGCGACCACGCCGGGCGACAGTGCGAACCCGAACCCGATCTCCGAGAAACTCTGGAAATTGACGACCGAAATCCGCTCGAAGGACAGCAGCGCGGCCAGCGCGACCCCGAGGGCACCGCCTACGAGCGCGAGCACCACGGACTCGACCAGGAACGCTCCCAGGACGCTGCGTCGCCTGAACCCGAGGGCTCGAAGAGTGCCCACTTCGACCGTACGGTTCGCGACCGCCGCGTACATCGTGATCATCGCCCCGATCATGGCGCCGAAGCTGAAGATCGTGGTCACGACGATTCCGAGCGTCCGAATGAACGTCGCGAGCGTCTTCGACTGTTCCTGGTAGTAATCCCGCTCGTGCTTGAGCTCCACGTACTGCATGCGAGGGTCTGCCTGGAGTCGGGCTTTGAGCTGGTCGAAGCCACCGGGCTGGGCGAGGCGGAAGGTCAGGGACGAGTATACCGGGCGTCCGAACGCCTGCATGAACTGGTCGGCGTCACCCCAGATCTCCGAGTCGAAGGCCGTGCCGCCCGCGTCGGCGATGCCGACTATCGTCCAGCGGTCGCCCCCGAAGGCGAGCTCCCCGCCGAGGGCCACGCCCTTGAACAGCGTCGCGATGCCCTTCCCCACCACGACTTCGTGAGTGCCGAACTGAAAGGGCCGTCCCTGGACGATATGGACCCCGGGCCGGAGCTCCGACGCCCGGGGCGAGACGCCCCGAATCGATACGTTCCCGAGGGCGTTGCTCTTCTTCTTGTACAGGTCGATGACGAGAACCACCTCCCGCGACAAGAGCGCGCGACCTTCACTCCCCCGCGCCACGCCACTCTCGGCTTCGAGGACGTCCGCCGTGGCCCGGTCGACCTGACTCGAGAGCTCAGAGGTGGCCGAGCGCCTGAGCACGATCACGTTGTCGGGCGAGCCTGTCTCGATCAGGGCCGCCTCCAGGCCGCGGGCGAGCATGAGCACCCCGGCGAACACGAATACGACGAGCGCTACGCCGCCGACCGTGAGCGCCGTGGTGAGGCGACGTGCCCAGAGGCTCCGCCAGATATACGAGAACGGGATCCGCATCAGGCGGCCTATCCCACCGTCCGCAGGCCGACCACGATCGGCATGCGCATGACACGGTTGGCCGGGATGGCCCCGGCGGCGAGCCCGGCGAGAAGGGCCGCGCCGATTCCGAGCGCCATGGTGAGGGGCGCGACGTTGATCACCGGGAAGAAGGTCGGGAGCGCCTTTGCGAACCCTTTCACAATCGGGAACGTGAGCAGCAGCCCGAGCACGCCTCCCGAAAGCGAGATCACGAGCGCTTCGCCGAGCACGAAGCCCGCGAGGTGGCGACCCGAGAAGCCAAGGGTCTTCAGGACCGCGTACTCGCGGGTCCGCTCCCGGACCGACATGATGATCGTGTTGGCGAGGACGAGTAGGATGATCCCGACGATCACGACCGAGATCACCTGCAGCGACGTAATGATCGCCGACGACATCTGGACGAAGCTCTGCTGGAATTCGCGCTCACTCTCCGTCTTCGTCGGCGAGCGCGAGTTCACGAACTGCGTGTCCACCGCCGCCGCGACCCGCGCCATTGCGTCGGGCGATCCGACGCTCATGACGTAAAACCCGGCGGCCACCGGCCGGCCGGGCTCCCGCTGGCGGACCTGCTCGTAGAGGTAGTCGTACTGGAAGAACATTTGGGTCTCATCCGTCGACGGGTCCCGACCGGTATAGATCCCGCGGACGACCCACTGCCAGCTGCCGGGATAGATATCCCCTTCCATCGTGATGACGTCACCGAGCTTGAAGCCGTGCTGCTGCGCCAGCTTGCGCCCGATGACGCAGGCGTTGCGCTCCTTCTTGAACGCCGCCAACTGGTCCGGCGGCAGCTGGAACTCCGGGTAGAGGCTGAAATAGGTCTCGGGGTCGACCGCGAACCGGGGCCAGAAGTTCTTGAAGTCGTTCGCGTCCCCGTACACGCCCCCGAACCAGTTGGCCCACGAGACCGCCGTGACGCCCGGGACCCTAGCGATCTCGTTCCGGTACGGCAGGGGAATCGGAAAAATGAGTGACACCCGATGGCGGGTGATCATGCGGTTGGCGGCCGCTCCCGTGACGCCCGCGTTCCAGGCGCCCACGATGGTGCGAATCAGGCCGAACGCCATCACCGCGGTGGCGATCCCGAGCATCGTGAGCGCAGTGCGGAGGCGATGCCGGAATAGGTTCTTGAAGACGAGTCGCAGCAGCTTCACGGCCGGTCCCTCATTGCAGTTCGCCTTTGTCGAGGTGGCGCACCAGGTGCGCGCGCTCGGCGGCGTGCGGGTCGTGCGTCACCATCACGACGGTCTTCTTGAATTCCTTGTTCAACCGCTCGAGCAGCGTGAGCACCTCTTCGGCGGACTTGCGATCGAGGTCCCCCGTCGGCTCGTCGGCCACGAGGATCGTGGGATCGCTGGCGATGGCCCGCGCGATCGCCACGCGCTGCTCCTGGCCGCCCGAGAGCTGGCGCGGATAGTGGCGCATCCGGTCGGTGAGGCCGACCAGGGCGAGCGCCGTCTCGACGTGCTCCTTGCGCTCAGCCCTGGACAGCGGCGCCAGGAGCAGCGGCAGTTCGACGTTCTCAAAGGCGGTGAGCACGGGCAGCAGGTTGTAAAACTGGAACACGAACCCAATGTGCGTGGCGCGCCAGCGGGCCGCCTCTGATTCGCTCAATTTGGTGACGTCCGTGCCGGCGACCGCCACCGACCCCGCGTCGGGACGATCGATCCCCGCGATCAGATTCAGCAGTGTGGTCTTGCCGGACCCCGAGGGGCCCATCAAGCCGAGGAAC
Organism: Gemmatimonadales bacterium; assembly: GCA_035601435.1. Lineage (GTDB taxonomy): Bacteria > Gemmatimonadota > Gemmatimonadetes > Gemmatimonadales > GWC2-71-9 > AG41. The sequence goes on along the minus strand of DATNOH010000184.1, from coordinate 2,351 downwards.
TCCCCTTCGGGCACGTCGAGCGAGATGTCGCGTAGCACGGGAATCGCCATGCTGTCGCGTCGATAGGACTTGGAAACACCGCGGACCTGCACGATCGGATTGGGCATTGACTCCTCTACTGCACGGTGACTTTGGCGCCGCCACGCAGGCGGGCGCTCACGCTGTCGACCACCTGAACCCCGGGACGCAATCCTTCGCGGATGGCCACGGACGCCCCTACACTCCGGCCCACCACCACCGGCACCTCCAACGCCCGGCCGCTCTCCACAACGAACACGACACTGCGTCCGTTTCGCTCGGCGACCGCGGTGCTCGGGACCACCAGGACCGGCTGAGTGTCCACGGCGGCGCGCGACGGGCGGGGCTGGAAATGGACCTTGGCACTCATCTCGGGCAGTACCCGCGCGTCATAGGAGCGGAAGGCCACTTTGACCTGCACGGTCGCTTTGGCGCGATCCGCGGTCGGCACGATCTTGGCCACGACCCCCGCGTACCGCTCGTCGGGATAGGCGTCGAGGACGATCTCGCAGGGCTGCCCCGCGCTGATGGCTTCGAGGTTCGATTCGGCCACGTCCGCCTCGACCTGGAGCGAGCGCAGGTCGGCGATCGTGACCACGGCGCTCTTGGAGAACGCGCTTGCGGCGAGCGGCGCCACCACCTCCCCGATGTCGGCGTTCTTCGTCAGCACCGTGCCATCGAAGGGCGCGCGGATCACCGTATTCTCGAGCGACACTTGCGCGGCGAGCACCGCGGCCTCTGCGGCGGCGATGCTGGCTTTCACCCGTTCGTACCGAGCCTCCGCTGCGTCCACACTCGCCTGCGACGAGGCCCCGCTGTCGGCGAGGAGCCGCTCCCGCGCCAGCGACCGTTGCGCATCGTGCAGCTCCGCGCGACTGACCTGGAGGTTGGCCTGGGCCTGCGCGAGCTGGGCGTTGACGTCGGCGTCTTCGATCCGGGCGATCACCTGCCCCGTCCGGACACGGTCGCCTTCCACGACGCCGAGGTAGACCAGCCGACCCGTGCCCTTCGAAGCGACGGCGGCCTTCCGCTGCGCCACGACGTATCCACTCGCGACGAGGACGGCGCCGGCACGCATCGGAGACACCATGGTCGCGGGTGTCAGGCGCACGGGCAGCGCCGCTCTGAGGGCGCCCCCGGTAATCACGAAGACCCCACCGACCACCAGGATGGCAGCCGTGGGCAACCCGATCAGGAGCCAGCGCCGGACCTGCCCCGCCGGCCCGGCCTCCGTGGCCTCGGGCGAGCGGTTGATCCGCAGAGCCGCGAGGTCCGCGTTCTTCGCTTCCATAGGCCTCAATCCTAACACGTCCGGCAACGCCAGGTAGGGCCGCCGGTGAGGGCGGCGGAGCTGTTGTCTTGGGGACTTGTGGGGACTACGCCCCGGCGGGTTCGGGGGGCGGGCTGCCCAGCACAGGACCGCGTGCCGGCGTCTTCTCGCGCGTGGCTCCCTCGGCCGAGGGCGCGGCGGGCGCGGCCGGAGGCGGCGGCACCGGCGGCAACGGCTTGCCGGCCACGACCATCTCGACCTCTTCCCGGTCGAGCGTCTCGCGCTCGAGCAGGGCGGCGGCGAGGCGGTCGAGCGCGTCGCGGCGCTCGAGCAGCACCGTCTTGGCGCGCTCGTACGCGTCGCCCAGGATGCGCTTGACTTCGGTGTCCACCAGCTCCGCGGTCCGCTCGGAGATCTCGCGCCGCTGCACCACCTCGCGACCCAGGAAGATCTCCGCCTCCCGGTCGCCGATCGCAATCGGCCCGATCGTGTCGCTCATGCCGTATTGCGTCACCATGCGGCGCGCGACGTCGGTCGCGTGCTGGATGTCCTGCGCGGCACCGGTCGTGACCTTCTCCGGGCCGAACACCAGCTCCTCGGCGACGCGCCCCCCGTAGGCCATGGCGAGGCGCGACAGGATGGACTGCTTGGTGTACTTGTGCAACTCCTCCTCGGCGAGGTACGCCGTAATTCCCAGCGCGCGGCCGCGCGGGATGATCGTGACCTTGTGCAGTGGATCCGAACCCGGGACGCTTAGCGACACCAGGGCATGTCCCGCCTCGTGGTAAGCGATGAGGCGCCGCTCCTCGTCGGACAAGACCCGACTGCGGCGCTCCAGCCCGAGCATCACCTTGTCCTTGGCATCCTCGAGATCCCGCATGTCCACGACGGCCTTGTTGCGGCGGGCGGCGAGCAGCGCGGCCTCGTTCACGATGTTCGCAAGCTCGGCGCCGGCCAGACCGGCCGTACCGCGCGCGATGCGCTCCAGGTCCACGCCCGGCGCGAGGGGAATCTTCCGCGTGTGCACGCGCAGGATCTGCTCCCGCCCCTTCACGTCCGGCAT
>DATNOH010000183.1:0-10061 GCA_035601435.1 Gemmatimonadales bacterium | reverse complement strand
GCGGCGTTCTGCTGGATGCCGTCCATCGCCTCTTCCTTGAATCCCCACCAGTCCGCCCACACCGAGACCGAGGTCCCTTCCTTGGCGAGCAGGTCGGCGATCTTGTACGACTCCACGGCGTGGTGGAACGAGCGGATCTTGAATCCGAACTCGTGCGCCAGATCGATCATCTGCGCCATCTCGTCGGCGCGGTAGCAGTGGTTCTGCACGTACATGTTGCCGCGCAACACTTCGGCCAATGATTCCGAGCGCAGGTTCCGCTCGGGCGGATCGCCCTTGTGATCTTTGTTCCACGCGTCCCATCTACGGCGATACGACTCCGCCTGAATGAACGCGGCGCGGTAGCCCGCCATGTTGCCCATGCGTGTCGAGGGACCGCCCTTTCGGCCGTACACGCGCTTGGGGTTCTCGCCGCAGGCCATCTTCAGGCCGTAGCGCGCGCCGGGGAACTTCATTTCCTGCACGGTGCGCGCCGGAATGAGCTTTAGAATCGCGCTCCGTCCCCCGATCAGGTTCGCCGAGCCCGGCAGCGCCTGAATGGTGGTGATGCCGCCGGCGATCGCCAGCGGGATCTGCGGGTCCTGCGGCCAAAACGAATGCTCGGCCCACACCTCGGCCGTCACCGGGTTCGTCGCCTCGTTGCCGTCCGACTCGGCATCGGTCCCCGGCGCGGCGTACACGCCAAGGTGCGAGTGGTCGTCGATCAGCCCGGGGGTCACGTACTTGCCCGTCCCGTCCACCACCACGGCGCCGGCGGGGGCGTCGACCTTCGCGCCCACGGCCACGATCCGCCCATCCTTGAGCACGATCGAGCCGTTAGGGATCTCCTGGCCGGTCGCGGTCATGATCGTGGCACTGCGGATCAGGACCGGCGGGTTGGGATGTCGCGCGTAAGTGGAGGGGTACTGTAGTCGCTCGACGCTGGTGCTCTCCGACTTGGCGGCCGAGGGCGCGGTCGCTGGCGCCGTGGGCGCGGCAGGGGCGGGCGCCTGCGCGGCCCTCGTCGCCTTGCCGGCCGACGCACACGCGCCTGTGAGTGCGAGCAGCAGAGACAACGGTGGCCGCATGCTGCGATCCCTCCGGGTTGTGGTCTACTTGACGAGCTCGATGACCACCGGTTGACCGATGAATTCCTGTTTTACCACTCGGTGCGGCGAATCGACGGTGACGTACAGGACGAACGGGAACTTCGAGCCGGTCACGTCCACGCGATACGCCTGGAACGTGCCGGCAGGAACGACCACGCGCTCCGGCTGCCCCACCTTGAACGTGAGGACCTTGGTGCTAACCTCGGAGGGCGTGAAGACGGTGAGCTTGAGCATCGCTCCCGGGGCCAGGGCCAGGGACGACCCGACGAACGGAGCGACGTTCTCGTCGACGATCCCCGGGGGCACGGCCGTATCGACGGGGAATTCCTGCAGGGTCCCGTCCGGCTGCGGTACCAGGCTTTTGCCCTTCACGCGCCCGCCGGCATAGATCAAGTGGGCTTCGCCCTTGACTCCCTGCCGGTTCATGACCTGGTCGAGCCGCCGCGCCGACGCATCGGTCGCCGAAAACACCACGGTGGTCTGCTGCTCGAATGCGCCACCGCCCAATTTCGAGCGCTCCGCGTATACCACGGAATCGCCCGACTGCCGGATATCCGCTACGGTGAACCCGAGCGGCTTGCCTTGCATCAGAACTTGCGAGCTGTCGGTACGTGAGCCGAGTTGAGCCGGATCCAAGGTCACCGCTGCCGTCGGCGGGCTCAGATCAGCCAGCGTCATTGGCTTGCCGTCCACATCCACCAGTCGAACGGGGGCGATCCCTTGGAGTCGATCGTACAGCTTCACGGCGTCGCCCACCACGACGATGGTGAGCGCGCCGCGCCGGTACAGCCGGGCGGCGGCCGCCCGCGCCTGAAGGGCGGTCACGGCACCCAACCGGTCGCGGTACAGCCGGAGGTAGTCGTCGCCCAGGCCGAGCAGCTTCACGTTCGACACCTGGCCCGCGATCTGGCTCGGCGTCTCGATGGTGAGTGGGAACGTCCCGACGAGGAATCCCTTCGTAGCCGCGAGCTCCGAGTCGGGAATCGCCTCGGTCCTGATCCGATCGATCTGGTGCAGGGTCTCGCGCAAGGCGCTGTCCGCCACGTCGGTGCGGACCTCCGCGGTCGCCTGCCAGTAGCCCAGTCCGCGGTAGCGATGGAGGGAGGCGTAGGCGCCGTACGTCCAGCTTTTCTGCTCCCGCAGGATGAGGAACAGGCGCGAGTCCGCCCCACCGCCCAGAACCTGAGTAGCGACGCGGCCGGGATAGTAGATCGGGTCGGTCGGCAGGATGGTCGTGTTGCCGAGCGCAATGTTCGCCTGTGCCGAGCCTGGCCGGTGGACGAGCAGGATGTCCGTCGCGACCCGCGTGGCGGGAGCGGGCAGGACGGGGCTCGGCGGCGGCGCGCCGCGCCAGCCGGCGAATGCCTTCGCCGCCAGCTCCCGCACCTGAGCGTCGGTCACGTCTCCCGCGACCACGAGCAGCGCGCCGACCGGCCGCAGCCGTTGCTGGGCGAACTTGATTACGTCATCGCGCGTGACGGCCGCATAGGTCTCGCGCGTGGCGCTGCGGCCGTACGGGTTGCGGCCATAGATCTCCTTCCCGAAGAACCGCTGCGCCACCGTGCCTGGCTGGGACAACTGCAGCGCCAGCGCGGACAGCGCGCGTGTGCGCGCCAGCTCGAGCTCGCTCGCCGAGAACGTCGCATGCAGGGTCACGTCCCCGAGCAAGTCGAACACGAGCCCCGCCTCGTCGCTCAGCGCATCGGCCGAGATCGTGAGGAAATCGTCTCCCGAGGTCGCCGAAAGCGATCCGCCCACCCCTTCAATCGTCGCCGCGATTTGCTCTGCGCCGCGACTGTCAGTGCCCTTGGAAAGGAGCTCGGCCGCCAGATCGGACAGCCCCTCCTTGCCCGCCGGGTCGTAAATCCCGCCGGCGCGGAAGGAGAGAGTCACGGAGACCACCGGCTGCTCGTGGTGCTCGATCACGACGAGCTGTAGTCCGTTGGCGAGCGTCGCCTCCTTGAACGGCGGGAAGCGGACCGGCGTGAGGGACGTGGGCTTGGGCGCCGTCGTGGGAAATCCCTGGGCGGGCACGCGGGCCATGGAACTGACGGTCAGCGCAAGCAACAGCGCCACCGCGCGCCGGGTCCGCTTCATTGCGCCCTCCCGCCCCCCGCCGCGGCGGGCTTCACGATGATCACCACCGCGTTTGCCGGATCGAGATACTTCGCCGCGGCCCGACGGACATCCTCGGCGGTCACCGCCAAGACGTGCTCCAGGTCGGTGTTGATGTCCGCCAGCGACGAATGGAACATGTCGTAGTGATGCAGCTCCTCCGCCTTCCCCAGCGTGGTCTCGCGAGTGTGCACGAAGCCCGCGCGAAACGTGTTCTTCGCCTTCGCCAGCTCCTCCTGCGTGACGCCGGCCATACGGATGCTGTCGAGCTGGGCCGTGACCAGGGTGTCCAGCTTGAGCGGGTCCACGCCCTGGTTGGCGATCGCGAGGACGAGCAGCACGCCGGGCCCGCGCCGCGACTCGAACGGGTTCATGACCACCTGGGTGCCGAGGGCAGCCTGGTCGCGCCGCACCACCGCCACGTTCAGGCGCGAGCTCTCTCCCTGGCCCAGGATGACATTCAAGAGCTCGAGCGCGCGCGTGTCCGGGTCGGCGTGCGGCGGCGCGCGATAGATGCGCAGCACGGCCGGGAGATTGGCGTGCGCGTCAGTCACCTCCCGTCGCCCGACGCCCGGTGAGACGCGGCCGGTGCAGCTCACGGGCGGCGGCGCGGTGTGGCGCGGGATCTCGCTGAAGTACTGGTTCACGTAGCGCCGCAGCTCGAGCGGCCTGAAGTCGCCCACCACGACCAGCGTGGCGTTGTTGGGGGCGTAGTAGGTATCGAAGAAGGCCTTGACGTCGGAGAGCTGGGCGGCGTTGAGGTCGTCCATCGAGCCGATGACCGTGTGCGCGTAGGCGAAGCAGCCCACGCTGTCGAACGGCCAGGTCATGCCTTCGATGAAGGCCGGCGAATACGGCTGATTGTCGATCCGCAGCCGGCGCTCTTCCTTCACCGTCTCCCGCTGGTTGTGGAAGTGCTCTTCCGTGATAGCGAGCGACCGCATGCGGTCGGCCTCGAGCCACAGCGCCAGGTTCAGACGATTGGAGGGCAGGGTCTCGTAGTAGTTGGTGCGGTCTTCCGCGGTACTGCCGTTGTCCGAGCCGCCGGCGCGCGAGATCAGCTGGAAGTGCTCGCCTTTCTTCACGTGGGCCGAGCCCTCGAACATCATGTGCTCGAACAGGTGCGCGAAGCCGGAGCGGCCCGCCCGCTCGTTCCGCGAACCGGTGTTGTACCACACGTCCACCGTCACGATGGGCGTCGAGTGGTCCTCCGAGTAAATCACGCGCAGGCCGTTGGGCAGAGTGAACGCTTCGTAAGCAATCTGGCCGGCCTGGCCGGGCAGTGCGGGAGCGATCGAGGCGCCGAGCAACAGCACGCCTCCGACGACGGACGGGACGCGCATGCGACCTTTCATTGGGCGGTCGGAACCACGGGGCCCGACTGCACCAGCTCGAACGAAAAGCCCCCTTCCAGGGTCTCGCCCTTCACCACGCGCCGCGGCTCCGTACGGGTCGCGTAGATCCGGAAGCCGCCGCTGCGTAAGGGCAGCACGTCGAATCGCCCGGCGGGGACGTCGATCGCGGTGGGCGACTCGGCGACGAAGGTGAGTGTGACGAGTGAATCATCGAATTCCTTGTACGCCGGGACGGCCAGCGAATCGCCCGGCATGGCGTTCGAGACGGCGCCCGCGAGGAATACGTAGTCCGAGAGCACGGTGCCGGGGGCGAAGGGCCGGCTCACGGGAGTGATCTTCACGCTGCCGCTCCTGGTCCCCACCCGCCGGCGGCCGGAGATCTCCCCCCGCTTCACCTCCAGGTCGTGCTCCACCATCACGGTATCGCTGCGCGGCGAAAAGAGGTCGATGTGGTGGAACGTGGAGAGTGGCTGGCCGGTCAGCCGGTCGACCACGATGCGCAGCCGCTCTTCCTCGACCGGCCGAAACTCCGACGTCGCGCTGTAGACCACTTCCTGGGTCGTCTCGAGCCGGCGGATCTCGTATTGCCACACCGCCCACCCCCGTTCCTCCCCGCGCAGGCGAAACACGAACGAGTCGCGCGTCGCCGGGACCTGGGCGATATCGAACTGGAGCGACTTGGGGCGGGGCTGACCGGACGTCTGGGCGGCTGCCGCCGACATGAGCAGGGGGCTAGCGAGCAGCAGGAAACAGAGCCAGCGCATTGGTCTCGAGAATCGCCTTCTTGTGCGGGTCGCTGAGCGGCAGCGCCAGGAACTGGTCGATGTTGTTCCGCATGTCCTTCACACCCGGACTCGGCCAGTCGGTGCCCCAGAGGACCCGATCTGCCAGCTCCGAGAGACGCGGAAAGTACTCCAACAACCGAGCGGGCGGTATCCCGGAAACGTCGAGCCGCATTGCTCGGTGGCGTCGCAAAACGAAAAACGCCTCCTCCATGTACAACGGGCGACCGCCGTGCGCCATCACAATGCGGAGATCGGGAAAATCGATCGCCACGTCGTCGAGCTCCATCGGGTTGCCGTACTTGGAGCGAGCCCCGGGGAAAATACTGGTGCCGGTGTGGATCATCACCGGCAGCCCGCGCTCCTCGCACCGCCGGTAGATCTTCCCGAGGGCGTCGAGCCCGTCCGTGTACGCGTTGGCCGCCATGCCCTGGTGCGGCGGATGGATCTTCACGAGCCGGATGCCCAAGTCGGCGAGCCGGTCCACGTCGCCCGCCGGGTCTTTCGTGAAACGGGGGTGCACGCCGCCGTACGGCACCAATCGCTCCGGATCGGCCTGCGCGTACTTCGCGGCGAACGCGTTGGCCGCATCGGTGAATCCCATCACATCGGGCGATGGGTAATTCACCAAGCCCACCCGCCACACGCCCGCGCGGTCCATGATCTGGAGCAATGCGCGTGGGTCGTCCATCACCTGGATCATCAAGTCCCGATGGGTATCCTGGCCGCGCCACATGATCTCGAGCACGCGGGGCTTGAGCTCGCGCCACGGCTGCACGTGGATATGGACGTCGGTGATGCGACTCGGTGAAAGAGGGGTTGCCGAAGGAGGGCGGCTCATGGGGCGCAGAAACTACCGTATGACAAGGGCGCATTCAACCACACGAGTAGGACTACGACCTCGCCGCGCCGAGCCGCTGCAACACCGCGAGTTGCGCGGCCGCCACACAGCGGCGTCGTGACCCTCCGTTGCTTGAGTGCAGCATCGAGGTGCGGAACTTGCGCCGACGCCGCAGGAACCGAGAACCACGACAACACCCGGAGGCTGCCCATGAGCGACAACGTTCTGCACACCCGTGGCGCACACGTCCCGCCGAACGGCGAAAACCGGCGGCTCCGGCGCTCCGCGGGCGTCGGCGTGCTGTGGTGCATGGTGTTCCTGACGTCGTGCAGCGAGCGTCCTCTTTCGTCACCCGCTCCGGCGAGTGCCGTGGACGCGCAGGCGGTGAGCGGGGGGCCGTTCACGTTCGAGAACTTCGAGCTTGGCGCGGCGACCGGGACGGTGTGCCCGGGCTCGTCGGCGTGCACGAACGGCGCCGCGGAGCCGGCGATTCGCGCCGACAACACAGGGACGTTCTACGTCTCGTCCGAGCTCGGCCTCTCGTCCGGCACGCTCGCCTGGAAGTCCACCGACGGCGGGCTGCATTACACGGCGCTGACTTCGCCGAACCAAATCTCCCAGGCGGCCGGGGGCCTCGCAACCGGGGGCGGGGACACCGACCTCGGCGTCGCCCCGCAGGCAAACGCGAGCGGCGTCCACAACGTCTACGTGGCGAGCCTCAGCCTGGCGAATGTCACCGTGAGCACCAGCCAGGACGGCGGGACGACCTGGAACAAGAACGTCCTGAGCGCCACTATTCCGGGGGACGACCGTGAGTGGATCGCCGCCGATCAGGCGACCAAAGTCTGCATCTCCTACCACGACATCGTGACGTTCAACATCGACGTGAGCTGCAGCTTCGACGCTGGCGCCAGCTTCACGCAGCCGGGGTCCGCGATCGACCCGACGCACGCGTTCCTGCTGCAGGAAAACTCGACGGGCAACCTGGTGATCGACCCGAACTCGCACGTCATTTACCAGGTGTTCAGTGGCATCGCGAACGCCACCGAGGCGGTCCTTCCGACCAACTTCCACGCCGTGTGGATCGCGATCTCGCGCGACGGGGGCCAGACGTTCACCGACTATCCCGTGTATGTGAATCCCAACACCTCGGTCTCGTACGGCCACCAGTTCATCAACGCGAGCGTGGATCACGCGGGCACGATTTATGTCGTGTACAACGATAACCACAACCTCTTCTACAGCTTCTCGACGAACAGCGGGCTGACCTGGACCGGGCCAATCCAGATAAACCAGCCGCCCTCCGCCACGGCGATCATGCCCTGGAGCGTCGCCTGCGCACCCGGTCAGCTGAACATCGTGTGGTATGGGACGTCGTTCTACGACGGGACGACGGCGCCGGACAACTATCCAGCGTCTGCGGCGTGGTACGTGTTCTTCGCCCAGAACCTCAACGCCGCCACGGCCGGCAGCACGTTCACGCAGGCCGCAGCCACCCCGATCATCCACTACGGTGGGGTGTGCGAGAGCGGGGTGGGCTGCACCGGCAACCGGGACCTATTCGACGACTTCGGCATCGCCGTATCGCCGACGACGGGGGCCGCGTCCATCACCTACAGCGACGACCAGCCCGGGAACACCGGGGCTGCCGATCACACCGCCATCGCGACGCAGACCGCAGGTCCCACGATCTGCGCGGGTCCCTGAGCGGCAGCGACATAACGAGCGCCTGAGGGCTGGGGAACCGCCTCAGGCGCTCCAGCTGTAGAACCCCTTTCCCGTTTTCTTGCCCAGCTCCCCCTTGGCCACTTTGTCGCGCAGGATCTGCGGGGGCTCGAACTGCGGCTCCTGGAGCCGCTGGTGCAGGTATTCCGCGATCGCGAGCCGGACGTCGAGGCCGACGTGATCGGTGAGCTTGAGCGGGCCCATCGGGTGGTTGTATCCCAGCTCCATCGCTTTGTCGATGTCTTCCGCCGAGGCGACCCCGCGCTCGAGCATCCGCATCGCCTCGAGGCCGAGGGCCAGACCCAGCCGGCTGGACGCGAACCCCGGCGAGTCCTGGACCACGATCGGCTCCTTGTCGAGAGCCCGCGCGAACGCGACGGCCCGCTCTACGGCGGCCGGCGACGCCCGCGGGTGCGTCACGACCTCGACCAGCTTCATCGCGTGCACCGGATTGAAGAAGTGTATCCCCACCACGCGGCTGGGGTCCTGGACGGCGGCGGCGATGTCGGCGACCGAGAGCGATGAGGTGTTGGTCGCGAGCAGCGCGTCCGGCGGCGCCGCCCGCTCCATCTCGCCGAACAGCTGCTGCTTCACGCCCAGGTGCTCGTGCACGGCCTCGATCACGACTTCGGCCCCGCTCACCGCGGGCGCGAACTGGTGCTCCGCGCGGAGCTGCGCCGAGACGGCGAAGCGTTCCGGCTCCGTGAGCTTCCCGCGCTTCACGGCGACGGCAAGCAGGTCGTTGAGCCGGCCGAGGGCGAGCGGCAGCACCTCGGCCCGGCTGTCGGTGAGACAGACATCGAACCCCGCCAGTGCGACCGCGTACGCGATGCCCGCACCCATCGTGCCCGCGCCGACCACCGTCACGCGGCGTGGGGTCATGCGGCCCGCGCATCCACGGCGCGGCGGCCGACGTCCGGGACGTTGGTGCACAAGCCGTCCACGTGGAGCGCGAGGAGGCGTCGCATTTCGTCGGGGTCGTTCACGGTCCACGCGTAGATGCGGTAGCCCGCGCCGTGCAGCGCATCGACCAGCTCGGCGTCGATCAGGCTCTGTTCCTGCCACAGCACGGTGGCACCGGTATCCTGGAGCGCTTCCAGGGGACGCAGGGGATAGGAGGCCAGCAGGACACCCCGCACCAGCGCGGGCCGGCCTACCCCGAGCCGCTTCATGATACGATGGTCGAACCCGTGCACGGCGCAACGCGCGCCGCCGCCCGCGCCCTCCAGCACGGCGAACAACCGGTCGTCGAATTCCGGGGGCAGGGACTTGACCTCGATGAAGACCTGCAGCGCCGGATCGATCACGGCCAGCGCGTCCTCCAGCGCCGGGATCGACTCGCCGTTCGGGAGGCGGAGCGCACGCACCTGCGCGGCGCTGGAGCGCGTGATGTGCACGCCGCTCACGACCTCGTCGTGGTGCACGAACAGCACGCCGTCAGCAGCGGCATGGATGTCCAGCTCGATCGCGTCGGCGCCCCGGGCGCGGGCGGCACGGAATGCCGCCCGCGAGTTCTCGTACTCGTAGCCCGACGCACCCCGGTGCGCGATCACGAGGCTCACTTGAGCAGGCTGTCCGCCTTCTTCGCCTCGATCCAGGCCGGCTCCTTCTCGACATCGTGCACGGTCTGGTAGTGCTCGGGCTGGGGCAGGACGGTCTTGAGGTACTCCGCGTACTTCGCGGGATCGTCGATCGGCTTGCCGTCCACCGCATACCGTTGATGCGCGTGCACGCCGATCTTGCGGTTGAACTTCGTGTCCGGCATCCGCAGCCAGCGGTCCCGGTCCGGAATGAACATGTTCAGCCGCTCCACCAGCTTGGTGATCTCCTGGCGGTACAGGTCGCGGCTGAGCTCGTTGAGCTTCGCCTTATCGGGCTCGGTCTGGTGCTCCCGCTCGTCGTAGCGCCCCTTCAGGCCCCACACGTAGGCCCAGTGCGCCGATGACGAGTTGTCGGTGCCGAACAGATCGAACGCCGTAGGGATCCACTTGTAGAAGAATCGCTGGATCACCTCGGGCGGCATCTTGCCGGCCTTCACGATTCGCAGCAGCCCGTTGTTGCCGGTGCCGAGGTGGAAGGACTCTTCCTTGAGCATCGGGTTCATCGAGCGCGACAGGGGATCGAACGCCGACACCGAGAGCATGGTGAGCTGGAA
>DATNOH010000182.1:0-8258 GCA_035601435.1 Gemmatimonadales bacterium | reverse complement strand
TCCACGGCGTGCTGATCGCGCGCCACGGGAAGCTCGTGCTCGAGGAGTACTTCCACGGCGAGCACCGCGACAAGCCGCACGATACCCGCTCTGCCGCGAAGAGTGTGACAGCCACGCTGCTCGGGGCGGCGATCGAGGCGGACGTGCCGTTGAGCACGCGGTCGCCCGTCTATCAGGTGATGAACGGGGGCCGCTTTCCAGCCGACCTCGAGCCGCGGAAACGTGCACTGACGCTGGAGCACCTGCTGACCATGAGCTCGGGGCTCGATTGCGACGACGGCGACGCGAAGTCGCCCGGAAGCGAAGACGCCGTCGAGGAACAGACCGAGGAGCCTGATTGGTGGAAGCTCACACTCGGTCTGAAAATGATCCGTGCGCCCGGCGAGCGCGCGGTCTATTGCAGCGTGAACCCACACTTGGTCGGCGGCGTGCTGCAAAGGGCCGCGGGGCGTCCGCTGCCGGAGCTGTTCCACGCGCTCATCGCCCAGCCGCTCGTCATCCGCCGCTACTGGATGAATCTCACCCCGACCGGGGACGCGTTCATGGGCGGCGGTGTGCGCTTCCTGCCGCGGGACTTCATGAAGCTGGGCCAGTTGATGATGAACGGTGGCAAGTGGGGCGGGCGTCGGGTCGTCAGCGCGGAGTGGGCCAAGCGCGCGACGTCACCGCTCACAACGCTCGGGAGCCAGAAGTACGGATACCTGTGGTGGGTGACGGAGTACCCGTACCAGGGTAGGACGCTGCAGGCGTTCTACGCGGGCGGGAATGGGGGGCAGGTGGTCATGGGGATTCCGGCGCTCGATCTGGTCGTGGCGTTCTACGGCGGGAACTACAGCGATCCAGTCATGTTTCGCACACAGCGGCAGCTGGTTCCGGAGTACGTGCTGCCGGCTATCATTGGGCGGTGACGGGTCGTCTATCCCTTCGAGTCCTGACGCGCGATGGGCGGTTGCTGTTCCTGACGCGGTGCACCCGCCTGTTCGCCTACGGCGCGTTGTCCGTGGTCCTGGTCTTCTATTTGACCAGCCTCGGCCTGACTGCGTCACAAACCGGCATCCTGCTGACCCTGACGCTGGTCGGGGACACGGTGGTCTCCCTCTACCTCACGACGCAAGCCGACCGGATCGGGCGGCGGCGCATGCTGATCGTCGGTGCCTTGCTCATGGCGGCCGCCGGCCTGGCCTTCGCCTACACGCGCAACTTCGTGTTCCTGGTCGTCGCCGGGACCATCGGCGTCATCAGCCCAAGTGGCAACGAGGTGGGGCCGTTTCTCCCGATCGAGCAGGCCGCGTTGTCGCACGTCGTCCCCGGTCAGGCCCGGACGACGGTATTCGCCTGGTACACGCTGGTCGGCTCGTTCGCGACCGCTGCCGGTGCGCTCAGCGGAGGGGCGCTGTCGCACGTCCTGCAGCAAAGGGCGCTGCCGGCCGTCGAAAGCTACCGTGTGGTGGTCCTTCTGTACGCGGTTCTTGGGGTGGCATTGGCGCTCCTCTTCACCCGTCTTTCGCCCGCCGCCGAGGTGAGCGAGTCGGGACCCGGGTCCTTCGGCATCGGCCGCTCGCGTGCTGTGGTGCTCAGGCTGTCGGGCCTGTTCGCGCTCGACTCGTTCGCCGGCGGCTTCGTGGTGCAGAGCTTTGCGGCTTATTGGTTCTACCTTCGGTTCGGCGTCAACCCCGCGACACTCGGTGCGATCTTTTTTTGGGCGAATGTCCTGGCCGGGATCTCGGCGCTGCTGGCAACGCGACTTGCCGCACGCTTCGGCCTCGTCCGGACGATGGTGTTCACACACCTGCCGTCGAACATCCTGCTCATTCTCGTGCCGCTGATGCCGAACCTGCCGCTCGCCACCCTAGTGCTGCTGGCCCGCTTCAGTATCAGTCAAATGGATGTGCCGACCCGGCAGTCCTACGTCATGGCCGTGGTCAAGCCGGAAGAACGGTCCGCGGCGGGCGGCGTCACGGGTGTAGCCCGAACGATCGGGGCGGCCCTCGCCCCCGTGTTCGCGGGATTCCTGTATGCTCGCCCCTCGTTGATGAGCGTGCCGTTCTTCGTTGCCGGAACGCTGAAAATCATCTACGACCTGTTGCTCTACAGGGGATTCGCCGCGGTTCAACCGCCCGACGTCTAGGGTCGCCTCAACTCGCGCTGGGCGGGGCGCCCGGCAGTGCTCGCGCCACCTCGATGAGGTCATCCACGAGCCGCGGTGCCTTCGCGCGCCACACGAGCGCGATCCAGCAGGGGATCGGAGGCTCGATGATCGGGCGATACACGATGGCGGTGGGCGCGGCCCGGTACCGGGCCGCGACCTCCTCACTCGCCAGCGCCCAGGCTTCTCCCGCGGCGATCTGCACGTTCGCCGACGGCGTCTCTTTGGGACGCTCGCGCCGCCGCAACGGGACCAACCCGCGGTCTCGCAGCGCCTCGTCGATGGTGCGAAAGAAGCCGGGCCATCGCTGGGGAGAGGAGTGGAGCCACGTGAGGTTCCGCAGGTCCGCCAGGGTGATCGACGCTTGGGCGGCGAGCGGGTGGTTCGCCGGGAGGAGTACGCCCTTGGTCGTGCAGTCCACCATGCGCAGCGCGTCGAACCCGGCGACGGGCCATTGCGCGATGAACACGGAAGCGATGTCGACTTGTCCCTCCCGCAAGGCGTGGTACGTGTCCGCATCGTTTTTGCTCGATACGTGCACCTGCGCCTCCGGGTGGGCGACGCGAAACGCCGCGAGCAGGTCCTCGATGTTCGAGGCGTAGACCGAGAGCTCACCGTGCGCGAACTCGAGATCGGAGGCGCCGGTCTTGCCGGCGCTGCGGGCGCTGGTCATGGCGCGTCCGGCCGCTTCCAGCGTGCCGCGCGCGTCGGCAAGGAACGCTTCGCCCGAGCGCGTGAGCCGGACCCCGCGCGGGATGCGCTCGAACAACGTCACCCCCAGCTCCGTCTCGAGGTCGCGGATCTGCTTCGACAGGGCGGGTTGCGCGACGCGCAGGCGGCGCGCGGCCTGCGCAAAACTGTGCTCCTCAGCGACCGCCACGAAGTAGCGAAAATGCCGTAGCTCCATTGCCCCTGTTCTTGAACTTTGCTATACTATACTACACATTAGTCCACAAGGGAACGCCTTCGGACTCATGGCATCCAATTCCGAGCTGCTCGACATCGCCGAGGCAGCCGCGCTGCTGCGCGTCAGCGAGGCGTCGCTGCGCCGTTGGACCAACGGCGGGCGTCTCCCCTGCCGCCGCATCGGCGGGCGCCGCGAGCGGCGCTTCCAGCGGGCCGACCTGATGGCGTTCCTGGAGGGCGATGCGAGCGAGAGGCCGGCGAGCCATGTCTGTGCCTTCTATGCGAGCGATGTCGGGCGCACGCGCCAGGCGGCGAGCCTCATCGGGAAAGGTCTGGACGCCGGCAGCGTCTGTATCCTCACCGCGCAGCTTCGCGTTCGCGGGCGGATCCTCGCTCGGCTCGCACGGCGCCGACCGGCGCTGCGACGCGACTTGGAGGCGAAGCGCCTGCTGGTCTCGGAATACGCCGAGACGGGCACGGCCCAGCTGGAGTTTTGGGCGACCGCGTTCGCAGCGGCGACGCGGGACGGCGCTCGCGCCCTCCGCGTGGTGGGCGACGTGTCCGGCGGAAGCCTCGCCCGTGATGGCGACTTCGACCAGGTGCTCGAGTACGAGGCGGCGTATGAGAGGCTGTCGCGGCGCTTTCCAGTGACTACCGCGTGCCTATACGACGCGCGCCGTTACTCCGGCCTGGAAACCACCCGGTTACTCCAGCGGCATCCGGACCTGTTTCGTGACCCGATCGCTCATTTCGTGAGCTGACCAGCCGCGGCTCATCCCCCGTCGTAGGCTTGCTGCAGGCCGTTGATATCGATCTTTTTCATTTTCAGCATGGCCTGCATGACGCGGTTCGCCTTCTCGGGATCCCGGTCTCCCAACATCCTCCCCAACGCGGTCGGAATGATTTGCCACGACAAGCCATACTTGTCCTGCAGCCAGCCGCATTGATCTGCTCTGCCGCCCGCCGACAGCTTCGTCCACAGCTCGTCTACTTCTTGCTGCGTCTCACAGTTCACGAACAATGAGATCGCCGGCGTGAACTTGTATTGCGGGCCGCCGTTCAGCGCGTAGAACTGTTGTCCCTCGAGCTGGAAGGTCGCGGACATGACCGTCCCTTTGGGTCCCGGCCCCGCCGCTCCATAGCGCGTGACGCTCAGCATCTTGGCATTCTTGAAGATCGAGACGTAGAAATTCATCGCCTCTTCGGCTTGGCCGTCGAACCACAGGAACGGAATGATCTTCTGCATCTGAGTCTCCTCAGGATTGTCTGTTGCCGTACAGGACCCCGCCCAGCCAGGCACAGGGCGGACCGGTCACCGCGACGGCGATGGAATACCAGAGCGGACCGAGCTCGGGCTTGGCGATGTTGGCGATGACTCCAAGCAGGCCCGCCACGAGTCCGACCAGGCCGAGGATCAGAGCATGACGCACCGGTGCGTGCGGGCGCGTGGTCTTTCCGCCCTGCTCCATGAGGACGAGCGTCCCCAAGGCCTCGCCCGGGTACCACGCCTCATCGAACTTCTCGGTGTTGACGATCCGCTCGGGAGCCTTGATCTCGCGGTAGACGCCACCCATCCCCATCTTGGTTCGGTCACGATCGTGCTGCCACACGTAGCGGTACGTGCCGCCCACCCGCAGGTCGATCTCGCACACCGGCATCGACCAGCCGGGCGGTCCCAACAGCCAGCGCCTGACCAGCTCCGGCCTCGTGTGGGCGTCGAACACCAGCTTGCGGGGAGCGTCGAAGACGCGGGTCATCACGAGATCCCGCTCCCCCGGCGTCGTGAGTTTCAGCGATTCGGCGGTTTTCATCGGTCATCTCCCGGGGTTTGCGGTTTGGTCTTGAGCTCATCGAGCAGTGCGTCGAGGCGCTGGTAGTTCCCTTCCCACAGCCGGCGGTAGCGCTCCAGCCACTTGGTGGCTTCCCCCAGCCGCTTGGCCTCGAGGCGACGGGGCCGCCGCTGCGCGTCGCGGCCGCGAGAAACCAGGCCGGCGCGCTCGAGCACCTTCAGGTGCTTCGAGATCGCTGGTTGGCTCATCGCGAACGGCTCGGCCAGCTCCGTAACCGAAGCCTCCCCCGACGCCAGGCGGGCGAGGATCGCCCGCCGGGTGGGATCGGCGAGGGCTGCGAAGACGCTGTCGAGCCGGTGCGGTGCTTGCATAACCGAACGGTTATATATATGTGAATGGAGCGGCCGTCAAGGGCCCTCGAGTCAGAGCTATCGCTCGGAGCGCTGTCTCCCCTAACAAGAAAGTATTGGACGGGAATCGCCTGGGGGCGCATGTGTCTAAGCCTATCGATGCGCGTCCCCCTGCGGGTGCTGATCGCGGAAGACTCGGAGGACGACGCCCGATTGCTGCTGCGGGAGCTGCAGCAGGCGGGCTACCAGCCGACATACGAGCGGGTCGACACCCCGGCCGCCATGACGTCCGCCCTCGATCGTCACGCGTGGGATCTCGTGATCGGCGACTACAGCATGCCGGCGTTCAGCGGCCCGGCGGCCCTCGCCCTGCTGCGAGCGCGTGATCCCGATACGCCCTTCATCTTCGTCTCGGGCACAATCGGCGAGGACGTCGCGGTCGAGGCGATGAAGGCGGGCGCGCAGGATTTCCTCACCAAGGGCAATCTCCGGCGGCTGATCCCCGCCATCCAGAGGGAACTGCGTGACACCGAGGTGCGGCGCGAGCGCCGCCGGGCGCAGACGGCCCTGCTCGAGCGGGCCCGCCTGGCGGAGCTCACCTCCGATGTGGGGGGCGCTCTGACGCGAGGAGGCAGCTTGCGTGAGACGCTGCAGCTGTGCGCGGAGGCGCTGGTGCGTCACCTCGATGTGGCGCTCGCCCGCATCTGGATCTCTCATGAGGTCACCGGCATCCTCGAGCTACAAGCCAGCGCGGGCATGTACACGGATGTCGAGGGGCCGCACAGCAAGATCGGCTTGATCGCCCAGCAGCGCCGCCCGCACCTGACCAACCAGGTGGTAGGCGATCCACAGGTGCAGAACCAAGAGTGGGCACAGCGCGAAGAGATGGTGGCGTTCGCCGGCTACCCCTTGGTGGTGCAGGAACGTGTCCTGGGCGTCATGGCGATGTTCGCGCGCCACTCCCTCTCCGAGTTCGTGCCCAAGGCGCTGGCGTCGGTCGCGAGCGCCCTCGCCGTGGGCATCGAGCGCAAGCGGGCGGAAGAGGCGCTGCGGAGCTCAGAAGAGCGGTTGCGCCAGGCCCAGAAAATGGAGGCGGTCGGACGTCTCGCCGGCGGGGTCGCCCACGATTTCAACAACCTCCTGACCGTGATCACCAGCTACAGCGCGCTGTTGCTCGAAGATCTCGCCGCGGACGATCCCAAGCGCGACGATGTGGACCAGATCCGTAAGGCCGCCGAAGGCGCCGCCGCGCTCACGCGCCAGCTGCTGGCGTTCAGCCGCCAGCAAGTGCTTCAGCCCAAGGCCCTGGATCTGAAGGCGACCGTCGCCGGCACCGACAAGCTGCTCAAGCGGCTGATCGGCGAGGACATCCAGCTGACCAGCGTGCTTGCTCCCGATCTGGGAGTGGTAAAAGCCGATCCCGGCCAGATCGAACAAATCATCATAAACCTCGCGGTCAACGCGCGCGACGCGATGCCGACGGGGGGCCGGCTGACCATCGAGGCCGCCAACGTGGACATGGACGAGGCGTACGTGCGCGGTCACGCGCCTGCCAGCCCAGGCCGCTACGTCATGCTCGCGATCTCCGATACGGGAATCGGCATGGACGAGCAGACCAAAGCCCGCATCTTCGAGCCGTTTTTCACGACGAAGGAGGTTGGCAAGGGCACGGGGTTGGGCCTGGCGACGGTCTACGGAATCGTGAAGCAGTCGGGCGGATTCATTTGGGTGTACTCCGAGCCCGGTCACGGGACGAGCTTCAAAGTCTACTTCCCCAGGGTGGACGAGCCCGCCGAACCCACCGCCGCGTCGACGGCCGGCACGGAGCCACGCGGCGGTACGGAAACCGTGCTGGTGGTCGAGGATGCGGCCTCGGTCCGCATGGTGACCCGGCAGGTGCTCGAGCGCTTCGGCTACGCGATCCTGGAGGCGCCGAACGGCGAGACGGCACTGCGACTCGCCGCCAAGCATCACGGTCCAATCCATTTGCTGCTCACGGATGTCATCATGCCGGGGCTCAGCGGCCGGCAGCTGGCCGAGCAGCTGGCGCAGTTGCGACCCGACATGAAGGTGCTGTACGCGTCGGGCTATGCCGACCAGGCCATCGTCCATCACGGCATCCTCGATTCCGACATCGCGTACCTCCAGAAGCCCTTCACTCCAGAGACGCTGGCGCGACGCGTGCGACAGGTACTGGATTCATCGCCGGCCGCGTAGCGGCGGCATGGCGAGAATCCTCCTGATGGATGATGACGAGTTGCTTCGAGAAGCACTCCGGATCGTGTTGCAAGGAGCCGGCTACGAAGTGATGGAAGCGTCCGACGGGGAGGTCGGGCTGCGGCTGCAGCGCGAGCACCCTGCCGATCTCGTCCTGGTGGACATCTTCATGCCCGAGCGGGACGGCCTCGAGGTCATCAAGGCGCTCCGGGTCGAGAGTCCTCAGGTGAAGATCATCGCCGTGTCCGGTGGGGGGAGGACCGGGCAAATCGAGGTGCTGAGCGTCGCGGCGGCGTTCGGCGCGGCGCGCACGCTGGTCAAACCGTTCGCGCCGCGGGAGCTGCTCAAGGCGATTCGGGAGTTGTTGGCCGAGCGGACACAGTCCTGAACGAGTGCCGAGTGTCGCGAAACCGCCCCTCGGTGCCGCAAAAACGCCCTAGCTCGTCCCGCGCGGCCCGGCATGTTGTGTGATCCTGTGCCGGGCACGTGACATGGGTCACAACGGCTCCATGCCCGAAGGGCAAGTTGTTCGGGAATCATTCACGCCTGCCACGACCGCGATAGACCGGGGGGGTACCGACCGATGGCCGACATGAAGACCGCTGCGGCCGCGACATCGCTGGTCTTCACGTTGGGTCTTATCTGCGTCGTTCGGCCCGGGGTCGCCCAGCAGGCCGATTCCGCCCGCCAGCGGCCGGATTCCAGCGTGTCGGCCGCGGCGTTGAAGAAGCTGAGTATCGAGCAGTTGATGGACCTGCAGGTCACCTCGGTCTCGAAGCGTCCCGAGCGATTGTCGCAAACCGCCTCCGCGATCCAGGTGATCACGCAGCAGGACATTCGGCGCTCCGG
>DATNOH010000181.1:0-14598 GCA_035601435.1 Gemmatimonadales bacterium | reverse complement strand
CGCCGCCCAAAGTAGCGTTGCAGCTCGACCGAGCCGCCCGCGAACACTGCCGCCCCACACAGCACCCAGAGCAGCTCCCCGCCGCGCGCGGTCCAGCGCGCAGTACTCGGATCGTTCACTTCGGCGTTCCAGCGACGCGCGGCCAGGGCTGTGCCGGCCACGTAGGCGTACAGCGCCAATGCCCAGGGGTCGGTGAACGACGCGGCGTCGGAGGGTCGATCCCAGAGCGCGAACCCAAACAGGCAGGGGAACGCGAGTAGAGCGAGCCCGAGCGCTGCAATCCGCCCGCCCGATCGCCCGCCCAGCTGCTCGGATGCGAGGGCGGCCAAAGCGAGCGCGGTCCAGCCGACGACGACCATGGGCGCGCTCCAGTCCACGGCCATCGCCCAAGCGCCCAGTCCGAACCCCATGACCAGGTGCGGGGTGGCGCGTCGGACCCACCCGACGCCGAGGTAGACAGCCGCCAGCAGCGTGGGGAAGAGCGCCGGCGCCCGGTGAAGCAGTTCGGGATCCGCTATCGACGCGAGCCCCAGCAGCACGAAGGGATTCGCCAGGAAGAGCAGCGCTTCGTCGGGGGCCCGGAGCCGGTTCAAGTCGAGCTGCTGCCACCACAAGAGGGCGGCGATCGCGAACGCCGCGCCGACGGCGAGCCACAGCCGCGGCTGGGGGCCGGCGCTCACGTCGGCGAGCGCGACGCCGAGCAAGACCCACGCGAGCGCCAACATTCCGACTCGCGCCTCGGGCCAGGCGCGCCGCCGCGTGACGTGCAGGGTGAGCAGCGCGCCGGCGGCGAGGAACCAGCACCCGAGCGCGCTCGTCAGCACCCGGGCCGCGCCACCCGCGGCGAGGAGGAAATAGCCCGCGAGCGCCAGGTCGAACGCTCGACGCCAGTTCATCGTGTACGCGAGCAGGCCGGTGCCGAGGCCGATCACCTCGAGGTATCCGAGGAAGGCCTCCGGGTTCGGCGTCGGCGGTGCGAGCAAGACTGGGGCCAGGTACGCGCCGGCCAGCGCCCAGATCGCCAGTCCCTCGATCTCGTGCCGCAGCGCGAGCAGGGTCACGACGACGGTGCACGCGGCGAGCAGGAGCACCCCGATGCGCCGCTCGAGCAGCCCGTACGGGCCGGCGGCCGCCCACAGGCCGAGGTACGCGAGTCCGCCTCCCGCGCCGATCATCGCCGCGCCGTAGCGCCGCAGGCCGGCGCGCACGCGCGCTTCCCCCCAGGTGCCCACACCGATGCCGGCCGCGATGGCGAGGGCCGCGCGGACTGCGGGGGCGATCCAACCGCGGTCGATTGCGTACTTCAGGAAGAATCCCACCGCCGTGAGCAGCGCGAGCACGCCGACGAACAACAGGCCGCGCTGGCCGAACCATTGCTCGAGGTCGGGGGCCGAGGCGGGTGGAGGCGAGTAGTGGGGCCGTTCCGGGGGTCGGGCGAGGGGCGCGGGCGGCGAGGCCACGGCGGCGGGCTCGGGTGCCGCGCTGATGCGCTGTACGGCGGCGCCGGGCGCGACCAGTCGCCGCATCATCTGCTCCAGCACCTCGACGCGCCGCTCGAGTCGCTGCAAGGCGTCGTGCGGCGCGTCGCTCACGGCGGAGGCGAGGGAGCGGTCGCCGCGCGGGATCCCAAGATGGTGATGGCGATCGTGACCCCAGCAAGGATCACGAGATCAGGGACCCAGCCGAGCTCGGTCCGAGGCACGGCCATCTGAAGGAAGTTCATCAGGAAGTCGAACAGCCCGACCAGCAGACCGAGGAGAACGGTGGCATGCAACCCGCGTCCGAGCTGAGTGAGCACGCTGCCGGTCACCAGGGCGACCGCACCCTGCCCCGCGGCGATGCCGACCGTGACAGCAGCATCTTCGAGCAACGTCCGCCAAAATCCCGGCCGGGTCGCGTGGTAGCTGAAGAACCACGTGTGGATGAGTGAGATCGCCACTCCGGCCACGACGGCGCACAGCGTAGCCCACACCGCGTAGCCGATCACGATTTTCATCCGGTCGCCGCCATCGGTCGCCATGCTGCAAATGTGGCCGCTGCGTCGCGGCCCCGCTAGTCAGCGCGGGGCAGGCGCGTATCTTAGGCGGGTCGTTATGGCGACGACCTTCATGTGCGGTAAGCTCGCGCTGCTATTCCCGTGACTCCCGTCGAATGGCTGCTTCAGCCGTGAGGCGGGCGTTCAGCCTGCGGGTGACGCTGCTCGTCGTCGCTCTCGCAGCCGGTGCGTATGCCGCCGCCCTTCCCGTCTACCTGTTCTTCCGCGTCAGTCGTCCTGCCTTGGCACTCGGCGCCGCCACCGAAGCGATCACCACCGTCAGCGCCGCCTTCGCGCGACGCGACAGCGCGCTCAACCGGGCGGTCGCCATCGTGCGGGACCTCATGCACAGTCCGCGGCCCAGCCCTGATTCGCTGAGGCTGCTGCATGACCTCGCGGCAGTCGGGCGTGCGCCGTTGCAGGTGTCCACGGGCGCCGCCATCCCGCATGAGCTCGGTGTAGCGCTCGCCAGCATCGACGGAGCGCTTTCGCGCGTCGGCAACGCGCTCGAGGAGGGCGTGGTGCAGCTCGAGCGTGGTCGGCGGACGGAAGCCACGGCGCGACTCGCCACGGTCGAACAGCTACTGCGGGTCGCCCATGAGCGCGGTGCCGACGGCAGCCGGGTCGCTCGGGTATACCTCACGGAACGCCAGCGCGCGTTGCGGGACGCGGCCGGAGAGGTGCGAGGCGACACGGTGCTCTGGCTCGGGCTGGGCGCGCTGTTGGCGCCCCTCCTGGTTCTCGTGGTGCGCCGGCGCGTGTGGCGCCCGCTGCGCGAGATCGAAGTCGGTCTCACGCAGGTCGCCGACGGCGATCTCACCGTAAGCGTGCCGGTCCACGGCTCCGACGAGCTCGGCCGCCTGGCCGACCATTTCAATGCGATGACCCGCGTGCTGCGCGACCGGGCGGAGGAGCAGGGGCGATTCGCCGCGGCCGGCGAGCTGCTCGCCGGCGTGGCGCACGAGGTGAACAATCCGCTCATGGCGATCGCGGCGCACGCCGAAAACCGGCTCGCCGATCCCGCCTTCGAGGGGGAGCAGCGCAGCGAGATGACCCAGATCCTGCGCCAGGCCCGCCGCGCCACCAAGCTGCTGCGCGGACTGCTGCGGTTCGTGCGTGCGAGCGAGCGCGAGGTCACGAACGTCAATCTCAACGATGTGGTGCGCGGGGCGCTCGATCTCGTCTCATATCGGTTCGGCGTCGACGAGGTCACGGTGGGCGGGCGGCTCGACGCCAGCCTGCCGCCGGCGCTGGGCGACGCGATTAAGCTCGAGCAGGTCGTGGTCAACCTCCTGTCCAACGCGATCGACGCGCTGCGCGGCGTGACACCCCCCCGCCAGCTCAGCGTGGACACGTGGGTTCAGGATGGGAACGTGTCGGTTGCGGTCGGGGACAACGGGAAAGGCGTCGCGCCGGAGATCGCGCAGCGGCTGTTCCGGCCCTTTGCCACTACCAAAGGCCGCCGCGGGACCGGGCTCGGACTCTATATCTCGCGGCAGATCGCCCGCGAAGCAGGCGGCGACCTCACCCTGACGTCGCCGCCTGGCTTCGGTGCCCGTTTTGTTCTGTCGCTTCCTGTCGCGGCGCCCTCCGCTCCCTCCACAGACGCCGCCCCCGCCCCCGCCCCTGCACCGGCCCCGCTTGCCCCGAACGTTCCGCCCGCCGGGAAATCGCTGGCGGGATTGCGCGTGCTGATTGTAGAGGACGAGGAGGCCGTACGGCGACCCATGGTGCGGTACCTGACGCGCCGCGGCGCCGAGGTCGACGAAGCCGCGGACGGTGTGGAGGGGCTGGCCCGGTTACGAGCCCAGCCGGCGAACGTGATTCTCGCCGATCTGCGGATGCCCCGCATGGGCGGCGTCGAGCTGTACGCCCAGCTCGAAGAGGAGCGACCCGAGCTGGCGCAGCGCGTGCTGTTCCTCTCTGGCGATGTGTCGCAGCTCGCCGAGCCGGGAAACACCCCGGTGCCGCGGGAGCGGGTGCTGGTCAAGCCGGTCGAGCTCGCCGAGCTCGAGCGGCGCATCCTCGCGTTCGTGCGGGGGGCCGGGGGGAGCAAGGAGGCGTGAGGTGGCCGGCCGGGCGGCCGGACACTATGATGGAGGCAGTATGCTGGTCGTGGTGGTCCTGCTCGTGACCGTGGCGATGCGCGTCGCGATCGTCACCGCGGTGGTCTACCTGCTGCTACCGCGGGGTCCCACCTGTCCGCATTGCGGCATCGAGATGGTGCCGCTGCGGAACCGCTTCCTCGACCGCCTGCTGCCCGCTCTACAACGCCGTTGGTGTCTCGAGTGCGGCTGGGACGGGGTGGTGCGGCGGGTACGCCGCGCGCCGAATCACTCCAGCGACGTGATCAGCCGAGCCGCGCGCTCGTAGAAGAAGTAATCCCACGCCCAGTTCAACAGCACGAACAGCTTGTTGCGGAAGCCAATGAGCTGGATGATGTGCACGACCAGCCACACCACCCACGCCGGAAATCCGGTGAACGCAAACCCGCGAATGTAGGCGACGGCGGCGTTCCGCCCGATCGTGGCGAGCGAGCCGGGGTCGCGGTAGCGGAACGCTACGGGCGGCTGGCCGGCAATCCGGCGCCGGATGTTCCGCGCGGCCGTCTCGGCCATCTGCAGCGCGACCGGTGCCATCATGGGAAGCGGGGCTCCGGCCACTTCGAGGTAGGCCGCATCGCCGATCACGTAGATGTCCGGATGACCCGGCACGTCGAGGGTCGGCGCCACGGGGATCCGGCCCTGCTGCGCCGTGGGCAATCCCAGCCGGCCGGTGAGGGATACAGCCTTCACGCCTGCCGCCCAGACCAGCGTGCGCGCCGGGATCACCTCCCCGCTTTTCAAGAGCACCCGAGCGCCGTCGTAGTCCGCGACCGTGGCCCCGAATCGCACCTCCACGTGTTTGCGCCACAGGGTCTCGGCCGCAGCCTCCCGCAGCCGGGACGGCATGGCGGCGAGCAGCCGGTCGGTGGCCTCGAGCAGCAGCACGCGCACGTTCTTCACGTTCAAGCGCGGGTAATCCTTGACCAGGACGAGCCGGATGAGCTCCGAGAGCGCTCCGGCCATCTCGACGCCGGTCGGGCCGCCACCCACCACGATGAACGTCAGCTCGGCCCGGCGCCGCTCGGGATCGGCTTCGAGCATGGCGCGCTCGAACGCGTGCAACACCTGATTGCGGATGCGGATCGCTTCCGGGATGTCCTTGAGACCGAACCCGTGACGCGGCACGCTCTCGAGGCCGAAGTAGTTCGTCTGACCGCCCACCGCGAGAACGAGGTAGTCGTAGGCGATCGGGCCGTCCGTGGTCACGATACGCTTCCCTGCTGCATCGAGGCCCGTCACCTCCGTCATCCGGAACTCGGCGTTGGACTGGCGCCGCAGGATGGCGCGCACCGGTCGGGCGATCTCCTCAGGCTCGAGCCCGGCGGTCGCGACCTGGTAGAGTAGCGGCTGGAACAGGTGGTAGTTGTGGCGATCCAGCAGCACGACGTCCACGGGCGCCTTGCGCAGCGCCCGGGCGGCGCGCAGACCGCCGAATCCGGCGCCCACGATGACGACGGTGGGTCGACCGGTGACCGGGCGCGTCGCGACCGGAGCCTGGTCACGGAGCACCGCGCGGGGCTCGGTGGAGGTGGCCGGCTGGCTCAAAGCGACTCCGACAGGATTTCGATCGGCGTGGTCCGATCGCCTGCGATAGTCTCGCGGATCGAGTTGTCGGCGTTGAGCAGGACGATGGTCGGGTGGTGGCGGGCCGCCTCGTCGGGCGTCATCTGAGCGTAGCTGATGACGATGATCGGATCGCCTACCTGCACGAGTCGCGCGGCCGCGCCGTTCACGCACACGGTACGCGATCCCGCGGCCCCCTCGATGGCATACGTTTCGAACCGCGCCCCGTTCGCGATGTCGACCACCTGGACCTGCTCGAACGGCAGGATGCCCGCTGCCGCGAGCAGCTCGGTGTCGATGGTAATGCTGCCTTCATAGTGCAGCTCCGCCTGCGTCACCGTGGCGCGGTGGAGCTTGGATTTGCAGAGCGTCAAAAGCATGTGGCCCCCTCCCCCCGAAAGATAGCATCGGCAGGCCATCGCCTTGCCCGAGCCGCGGGAGAACAGGTATCATCCCACCGTTCCATGACCAACCTGCCTTCACCCTCGGCCCGCCCCGGCGTTACCCGATCGCTCGTCGGTCAAAAAGCCGTCATGGCCGTCACCGGCGTGATCCTGTTTCTGTTCGTGGTAGGTCACCTGCTCGGTAACCTGAAGATTTTCGAGGGGCCCCAGGCCTTCAACGCCTATGCCGAGGGACTGCGCACCGTGGGCGCCCCGTTCTTCGGCCGGGGCTGGCTGTTGTGGATCGTCCGCATCGTTGTGATCGTCGCGGTGCTGGCCCACATCTGGGCCGCCATCGAGACGACGCGCGCCAGCTGGCGCGCGCGCCCGGTGGGCTATCGGCGCCTCGAGGCCGTCGAGACGACCTACGCGGCTCGCACCATGCGCTGGGGCGGCGTGCTCATCGCCCTGTACGTGATCTATCACCTGCTCGACCTCACGTTCGGCCGGGTGAACCCGAGCTTCGTTCCGGGCGACGTCTACCACAACGTGGTGGCGAGCCTGCGGGTGTGGGTGGTGGCGGCGGCATACATCGCGGCGATGGTCGTGCTCGGTCTGCACCTGTACCACGGCACCTGGAGCGCGCTGCAGACGCTGGGCCTCAACCGGCCGCCCACAGACCGCTGGCGTCGCGGCGCGGCGGCCGCCATCGCGGTCCTGATTGCGGGCGCGTACATCTCCATTCCGGTGGCCGTGCTCGCCGGCATGCTGCGCTGACCATGGAGCTGCGCTCCCGCATCCCCGAGGGTCCGCTCGACGCGAAGTGGGAGCGGCACCGCTCCGAGATCAAGCTCGTCAACCCGGCGAACAAGCTGAAGCAGCACATCCTCGTGGTCGGCTCGGGGTTGGCGGGGGCCTCCGCCGCTGCATCGCTCGCCGAGCTGGGCTACCGCGTGTCCTGCTTCTGTTTCCAGGATTCGGCGCGACGGGCGCACTCGATCGCGGCCCAGGGCGGGATCAACGCCGCCAAGAACTACCAGAATGACGGCGACTCGGTGTTCCGGCTGTTCTACGACACCATCAAAGGCGGCGATTTCCGCTCGCGCGAGGCGAACGTGTACCGCCTGGCCGAAGTCAGCGCCAGCATTATCGACCAGTGCACGGCGCAGGGGGTTCCATTCGCGCGCGAGTATGGCGGCCTGCTCGCGAACCGCTCGTTCGGGGGGGTGCAGGTCTCGCGCACGTTTTACGCGCGCGGTCAGACCGGCCAGCAGCTGCTGCTGGGTGCCTACCAGTCGCTCTCGCGCCAGATCGGCGCCGGTAACGTCCGGATGGACGGGCGCGTCGAGATGCTCGACTTGGTCGTGATCGACGGCCGGGCGCGCGGCATCATCGTGCGCGACCTGCTCACGGGCGCCGTGAGCGCCCACGCGGGCGACGCGGTGGTGCTCGCCACCGGCGGCTACTCGAACGTGTACTACCTGTCGACCAACGCGAAGGGCTGCAACGTCACGGCGATCTGGCGCGCGCACAAACGCGGTGCCACGTTGGCCAATCCCTGCTTCACCCAGATCCACCCGACGTGCATCCCGCAGACCGGACCGCACCAGTCCAAGCTGACGTTGATGAGCGAGTCGCTCCGCAACGACGGCCGCATCTGGGTGCCTAAGAAAAAGGGCGACACCCGAGCGCCGAACCAGATTCCCGACGAGGAGCGCGACTATTATCTCGAGCGGCTGTACCCGAGCTACGGCAACCTCGCGCCGCGAGACATGGCGTCGCGGCGCGCCAAGGAAGTGTGCGACGAGGGGCGCGGCGTGGGGCCGGGGGGGCACGGCGTATACCTGGACTTCCGCGACGCCATCGCGCGCCTCGGCCGTCGAGTGATCGTCGAACGCTACGGCAACCTGTTCGAGATGTACCAGCGCATCACGGGGGAGGACCCGTTCCAGGGACCGATGCGGATCTACCCCGCCCCGCACTACACGATGGGCGGGTTGTGGGTGGACTACAACCTGATGACCACGATCGATGGTCTGTACGCCATCGGCGAGGCGAACTTCTCGGACCACGGCGCCAACCGGCTGGGCGCGAGCGCGCTGATGCAGGGGCTCGCCGACGGCTACTTCATCTTGCCGTACACCATCGGGGAGTACCTGGCGCAGGCGAAGCTCGCCAAGGTGGACCCCGCGGAGCCGGCGTTCCGTCAGGTCCAGGCCGAAGTGGGCGAGCGGGTCCGACGGCTGCTCGCCGCGAGCGGCCGCAAGACTGCGGACGCGTTCCACCGCGAGCTGGGCCGCGTGATGTGGGACAAATGCGGAATGTCCCGGAACGCCGCGGGACTGAAAGAGGCCCTGGGACGGATCGGCGCGCTGCGCGACGAGTTCTGGAAGGACGTCTATGTGGGCGGCAAGGGCGAAGACTTGAACCAGTCGCTCGAGCACGCTGGCCGGGTCGCCGACTTTCTCGAGTTCGCCGAGCTGATGTGCCACGACGCGCTGCAGCGCGAGGAGTCGTGCGGCTGCCACTTCCGCGAGGAATACCAGACGCCGGACGGCGAGCCGAAGCGCGACGATGAACGCTTCGGTTACGTGGCGGCCTGGGAGTTCGCCGGCGTCGGCAAAGCGCCGGTGCTCCACAAGGAGCCGCTCGCTTTCGAGGCGGTCCACCTCGCGCAACGGAGCTACAAGTAATGCGTGTGACGCTGCACGTCTGGCGGCAGCCGGGGCCCGAGCTCGCGGGGGTGTTCGTCCGCTACGACATGACCGACGTCAGTCGCGACATGTCGTTCCTGGAGATGCTGGACGTCTTGAACCAGCAGCTGCTGGCGCGCAAGGACGATCCGATCGCATTCGACCACGACTGTCGCGAGGGGATCTGCGGGATGTGCGGCATGGTGATCAACGGCCGCCCACACGGTCCACAGCGCGCCACCGCCACGTGTGAGCTGCACATGCGCTCGTTCCCGGACGGCGCCGAGCTGTGGATCGAGCCGTGGCGCGCTCGCGCGTTCCCAGTGATCAAGGACCTGGTGGTGGACCGCGGCGCCTTCGACCGGATCATCCAGGCGGGCGGGTTCATCACCGCGCGCACGGGAAGCGCGCCGGAAGCGAACACCCTGCTCGTGCCCAAGCGCGACGCCGACCTCGCGATGGACGCGGCCGCGTGCATCGGATGCGGCGCCTGCGTGGCGGCCTGCCCCAACGCATCCGCCATGCTGTTCGTCGCCGCGAAGGTGTCGCACCTGGGGCTCCTGCCCCAGGGCCAGCCCGAGCGCGACACCCGCGTGGTCGACATGGTGGCGCGGATGGACGCGGAGGGGTTCGGGGCCTGCACCAACCACGGGGAGTGCATGGCCGCGTGCCCGAAGGACATTTCTATCGACTTCATCGCCCAGCTGAATCGGGACTACTGGAAGGCCAAGCTGGCGCCCTAAAGGCGCACGGCCGCCATCGTCTCCTTCACCGCCTCGGCGGATTTCTTCAACGCCGCCTGTTCGTCGGGCGAGAGTTTCACGTCCACGATCTTCTCGAGGCCGGTGCGGCCCAGCTTGCACGGCACCCCGCAGTACATCCCCGACAGCCCGTATTCTCCCTGCAGCCAGGCGGCGCAGGGGAGAATGCGCTTCTTGTCGCGTACGATGGCCTCGACCATCTGGACCACGGCAGCCGAAGGGGCGTAATAAGCGGAGCCGGTCTTCAGGAAGGCGACGATCTCGGCGCCGCCGTTGCGGGTGCGTTCCACGATCTTGTCGAGCGTCGGTTTACTGAGGAAATGGGTGACGGGGATCCCGGCGACGGTGGTGTAGGAGATGAGCGGCACCATCGTGTCGCCGTGCCCGCCGAGCACCATCGCCTGGATGTCCTCGACCGAGACGTCGAGCGCCTCCGCGAGAAACGCGCGGAACCGCGCGGTGTCCAGCACGCCCGCCATGCCGATGACCCGCTCGCGCGGGAATCCCGTCACCTGTTTCGCGACCCAACACATCACGTCGAGCGGGTTCGAGACCACCAGGACGATGGCGTTGGGGCAATGCTGCTTGATCTGGAGGGCGACCTGCTTCACGATGTCGGCATTGGTACGGACCAGGTCGTCCCGGCTCATGCCGGGCTTGCGCGCGATACCGGCGGTGACGACGACGAGCTCGCTGCCCGCGGCCGGCGTGTAGTCGTTCGCGCCCGAAACCCGCGTATCGAATCCTTCGATCGGCGCCGACTGCCACTGATCGAGCGCTTTGCCCTGGGGCACGCCTTCGATCACATCGACGAGGACGACGCTACGCGCGAGCTCTTTCTCGACGAGGCGTTGGGCGGCGGTGGCGCCTACGTTGCCGGCGCCGACGACGGTGATCTTGTTTATCATGGGGAGTAAAGCTACTGCTAGCCGCCGCGGGTGTGCATCTCCCGGTGAGGATCGGCGCGCAGCGAATCGATGCGATACAATGCCCCTCGGTCCGCTACGCCGAGCCGCTCCTCCGCCCCGCGGTCCGTACGACCCTGCCAGGTTTCCCGGATGAGGGTCGCCAGCTCGTCATCCGAAACGCCGTGGCGCAGCCGCTCGCGCAGGTCGACCCCCGCGCGGGCATACAGGCACAAAAACCATGTCCCGTCGGCGGTGATCCGGCTGCGGTCGCAGGTCCGACAGAAGGGCGCGGTGACCGAGGCGATGATGCCGAACGTGGTCCCGTCCCCGAGCCGGAACCGCTCGGCCGGGGCCCGGTCGTCGTCCCCGGTCGCGTGCACCGGCTCGATCGCGCCATAGCGCCGGGCGAGCACGTCCAGCATCTCTCGCTGGGACACGACCTGGTCCGGGGACCAGCGCGTCGCGCCGCCCACGTCCATGTACTCGATGAACCGTACTTCGGCGGCGTGGGCGCGCGCGAATTCGATCAGGTCGGCCAGCTCGTCGTCGTTGAATCCCCGGATCACGACGGCGTTGAGCTTGAGTCTGTCGAACCCGGCTTGCTGCGCCGCCGTGATGCCCTCGAGCACGTCGGCGTGCCGCGCGCTTTTCGCGAATGCGAGCATGCGCTCGGGGCGCAGCGTGTCCAGGCTCACCGTCACCCGTTGCAGACCCGCGGCCCGCAAGGCGGCGGCCTGCTTTCCGAGCAGCAGCCCGTTCGTGGTCATGGCGAGGTCGTTCACGCGGGGGTTGCGCGCGATCTTTGCGACCAGCGTCGGGAGGTCGTGCCGCAGCAGCGGCTCGCCGCCCGTGAGCCGCACCTTTTGCACGCCGAGCCCGGTGAACACGCTCGTGAGCCGGTCGATTTCCTCGAAGCTGAGGATCGAGGTCCGCGGCAGCCACACGTACTCGTCTTCCGGCATGCAGTAGCGGCAGCGCAGGTTGCAGCGGTCCGTCACGGACAGCCGCAGGCTCGCCAGCGGGCGCCGCAGCGTGTCGCGGACGGCGTCAGACATGCGACGGCTTGGCGGTAGGATGACCGGCAGGGTCAACCCAGACTTCACTGCCATCCACTCGCAGCTCCTTCTTCCACACGGGGATCCGCTGTTTCACCCCTTCGATCACGTAGCGGCAGGCCTCGAACGCCTGGGCGCGATGCGGTGCCGCGGCGACGATCGCGATGCTCGCCTCCCCGACGGGGATCGTGCCCAGCCGGTGCCGCACGGCGATGCGGGCCTCCGGCCAGCGACCCCGTGCATCGGCCAGGAGCCGGCCGAACTCGGCGTCCACCATGTCTTCGTACGCCGAGTACTCGATCGCCGTCACCCCCTGTTCGTCGCGCCCGTTGCGCACGGTACCGAGGAACAGACAGGTACCGCCGCATGCGGAGGACGAGACCTCGGCGACCAGAACATCCACGGAGATGGGGGAGCGCGTCAGGTAGCTCATGGCGTTCAATTCCGCACTCCGCACTCCGCACTCCGCATTCGGTCACCCTCCGGCGATCGGCGGCAACAACGCCACCTCATCCCCAGATTGCACCTGGGCCTCCAGCTTGACGTGCTTCATGTTCACGGCCGCGAGCGGACGTTCGGGCAACGCCCGCGCGCCTGGCAAGTCTTCGCGCACCCGCCGCACCACATCCCCCACGGTCGCCGGCGGCGGCAGCGACACCGCGGCCTCGGAGCGTCCCACCAGCTCCGCGTAGCGGGCAAAGAACCGGACCCGCACGGTTATCGGCATCGCGGTAGCCACGGTCGCTCGCAAGATAGCCCGCTTCAGTTTCCGGTGGAACCGGTCGCGAGGCCGCGCCAGACCTTTGCCTGCTTGGCGCTCGGCGCTGCCGCGGGCGTGAGCGAGAACGATACCAGCGTGCGCTCGCGCACCTGCGTGCTCAGACTCAGCGCCCGGCCGCCACGGGTCACGCTGATAGCGAGCGGCGCTCCCGCCTGGCCCCGGTAGCGGTCGCGGAACTTCACCCCCCAGTCTTCGTCCGGTCGGGTCTCGACCTCACCCACCTTGAGCAGCACGTCGCCGGGCTCGAGCCCGGCTGTCTCCGCGGCGCTGCCGGGCACCAGGCTTTGCACCACGAGCTTGCCCGAGTCCCCCGGTTGGGCGTTCACGCCCAGGAACGGCGTGGATTGAGTCTTGCGCGCGACCGCGATGCCGGCCTCGGGGAGCACGGTCTCATAGGGGAGCGGCTCCCGGCCGTTGATGTAGCGCTGATAAAAGCCGTCCGCGTCCGGGATCCCGACCTCCCGCAGCAAGCCGAGCAGGTCTGCCGTCGTAAAGCCCTTGTTTCGCTGGTAGTAGCGCGTGTAGAGGGCCCGCGTGACGTCGTCGAGGCTCTTGCGGTTGTCCGTCGCGTCCCGGATGGCCACGTCGAGCAGCATCCCGGTCAGCGCGCCCTTCGGGTAATACAGCTGCGAGCTGTTCACGAAGACTTCGTGGATCCAGGTGGCCACGCTGCCGTCCTCTTCGCTCCACGGCTCCGGGGCGGACTCGACTTGCTGCATGTCCTGCGCGGCATTGCCCAGGAACTGCTCCGTGCTCCACAGACCGGAGCGGATGTTGGTGAGATCGGCGTAGTAGTCGGTCACGCCCTCCGACCACCAGAGCAACGGAGTGTACTGCTCGGCGTGATAGTCGTACGGCCACATTTCGGCGGGCCGGATGCGCTTCACGTTGAACAGGTGGAAATACTCGTGCGACATGAGCGGCACCATGAAGTCGCCGAAATTCCCGAGCGGATCGGCGAACGCGCCCTGCGGCATGATGTCGAACTGCGAGGCGCTGTGCTCCAACCCGCCCCCGAAGCTGATCGGCTCACGGATCACGTTGAAGAACACCGTGTAGTGCTCGTAGGGCGGGCCGCCGAACAACGCATTTTCGCTCTTCGCGATCTTCTCGACCGCCGTCCGCATGTTCCGCTGCACCGCCGTGCTGTAGGCGTCGGCCGGCCATACCGCGATCCGGATCGACTTGCCGTCCACCCGCAGCGAATCGAGGCTGTACTTCCCGACGAAGGTCTGGGCGTCCACGAGCTCGTGATAGGTGGGCGCGGTGTAGGGCCCGTTCCCGCTGCCCCGCAGCGCCGTGGTCACCTGCCACCCAGCGGGCAGCGTGAATCGTACCTCGGCTGGTCGCGCCAGCTGCTGCTCCTCGTAGAGAAACAGATTGGTCCCGAGGAACTGCCCGAAGTCACCTGAAATGCGTGCGAGCGAGAGGTCGGTCGTGTCCGCGAAGTAGTCGAACTCCGCCGTCACGCGATCGCTCTTGCCGGTCACGACGCGCCACGTGTCCTTGTCGAGCCGGTCCCAGAACAGCGGCTGGCCTTGCGCGCTCTTCGCGCCGAAGTGTCGCACGTAGCGCGCGTAGTTCTGGATCTCGTAGCTGCCGGGGCTCCACGCGGGGAGAGACACATAGAGCGTGTCCTTGCCGCGCGCGGGGAACTCGGCGGTCACATGAAACAGGCGCGCCGCGGGCGACGGAATCGAGACTTCGTACTTGACTGGCGCTGGGGTCTGAGCGGACAGTGGGACGGCGACGAGGAGCAGAAGCAAATAACGCACGAACGACTCCGGTCGGTGGGAGGGTTTGACTACTACCCCGCGCAAAACGAAGCGGCCCAGACGCTTAGTCCGGGCCCCTTGGGATGACCTTAGCTCCTGGACCAGGCGCTCAGGGCGTGACGCGCTCGCTCGCCTCCGCCACCATGGCACGCAACTCCTTGCTGGGCTTGAAGACAGGCACTGGTCGCGCGGCGACTTCCACTGGGTCACCAGTGCGCGGATTACGCGCCATGCGAGTCTTGCGCTGGCGGATCTTGAACGTCCCAAACCCGCGAATCTCAATGTTATGCTGTTCAGCCAGCGCCGCTTTGACCGCGTCGAGAAAGGAGTCAACCACGCGTGCGCAGTCCTTTTTGGAAATCAGAGGACCGGCGGTGCGAGCGATCTGTGCGGTGACATTTTCGACCAGGTCGGCCTTCGTCATCCATCCCCCTTGAAGGGCCCAAGGGCAGTCAAGACGAGGCGCCAACATACGGGCTTACCTATTGTGTGTCAAGAGCTTGGAGGAACTGTTCGAAGTGTCCTTGCGCGTCGTGGGG
>DATNOH010000180.1:0-8374 GCA_035601435.1 Gemmatimonadales bacterium | reverse complement strand
CGGCGGTCTCGATCGCGATGGCGATGGTCTCGAGGTCGCGCATCTCGCCCACCAGCACGATGTCCGGGTCCTCCCGCAGTGCCGCGCGCAGCGCCCGCTTGAAGCTGTCGGTGTGTATGCCCACTTGCCGCTGCGTGATGACGCACTTCTTGTTCTCGTGCACGAACTCGATCGGATCCTCGATCGTGATGATATGGTCCGTGCGCGTGCGGTTGATCAGGTCGATCAGCGCGCACAGGGTGGTGGATTTCCCCGAGCCGGTCGGTCCGGTGACGAGCACGAGACCCTTCGTTAAGTAGCAGAGCTGCTGCACCTCCTTCGAGATCCCGAGCTGCTCGACGCTCACGACCTTGGCCGGGATCACGCGGAAGACGGCCATCGGACCCTTGCGATCGCGCGCCGCGTTCACCCGGAAGCGGGCCAGCCCGGCGATCTCGTACGCGAAGTCCGAGTCTCCCGTCTCCTTCCATTCCCCGCGGTTGCGCTCCGGCATGACCGACAAGAGCATGACCTCGAGCTGGTCGGACGTGAGTGGCGGTGTCGCTTGGCGCTTCATCTCCCCGTGCGTGCGGAATACCGGCGGTTCGCCCACGCGCAAATGCAGGTCCGACGAGGCCGACTGCACCAGCGCTTTGAGCAGCTCCCCCAGGGCCCGTTCGGCGCCCTTGTACTGCGCGGCGAAGTCGGCGGGCAAGCCCTGGGGCGGGGCGGTGCCGCCGGGGGTCGCGCCCGACGCCTCGACCATGGGTGCGGCGGCAATCGCGGACGGCTTGGGAGGGCGCGGTGGAGCTGCGGCGGGGGCCCGCACTTCCTGGTTGGCGGGTGCCCGCTGGGCCGCCGGGGCTCCCGCGGAATTCCCGATGGGGGCCACCATGGCCGTCAGCCGCCCCATGTCGGGCACGATCCGCACCCGGACCATGCCGCGGTCCGCGATGTACTCGAACTCCGTCTCGGTCATCTGATCGATGTGGTTGGCCGACTCGGACGGCGCCACCTCGACGAGCAGAGCGTAAATGTGCTGATCGGTGAGCGGCTGCCGGCTGACTTTCCGGGGCTTGCCGTCCTTCACCATGGTGACCGGCTCGTCCGGCAGGAGGTACAGCTGATCGCCCTGCTCCCGGAGCAGCACGTCGACGAACGGATCGATCCGCGCGGGCATGGCCTAGCTCAGTGGGCGCGCGTACAGCACGTACGCGCGGTTGACGTAGTGGGTGGCCGCATGGGTCCACACCGCGAAGAACGGGTCACGGGACGCGTTAAGGTAATCGAGCAGGCGCGCGTGGTGCTCGGGCAGCTCGGCGCTGGCCCAGCCCCCGAGCTTCGAGCCGCCCGTGAGGACCAGCTCGACGCCGAGCATCTTCGCGGCCGAGAGCCGGGCCGGGTCGGCAATCGGCGCCTGGCGATCGACCGAGAGCGAGACCGTTTGCACTTTCGAGATGAGCAGCACGTCGTGGTTTGCCGCGGGCCGGAACGCGAAGAAGCCTTCCGGCCGGTTCAGGAGCTCGAGAACCGTCTCCGGACCATCGTGGTGCGGAACGCGCTCCATCACGAAGATCTGGCCCGACTGGGTCGCACCCTGCGTCAGCGACAGATTGGCGGGGACGGGGGTGCGGGGCAATGAGAGGTCGAATGCCGTCATCGAGCATGACATTCCGTGAGCTGCGGCGCCGATCTCCCGCACTCAATCTGCTGGTCCATGCCGCTCGCGATGGGGCCGCACGCGGTGCTTTGCGCTCCTTCCCGGGCGGCTTGCTCGGTCTGCCCCGCCGCTGCGGCGCAGTTGGTCCGGCCGCGGAACTCCATGCATACACGACATTGCACCTTGGCCCGAGCGGTGGTCATGAAGAAAAACAGCGCGGCGACGGCCAGGAGGGCGGCTAGGCTGTACAGCGTCGAGCGCTTCATGGCAACCAAGGTAGGTACGGCGCCAAACCTGTCAACGACGAGAGCCGGTCGGCATCGCGCCGCCCGGCTCTCCATGCTCCTCGCACCATCGCGCCTCAGCGCCCGGCGACCTTCTTCCGGCGCTCGGGCGAGGGCTCGTGAAACTGCTGCTGCTCCGTCGAGCCCTCCATTGCCGTCACGGACGACTGCCCGCCGGTCGCGATCTGGGTGATCTCGTCGAAGTAGCCGACGCCCACGAACTCCTGGTGCCGAACCGCCGCGTAGCCGTCCTTCTCCGAGGCGAACTCGCGGTTCTGTAGCTCGGCGTAGGCGGCCATGCCCCGGTCCTTGTACGCCCGCGCCAGCTCGAACATGCTGTGGTTCAGCGCGTGGAACGCGGACAGGGTGACGAACTGGAACTTGTAGTTCAGGGCGCCCAGCTCCTTCTGAAATGCGGCGATCTGGGCGTCGCTCAAGTGCTTGCGCCAGTTGAACGAGGGCGAGCAGTTGTACGCGAGCATCTTGCCCGGGTGCTTCGCATGGATCGCCGCGGCGAACCTCGTCGCTTCGCCGAGATCGGGCTTCGAGGTCTCGAACCAGAGCAGGTCGGCATATGGCGCGTAGGCGAGCGCCCGCGCGATGGCCGCGTCTACGCCGTCCCGCACCCGGAAGAATCCCTCGGCGGTCCGCTCGCCGGTGACGAAGCGCTGATCGTACTCGTCGCAGTCGCTGGTGAGCAGCGTGGCGCTGTTGGCGTCGGTGCGCGCGATCAGGATCGTGTCCACCCCGCACACGTCCGTCGCCAGGCGCGCCGCCACCAGCTTGGTGATGAACTCGCTGGTCGGCACCAGCACTTTGCCGCCCAGGTGACCGCACTTCTTCACCGACGCGAGCTGGTCCTCGAAGTGCACCCCGGCGGCCCCGGCGTCGATCATGTTCTTCATGATCTCGAACGCGTGCAGCGGCCCGCCGAACCCCGCCTCGGCGTCGGCCACGAGCGGCGCGAACCAGTAGGTCGAGTCGTCGCCTTTCAGGTGCGCGATCTCGTCGGCGCGCTTGAGGGCGTTGTTGAGGCGACGCAGCAGGGCGGGAACGGAATCGGAGGGATAGAGGCTCTGGTCGGGGTACATCTCGAGCGCGTTATTCGCGTCGGCGGCCACCTGCCAGCCGCTCACGTAGATCGCCTTGAGCCCCGCCTGCACCTGCTGAATCGCCTGATTGCCCGTGACCGCGGACAGCACGGCGACGTAATCGTCATCCTGGAACACCTGCCATAGGCGCGCCGCGCCGTACCGGGCGAGCGAATACTCGATATCGATCGAGCCGCGCAGGCGGTACACGTCGGCCGCCGTGTAGGGTCGGGTGACGCCCTTCCAGCGGCTCCCCGTTTTCCATGCCTGCTCTAGAGAGCTGATGACCTGCTGCTTATCCATGGCTTCTATCCGTGATGGGTCGAGCGGTGTCAGTCCACGTAGTCGTATGCTACCGTCGTGAGGAACTCCGCAAACTCCGCGCCGGTGGCGAGCTCGGCCAGCATCCGGCCTCCCAGCGAAAACTTATCGGGGCTCGGGCCGGCCGCACCCAC
Source organism: Gemmatimonadales bacterium (assembly GCA_035601435.1). Classification (GTDB taxonomy): domain Bacteria; phylum Gemmatimonadota; class Gemmatimonadetes; order Gemmatimonadales; family GWC2-71-9; genus AG41. Next base: position 4,905 of record DATNOH010000180.1, on the reverse strand, counting down.
CCGTTCAGGTAGGACGCTCACCAATTCGGCGATAATTTGTTGCACCAGAGCGGCAGTTACGGGGCGACCATCCTGCAAGCGCGCGCCGTGGTGTAGCCACTGCCACACCTGTGCCCGGGAGATCTCGGCCGTCGCGGCATCCTCCATCAAATTGTTGATGGGCACGCAGCCCATGCCATCGAGCCACGCCGCGAGGTATTGCAGCGCGACGCTCAGATTCGTGTACAGGCCGTCCGCGGTGATCTCCCCGGCGGGCGTCGCCAGCAGATCGCGCGCGGTGACGCGCACGTCCTCCCGCTTTAGAGCGATCTGGTGGGGCCCGGACATGTGCGTGTCGAACACTTCGCGCGCGATGGCGACGAGCGCGGGGTGCGCGACCCAGGTGCCGTCGTGCCCCTGGCGCACCTCCCGCAGCTTGTCCTGGCGGACCTTCTCGAGCGCCTGCGCGTTCAGGGCCGCGTCGCGTTTGATGGGAATCTGCGCCGCCATGCCGCCCAGGGCGTGGATCCCGCGGCGGTGACAGGTTTGGACCACCAGGTCCGCGTAGGCGCGCAGGAACGGCTGCTCCATCGTGACGCGCGCGCGGTCGGGGAGCACGCACTCGGGGCGGCGGCGCAGTTTCTTGATGTAGCTGAAGATGTAGTCCCAGCGTCCGCAGTTGAGCCCGGCCGAATGGTCGCGTAGCTCCCACAGGATCTCGTGCGTCTCGAAGGCCGCGAGGATCGTCTCGATCAACACCGTCGCGCGGATCGTGCCGCGGGGGATGGCGAGCGCGTCCTGCGCGAATAGGAAGACGTCGTTCCAGAGGCGCGCCTCGAGATGACTCTCGAGTTTCGGGAGATAGAAATACGGACCCGAGCCGCTCGCCACCAGCGCCGCGGCGGTGTGGAAGAACGTGAGTCCGAAATCGAACAGCGACGCAGACATCGGCTGCCCGTCCACGACGAGGTGCTTCTCGACCAGGTGCCACCCGCGGGGCCGCACGAACAGGGTCGCGATCTTGGGCTCCAGTGCGTACCGCTTCCCCTCGGGGTTCGTGTAGACGATGGTCCGCCGCACCGCGTCGCGCACGTTCTGCTGGCCGCGCACGTTGTTCTCCCACGTGGGCGCGTTGGCATCCTCGAAGTCGGCCAGGAAGACGTTCGCCCCGGAGTTGAGGGCGTTGATCATCATCTTGCGCTCCACGGGCCCGGTGATCTCGACGCGGCGGTCGGTCAGGTCGGGGCGAATCGGCGCGACCGTCCAGTCGCCGTCGCGGATCTCCTTCGTCTCGGGTAGGAAGTCTGGCAAGCGACCGGCATCGAGCTCCCGCTGGCGCTCGCGGCGCCGGGCCAGCAGCCGCTGGCGCTCCGGCTCGAAGCGTCGGGCCAGCGCGCCAAGCAAGTGGAGTGCGGCGGGGCTCAAAATGTCGGCACAATCGGACGGCGGGGGGATGAGGAGGCGGATGCCGGAATCACTCGCGGGCATGACCGAAAGATAATTGCTAGGTTAGACGGCCCCCATGACCATCACCCTCGTCGTCTCCGCCGTCTGCCTGCTCGTGCTCGGAGGCGCCGTGGGCGTGACGGCGCTACGGGCGAGCCGCGAGCGCCGCTGGCTGGGCGGGACGATTCGGGGTCTCGTGGCGCTGCTCCTGCTGGCGCTCGCCGCGTTGGCGGCCACGCTGACGCTGGGCCTCCAGGGCTACCGCGCGCTGACCTTCGAGGACTTGGCGGCCACCGTGCGCACCGAGCCCGTTTCGCCGCAGCACTTCCGCGCCACCATCACTCTACCTGACCGCCGCCTCGCGATGTACGAGCTCGCGGGCGACGCGTTCTACATGGATGCTCACATCCTGAAGTGGCACCCGTGGGCCAGCCTGCTCGGCTTCCGCACTGTGTACGAGCTGGATCGCGTCGCGGGCCGCTACAACAACGTCGTTGACGAGCGAAACAAACCGCACACGGCGTACGAGCTCGCGCGCCCGAAGCCGGTGGACCTGTTTTTCATGGCGCGGCGGCGGCTGCTCGGGCCCCTGGTGGACGCGGAGTACGGCTCGGCGACGTTCGTCGCAGCCACTCAGGCCAAGACGTTCGAGGTGCGCGTTTCGACGACCGGTTTGCTCGCCCGGCCCGCGCCGAGCGGGCCAGTCCCGTAGCGGTCCTCTGGGATGCTTCCGTCGTCACCCTGAGTCACCGACGCCCGACGTGCGCGAGTGAACTCGCGGCTCGGCACTTGCCCGTAAACGGGCCTAGCATTGCCGCTTGAGCGGCACACGCCGAGCCGCGGCTTCAGCCTCGAATCTCACGCGGTGGCATCACGTGCACAGCGCTCTTGTCATCACCAGCTAGTCCAACCAATCCGTGCCGGCCGGCATCCTAGCAGCGTGCCGGCTCGCGGGGGGAGCGCTGGGGTGCACTCGGACCCGACCGACCTGATCCACCGCGCGCAGCAGGGCGACCGGACGGCGTTCGAGGCGCTGTACCGTGCGCACGCGGGTCGGGTGTATGCGCTCTGCCTGCGCCTCACGGCCGATCGGGCGCTGGCCGAGGAGCGGACGCAGGACGCGTTCGTTCGCGCGTGGGAGCGGCTCGCCACCTTTCGGGGCGAGAGCGCGTTCTCCTCGTGGCTGCACCGGCTCACCGTGAACGAGGTGCTTTTGGGGCGGCGGGCCGAGCGGCGGCGGGAGCAACGCGTCGTCACGAGCGACGATCCCGCGGCCCTCGAGCGACCCGGGGGCGCTGATGCGTCGTCGGGCAGCGCGCTCGATCTGGAGCGTGCGGTCGCGGCGCTGCCTGCGGGAGCGCGGGAGGTGTTCGTGCTGCACGATGTCGAGGGGTACCGGCACGAGGAGATCGCCGAGCTCACCGGCATCGCTGTCGGAACCTCCAAGGCGCAGCTGTTCCGGGCGCGACGGCTTTTGCGCGAGGCGCTGAATCGATGACGGGTCCGCACAGGGAAACGAAGCTCAACGAGTACGTGGACGGCACGCTGGCGGCTCACGATCGGGCCTCGGTCGAAGCCCACCTGGCGGACTGCGCCGCGTGCCGCGCGGCAGTGGCCGAGCTGCGCTCGCTCTCCGCAGCGGCGGCGAGCCTCCCGAAGAGCATCGAGCCGGGTCGAGATCTGTGGGCGGGGGTCGAAACGCGAATCGCGCAACGTGCAACGTGGAACGTGCAGCGGCTCCAGTGGCGCGCTGCCTTGGCGGCCGCAGCGGCGGTCGTCATCGCGCTTGGCCTCTACCGCCTGCTACCGCCCTCGACCGCCCCTTACCGCCCGGCGGGGCAGGGCTGGGCAGCGGTCCAGGCCGACTTCGACCGGACGACAAGCGAGCTCGGGCTCATTTTTGCTGCCGAGCGCGAGCGGCTACGGCCCGAGACGGTCGTCCTGCTCGAGCGGAATCTCGCGATCATCGACGCCGCCATGGCGGAGTCCCGCGCTGCGCTGGCGCGCGATCCGGCGAGCGTCGAGCTGCGCGGGCTCTTCGCCGCGGCGGCGCGGCAGAAGGTGGAGCTGCTGCAGTGGGTGGTGCGCGTCGCGGCGAGCTGACATGAGGACGGAGGAATCATGAGGAGAATGAGAGGGTGGCTGGCGTTGGCGCTCACGCTGCTCGCGCGCCAGGCGAGGGCTCAGGCGCACATCGCAGAGCGTTGGCCGCTCGATCCCGGCGGGACCGTCCGCATCGTGAATCCGGCCGGGAGAATCCGGGTACTCGGCTGGGACGCCGATAGCGTCGCCGTGTCGGGGCGTCTCGAGCCCCGCGCCGGCCGATTCTCCGCGGCCGGCGACTCGCACGTGCGGACGTTGCGGGTCGACACCGGGCCCGGCGCCGCCGAACTGGAGATCCACGTCCCGCGCCGTGCGACGGTGTGGGTCAAGTCGGCCACGGCGACCCTCGAGGTCGAGGGGGTGGACGGCACGCTCGATCTGACGAGCCAGGGAGGGAGCATCCGCGTGGTCGGCACGCCACAGGACGTCACTGCGGAGACCATGGACGCGGCCGTGGAGCTGGCGGGCGGCACGGGGCGCGCCCGTGTGAAGACGGTGAGCGGCGACATCTTGTTGCGGGGCGCGAGCCAGGACCTCGGTGCCTCGACCTTGAGCGGCCGCATCGTCGTCCGCGCTGCGGGATGGCAGCGGGGCGGCACCGGCGTGCAGCGCGGCAGGTTCGAGTCCGTGACGGGGGACGTGCGCTTCGAGGGCGAAGTGGGGCGGGGCGGCGTGGTCGAGGTCGAGAGCCAGAGCGGGACGATCGAGCTGCGCGTGCCGGCGAGCACCGTCGCCGAGTTCGATCTGCTCACCATCGGCGGAACCATCACCAACCACCTGGGTGAGGCGCAGCCCAGGCCCCGAGCAGGGGGCACGGGACTGGAGCTACGGTTTTCGACCGGGGCGGGGGGGGCGCAGGTCACAGCCCGTAGCTTCAAGGGCGCCATATTGCTGGAACCCAAGTGATCAATTACCGGGCATGTTTCGGACCCCTCGCGGTTCTGGCGCTGCTCGGGTGCAACAATGCTCCCGGGACGGCGCCGCCGCCGACGAGCGACAGCCTCCGGCTCGTTCCGGTCGTCACGAGCGGGCTCTCCAGTCCTGTGTATCTCAGTGCCCCAACGGGCGACACGGCGCGCCTGTTCGTCGTCGAACAACCGGGGCGTATTCGCGTGGTGCAGCACGGGCAGCTGCTCACGACCTCCTTCCTGGACATCACCAGCCGCGTGTTGTACGGGGGTGAAGAGGGCCTGCTGAGTGTCACGTTCCACCCGCGTTATGCGCTGAACCGTTACTTCTACGTCGATTACACGCGCAGCAACGCAGCCGGCGATACCGTTTACACGATGATCGAGCGTTACACCGTGAGCGCCGACTCGAACGTCGCGGACAGCTCCACCCACAAGGTGATTCTCCAGATCACCCAGCCGCAGCCCG
>DATNOH010000179.1:0-2601 GCA_035601435.1 Gemmatimonadales bacterium | reverse complement strand
GACGCTCAGCGCACGTGCCGCAGGAACTCCTTGAGGCTCGGATCCTTCGGCCGGTCGAGGACCTCGGCCGGCGAGCCCAGCTCCACGATGGCCCCCTCGGACAGGTACGCGATGCGGTGCGCCACCTCGCGGGCGAAGCGGAGCGCGTGGGTGACGATCACCATCATGATGCGCTCGGACAGGAGCGACCGGATCACGTCCTCGACCTCGCCCACCAGCTCGGGGTCGAGCGCCGACGTGATCTCGTCGAGGAGCAGCACCTTCGGCCGCATGGCGAGCGCGCGGGCGATCGCCACCCGCTGCTGTTGCCCCCCCGAGAGCTGGGCGGGATACGCCGCCATCTTGGCCTCGAGCCCGACCCGCGCCAGCAGCCGCCGGCCCAGCTGGTCCGCCTCGGCCGCCGACACGCGCTGCGAGTACCGGGGCCCGAGCAGGACGTTGTCGAGCACGGTCATGTGCGGAAAGAGGTTGTACTGCTGGAACACGATGCCCATCTGCTGCCGCTGCCGGCGGGCCTCCCCTTCCGACACCCGCTGGCGGCCGCCGGCGGGAGCCGCGCGATACCAGAGCGGCGCGCCGTCGAGCCGGATCTCGCCGGCGTCATACTCCTCCAGGAAGTTGATGCAGCGGAGGAGCGTGGTCTTGCCGCACCCGCTCCGGCCGATGAGCGCGACCACCTCGCCCTCGCCGATGTCGAGGTCGATCCCCTGCAGCACCCGCACGCTGCCGAACGATTTCCTCAGCCCGCGGATGGCGATCATGCCCGTTCTCCCGCGAAGCCCTTCAGGGCCAGATGGTGCTCCAGCCGGCGCCCGAGCCGGTCGATGCCGAAACACATGACGAAATAGAACGCCGCGGCCAGGCCCAGGATGGTGAAGACGGCGAAGGTGCGCTCGATGATCTCGCGGGCCGCCAGCGTCAGCTCCCAGACGCTGATGATGGACAGGACGGACGACGCCTTCACGGTCATGACGCACACGTTGATGTACGGCGGCAGCGTGTAGCGGGTGACCAGCGGCGCCACGATCTTCCGGAACATGGCCGCGGGCGGCAGCCCGAGACTCCGGGCCGACTCCCACTGAGGTCGCGGGATCGCGAGGACGCCGCCGCGGAAGACTTCCGCAAACAGCGCGCCCGTATAGATGATCAGCACCAGGGTCCCCGCGATGTACGGGCCGGTGCGCAGGTCGAGCGCCGGCAGGGCATAGAAGAGGAGCAGGGCCAGCACGAGGAGCGGCGTGCCGCGGACGATGTAGACGTAGACCCGATAGGCGGCGCGCACCGCCGCGAATCGCGAGAAGGCGCCGGCCGCGAGGACGATGGCCAGCCCCGTGCCGCCGGCGATGGCGGCCGCGGCGAGCAGGAGGGAGGCGACCGCGCCTTGAGCGAGGAGCGCGAGGCTGCCCGGGGGGATCATCGACGGCCCATGCTAACGCCACCGGACGGCATGGTGCGCGACCCGGAACAGGACCTCGGTGCTCGACACGAGCAGCAGGTAGAGCAGCGCGACGACGATGAATGCTTCGTACGCCGCCCCCGTCTGCTCCGTGAGGAGCTTGGCCTGCATCGTCAGCTCCGTGATGCTGATGGCCGACAGCAACGAGGTGTCCTTCAGCAGGAGCACGACCTGGTTGCCGAGTGCGGGGAGCGAATAGACGAGGACCTGCGGCAGCACGACCTTTCGAAACGTGCCCCACGGCGCCAGGCCGAGGCTCTTGGCCGCGTCGAACTGGACGCGATCGATGGCGTTCACGCTCCCCCGGAGGACCTCCGAGATGTAGGCTCCGTTCTGCAAGATCAGCGCGAGGCCGCCGCAGACGACCGCCGGCCAGGGCAGGCCGATCATCGGAAACGCGAAATAGATGAGATAGATCGGCAGGAGCACCGGCGTGTTGCGGAAGAGCTGCACGTAGGCATCGACGCCGCGGGCGCCCCACCGCCCGGTCGACAGCCGGATGAGCAGCAGCACGCAGCCCCAGACGATGGCGCCGACGCTGGCCCCGAGCGCGATGAACGCGGTCCAGGCCAGCCCGGTCCAGTAGGTCGCCCCGTAGATCGACACCCACCGGGCGAAGCTCACGCCGGTTCAGCAGCTCACGGTGAGAGGTAGAATTTCTGGGGCGGTGGATTCTTGCCGAACCATTTCTGATAGATCTCGGCGTACTGGGGATACCACGATCCCGTGCGCAGCTCCGCCACCGTGGTGTCGAGCCATAGCCACCACTTGAAGTCGCCGGGCTTCAGGAAGACCCCGTTGTTCTGCGAGGCGCCCAGCAGGCCGGGTAGCACGTCCATCTCGTCCTTGTTCTGCGCGGCCCAGTACTCCGCCGACGGGGTGTCGATCTGCAGCGCATTCGCCCGCCCGCTCCGCACGGCCAAGAATTGCGCCGCGGGCGTGTCGAAGGTCAGGGCCTTGGCCTTGGGAAAGAAGCGCTTGGCGCGATCGGCCATCTGCGGATTGTTCAGGCTCGCCACCGTGAACTTGTCCTGGTTGAGATCGGCCAGCGTCTTGATGCCGCTCTTCTTGCTGACGAGTACCGAGATCCCCGAATCGATGAAGGGGCGCGTGAACGCCACCCGGATGGCGCGATCGGGATAGGT
>DATNOH010000178.1:0-3297 GCA_035601435.1 Gemmatimonadales bacterium | reverse complement strand
CGCGAAGTAGCGGCGGGGACCAGGAGGGGGAACCGTGGTACAGCAGGAATCGATTCTCAAGATCGCGGACAACTCGGGCGCGCGGCGAGCGCTCGTGATCCGCGTGCTCGGCGGGTCCAAGCGCCGCTACGCGGGGCTGGGTGACATCGTCGTCGTGACGATCAAGGACGCCATTTCCACCGGCCAGGTCAAGAAGGGCGAGGTGGTGAAGGCGGTGATCGTACGCACGGCCAAGGAGACCAAGCGCAAGGATGGCTCCTACATCCGTTTCGACGAGAACGCCGCGGTGCTCATCACCGATCAGGGCGAGCCGCGCGCGACCCGCATTTTCGGACCGGTAGGGCGCGAGCTGCGCGACAAGCGGTTCATGAAGATCGTCTCGCTCGCGCCGGAGGTGATCTGACATGAAGCCGCTGGTCTACAAGAAGAGCCGCGTCCGCGCCGAGCGCCGAGAGCCTGAGCGCCATAAGATGCACATCGCGAAGGGCGACACGGTGCGCGTAATCTCGGGCGAGCATCGCGGCAAGGAAGGGAAAGTGCTCCGCGTGTTTCCCACGGAATTCCGGGTGGAGGTGGAGGGCGTGAACATCGTGAAGAAGCACAAACGCGCCACCAACCCGAACGACGAGAGCGGCATCATCGAGCTGACGGCGCCGATCGCGGCTTCGAAGGTCATGCTGCTCGACCCCAAATCCGGGGAGCCCACGCGGGTGCGGCGGCGCGCGGACAAGGATGGCACGGTGCAGCGGATCGCGGTGAAGTCCGGCCAGCCGATTCCGCGCGTGAAAGCGAAATAGCCCATGGCGGACGCGAAAGAGCAGGAACCGAAGCAGGCCCGGCCGGCTGACCCGGGGGAAGCACCCCAGGGTCAGGAGCCGAAGGCTGCCGACGTGACTCCGGCGGAGGCCCCGGCGGCGCCCCAGCCGAAGCAGAAGGAGAAGCAGAAGGACAAGCAGAAGGGCAAAAAGCCGGCCGAGGGCAAGCCGGCGCCGGCCGAGCCGGAAGGCCCGCCACCGGAGCCGGCGCCCCCGCCCCGCCTGCACGAATACTACGCGCAGCGGGTGCGGTCGAAGCTGGCGCAGCAGTTCGGGCTGACGAATCCCCACGAGGTCCCCAAGCTCGTGAAGATCGTGCTCAACGTGGGGATGGGGGATGCGTCCAAGAACCCCAAGGCGCTCGAGTCGGCCGTGGCCGAGCTCGCCGCCATTACCGGCCAGCAGCCGGTGGTGACGCGCGCCAAGAAGGCGATCGCCAACTTCAATTTGCGCGAGGGCATGCCGGTCGGCTGCTCGGTGACGTTGCGCGCGGCGCGGATGTTCGAGTTTCTGGACCGGTTCATCACGATCGCGGTGCCGCGCATGCGCGACTTCCGCGGGCTGCCGACCGACAGCTTCGACGGCCGGGGCAACTATACGATCGGCATCAAGGAGCAAATGATCTTCCCGGAGATCGACTACGACAAGGTCGAGAAGATCCATGGGATGGATATCACGTTCGTGACCAGCGCCGGGCGGGACGACACGGCCCTGGCCCTGCTGCGCGAGCTGGGGATGCCCTTCCGGGGCGAAGCCCCCGTCGCGGTCGCTTAGGAGAACATCGGATGGCGAAGAAGGCGTGGATGGAGAAGGTCAAGCGGAAGCCGAAGTTCAAAGTGCGCGGCTACTACCGGTGCCAGCGCTGCGGCCGCAGCCGGGGCACGCTCCGAAAGTTCCGGTTGTGCCGCATTTGTTTCCGCGAGCTCGCGCTGCGCGGGGAGATTCCCGGCGTGCGCAAAGCCAGTTGGTAAAAGGACGGAACAAGAGATGAGTATGACTGATCCCGTTGCCGACATGCTTACCCGGGTGCGTAACGCCTGCCAGGCGGGCCACCGCCGGGTCGATATGCCGGTGTCGAAGCTGAAGGTCGAGATCGCGCGGCTGCTCCGCGACAACCACTACGTCCAGGACTTCAAGGTGCTGGACGATGGGCGTCACGGGCTGCTGCGGCTCTACCTCAAATATCACAACGACGCCCCGGTGATCCGCGAGCTGCAGCGCGTATCCGCCCCGGGCCTGCGCCGTTACGTCAAGGCGCGCGAGATCCCCCGCGTCAAGAACGGCCTCGGGATGGCGATTCTCTCGACGCCGCAGGGGCTCATGACGGACCGCGAAGCGCGCACCGCCCGCATCGGCGGCGAGCTGCTCGCGCTGGTCTGGTAGGAGGACGGGCCCATGTCGCGCATCGGCAGGAAGCCAATCCCCATTCCCAAGGGCGTAACCACCCAGCTCGACGGGACGCGGATTACCGTGAAGGGCCCGAAAGGCGAGATCAGCCGGTTGATCCACGCCGAGCTGGCCGTGGCGGTGGAGGGCGAGACGATCGTCGTGCGACGGCCGTCCGATGAGAGCCGGCACAAGGCGCTCCACGGACTCACCCGCACGCTCGTCGCCAACATGGTGGACGGCGTCACCAAGGGGTTTGCGAAGGCGCTCGAGATCCAAGGGGTGGGCTACAAGGCGGAGCCGAAGCCGTTCGGCGTGCAGCTGGTGGTCGGTTTCTCCCATCCGGTGCCGTATCACGCGCCGCAGGGGATCAAGATCTCGGTGGACAACAACGTGCTCGTGAAGATCGAGGGCGTGGACAAGGAGCTCGTGGGCCAGGTTGCGGCGGAGATCCGCGCGATCCGGCCGCCCGAGCCCTACAAAGGCAAAGGGATCCGCTACGTGGGCGAGCAGGTTCGGCGCAAGGCCGGCAAGACCGCCCAGGCGGCGAAATAGACCATGCGAACGATTCATAAAGTGCGGACGCAGGCCAGCCGCCGTTACCGGCGGCACCTCCGGGTGCGCCGTAAAGTGGCGGGCAGCGCGGAGCGGCCGCGGTTGGTCGTGTTCCGCTCCTCGAAGCACATCTACGCGCAGATCGTGGACGACGGACGTGGCGTCACACTGGTCGGGGCCGCAGACACCTCCGAGGGCCTCCAGGTCGACGGCAAGGGCAAGACCGCCAAGAGCTTCGGGCTGGGACGCCTGCTCGCGGCCAAGGCCAAGGAGAAGGGGATCACCAAGGTCGTGTTCGACCGCGGCGGCTATCAGTATCACGGGCGCGTGAAGGCGGTGGCCGACGGCGCCCGCAAAGGCGGATTGGAGCTCTAATGACGAACGGCACGGTCGGACCGGTGGAGACGGCGCACGCGGGGGGCGAGCCGGCACACGAGGAGCGCCCAGCCGGCGCTCCGGGCGGTGGTGGCAGTGGCGGCGGTGGCGGCAGTGGTGGCGGTGGTGGCGGTGGTGGCGGTGGGGGGGGGGGAGGCGGTGGCGG
>DATNOH010000177.1:0-8582 GCA_035601435.1 Gemmatimonadales bacterium | reverse complement strand
CGCACGATGATCTCGAAGTGTTCGCGCGCGTCGAGCGCGCGGCCGGCCTCGAGCAGCATGCGCCCCAGCTTGTACCGCAGGTCGTGGAACGCCGGCCCCAAGGTGAGCGCCTCCTGGTACTCCCCGATCGCCTGCGTCAAGCCTCCGGCCCCGAGGTACGCGTCGCCCAGCGCCGCGTGCTGATTGGCCAGCTTCGCGGCCACGTGGGCCGGGAAGCCCTGCCGCGGCTCACCCCCGACCTGCGCGGCGCGCCGGAACGCGGCGTCCGCCTCGGCTTCCCGGCCCAACTCGTTCAGGACGATGGCGCGGTGCACCAACGCCTCGACGTAGTGGGGGTTCAAGCCCAGGGCGCGGTCCAGCTGCGTGAGGGCCTGCTCCTGCTGGCCCACCAGCGAGTAGGACAGGCCGAGCATGTGGTGCGCATCGGCGAACGCGCGGCCCGCCGCCACCACTTCCTCGAGGAGGTGGATGGCGCCGTAGTAGTCCTGCAGCTGGAACCGATCCCGGGCCTGCTCCACGAGATGTTCAGCGCTGACGTCCATGGATCGCCTCATACCAGCGAACGAATTTCCCAATGCCTTCCTCGATGCCGACCGCGGGCCGGTATCCGAGCTCCCGCTCGGCACGCCGCAGGTCCGCCGCGGTGAGCCGCACGTCGCCCGGCTGCTCGCCGTGGCGCTCGATCCGCACCTCGCGCCCCAACGTTCGTCCGATCAGCTCGATCAAGTGGTCGAGCCGCACGCGCGCCCCGCCGCCGATATTGATCGGCTCGGCGAGCCCCCCCCCCGGCCGCGGCCGGGCGGTCCATTCCACGGCGGCCAGGACGCCATCCACGCAATCCGTAATATAGGTATAGTCGCGCTCGCTCGACCCGTCCCCGTGCATCCGGATCGGCTGGCCGGAGGCGATGAGATGGGTGAACCGATGGATCGCGAGGTCGGGCCGCTGGCGCGGCCCGTACACCGTGAAAAACCGGAGGCAGGCGATCTGCATGCCGTAGAGGTGCGCGAACGCATACGCCATCAGCTCCCCGGCGCGCTTGCTGGCGGCGTACGGGGAGATGGGCCACACGGCCGCCGCGTCCTCAGCGAAGGGGGCGGGCGTGGCGTCGCCGTACACCGATGACGACGAGCCGAACACCATCCGCCGCACACCCGCGCGCCGCGCCGCCTCGAGCACCCGCACCGTGCCGGTCACGTTGGTCTCGCCGTAGGACGCGGGGTCTTCGAGCGAGGGGCGCACCCCGGGACGAGCCGCGAGGTGCAGTACGACCGACACGCCGTCGAGCGGCAGCGCATCACGCAGGATGTCAGCCTCGACGAACCGGAAGCCTTTGGTCCGGCGCAGCCCGTCGAGATTCCGCTCCTTCACGGCACGGGGGTAGAACGGGTCGAAGTTGTCGACGCCCACCACCTCGTCACCGCGGACCAGGAGCGTCTCGCACACGTGCGAGCCGATGAACCCAGCCGCGCCCGTGACGAGCAGGCGGCCGCTCACGCCGCCGTGAGCCCGCTGAAATACTCGATGGTGCGGCGCAGCCCGTCTTCGAGCGAGACCTTCGGCTCCCAGCCCAGGGTCTCGCGGGCACGCTGGATGTCGGGTTGGCGAACCTTCGGATCGTCGGTGGGGAGTGGCTGCTCCATGATGCGGCTCCGGCTCCCGGTGAGCCGCAGCACCAGCGCGGCCAGCTGGCGCACGGTGAATTCATTGGGGTTGCCGATGTTCGTCGGCTCCGGTCCGCCGCGCTCGAACAGCCTCACGATGCCCTCCACGAGGTCGTCCACATAGCAGAAGGAGCGGGTCTGCGAACCGTCACCATACACGGTGAGGGGCTCGCCTTTGAGCGCCTGCACGATGAAGTTCGACACCACGCGGCCGTCGTGGGGCCGCATACGGGGGCCGTACGTATTGAAGATACGCACGATCCGCGTGTCGAGTTGGTGGAAGCGATGATAGGCCATCGTGATGGCCTCCGCGAAGCGCTTCGCCTCGTCATACACGCCGCGCGGCCCCACCGGGTTCACATTCCCCCAATAGCTCTCCGGTTGGGGATGCACGAGCGGATCGCCGTACACTTCCGACGTCGAGGCGAGCAGAAATCGCGCGCGCTTCGCCTTCGCGAGACCGAGGGCCTTGTGAGTGCCGAGCGATCCCACCTTGAGCGTCTGGATGGGAAGTTCCAGATAGTCGACCGGGCTCGCCGGGCTCGCAAAGTGGAACACGCCTTCGAGCGGCCCCTCCAGTTCGATGAAGTTCGCGACGTCGTGCAGGATCAGCTGAAAGCTCGGGTGGCTCTTGAGGTGCTCGAGGTTGGAACGGCTGCCGGTGATGAAGTTGTCCATCCCGACCACCCGGTGGCCCAGCGCGAGCAGGCGGTCGCAGAGATGCGAACCGAGGAATCCAGCGGCGCCGGTTACGAGGATGCGCATGCCACCGGGCGGCCGATGCTCTCATAAATGAACCCGAGCCGCGCCATGCGCTGCGGGTCGTACAGGTTCCGTCCATCGACGATCAGGGGCCGCGTCAGGGCGCGCTTGATCCGCTCGAAGTCGGGATTGCGGTACTCCAGCCATTCGGTGACGATCGCGAGCGCGGCCGCCCCGTCCACGGCGTCATACACGCTCTTGGCATACGCCACCCGGTCTCCCAAATGGCGGCGCGCGGACGCGAGCGCCGCCGGGTCGTGCACCCGCACCCGTGCGCCCGCCTCGAGCAGCTGCTCCACCAGCACCAGTGCTGGGCTCTCGCGCACGTCGTCGGTTTCGGCCTTGAACGCGAGCCCCCAGACGGCAATCGTGGCTCCGCGCAGGCCGTCCCCGAGCCGGCGCGCGACCTTTTCGAACAACACGCGCTTCTGCCGCTCGTTCGCGGCCTCGACCGCCTTTAGGATGTGGAGCGGTACGCTGCGGTCCTCGCCGGTGCGGATCAGGGCCTTCACGTCCTTGGGGAAGCACGATCCTCCGTAGCCCGGCCCCGGGAACAGGAACGCCGGTCCGATGCGCCGATCCGCCCCAATCCCCTTGCGGACGAGGGTCACATCCGCGCCGACGGCGTCGCACAGCAGAGCGATCTGATTCATGAACGAGATGCGAGTCGCCAACATGGCATTGGCCGCGTACTTCGTCATCTCCGCCGACGACAGGTCCATGAAGATGATCGGATTGCCGGTCCGTACGAACGGCGCATACAGCTGGGCCATGACGTCAGACGCTTCCGCTGAATCCACACCGACGATCACGCGGTCGGGCTTCATGAAATCTTCGACCGCGGCGCCCTCCTTGAGAAACTCGGGATTGGCGCAGACGTGAAACGCGGTCTTCGTGTGCTTGGCGATTTCCGCACGGACCCGCTCCGCGGTGCCGACGGGGACCGTGCTCTTGGTGACGACCAGCTTGGGGCGGTCCATGTGGCGGCCGATAGTGCGCGCCACGTCGAGCACGTGCTGCAGGTCGGCCGACCCGTCCTCGCCAGGTGGCGTGCCCACCGCGATGAAGATCACCTCGGAGCGCCGGATCGCGGCGCCCACTTCGGTGGTGAACTCCAGGCGGCCCTCGCGCTGGTTGCGCACGACGAGGGGCTCGAGCCCAGGCTCGTGGATCGGGAGCCGGTTCTGACGGAGACCCTCGATCTTCGCGGCGTCCACATCCACGCAAGCGACATCGTTGCCGGTCTCGGCTAGACACGCCCCGGCCACGAGGCCGACGTATCCCGTACCGACGACGGCGATTTTCAGGGCGCCTTCCTCCGCCGCCGAGCCACCTCGAGGGCGTTGCGCGTATCGACGACCAAACGCGCACATCGCTCCACCAGCGCGTAGTCGACATCCGAGTGGTCGGTCACGATGACCACGCAGTCGGCGGCCGTGACCGTCTCGGGCGTGAGCGGGATCGACGCGAGATCGATGGCCTCGTCCTTGAGCTTCCGGACGTGCGCATCGTGATAGGAGACCGCCGCACCACGCCGCAGCAACAACCGGATCACGTCGAGGGCCGGGCTTTCGCGCACATCATCGATGTCCTTCTTGTAGGCGACGCCCAACACCAGCACCTTGCTGCCCCGCGCGGCGCGTCCCTGCTCGTTGAGGCGATCGACCACGCGCGCCACCCAATATTCGGGCATCTCGGCGTTGATCTCGCCCGCCAGCTCGATGAATCGCGTGCGGTAATTGAGGGTCCGCATCTTCCAGGCGAGATAATGCGGGTCGAGCGGGATGCAGTGCCCACCGACTCCGGGGCCCGGCATGAATTTCATGAAGCCGAACGGCTTCGTGGCCGCGGCCTCGATCACCTCCCACACGTCGACGCCGAGCTTGTCGCACACGATGGCCATCTCGTTGACCAGCCCGATGTTCACGCTACGGAACGTGTTCTCGAGGATCTTCACCAGCTCCGCGGCCTCCGTGGAGGACACGGCCACGAGGCGCTCGATCGCCGGCTCGTAGACCGCCATCGCGGCGCGGCGACATGCCGCGGTGATACCGCCCACCACCTTTGGCGTGTTGTGCGTATTCCACTTGGGGTTGCCCGGGTCCACCCGCTCGGGGGAAAACGCCAGGAAGAAGTCCTCACCCACCTTGAGCCCCGTTTGCTCCAGCGCGGGCAGCATCAGCTCGCGAGTGGTGCCCGGGTAGGTCGTGGACTCGAGGACGATGAGCTGGCCGCGCCGCAACGCCTGTTTCACTGCGTCCGTCGCCGCGAGCACGTAGCTCACGTCGGGGTCTTTCGTCTTCGAGAGCGGCGTGGGGACGCAGATCGACACGACGTCGGGTTCGCGCAGCCGCGCCAAGTCCGTGGTCGCGGTGAACTTGCCTTCCTTGCTGAACCGCGCCACCTCGCTACTCGGCACGTCCTGGACGTGGGAGCGTCCCTGGGTCAGGGCTTCCACGACCGCCTTGCTGACGTCAAACCCCAGGACGCGGAAGCCGGCGCGGGCGAACTCCATCGCGAGCGGCAGGCCTACATAGCCGAGTCCGACGATCCCGATCAGGGCGGAGCGGTCCTGCGCCTTCGCGATCAGCACGTCGGCAGGTGTCTGCGTAACCGCGCTCATAGTGAGACCGGCGCCCCGCCCGTCGCCAACGAGCGCGTCGCCGCCTCGAGCACGGTGACCACGCGGACTCCGTCCTCCGCGCTGGCGCGGGGAGGCTCCGCACCGCGTGCCACGCGGACAAAGTGGCGCAGCTCCGCCGCGAGCGGCTCGACGTTGGGAATCTTGGGGATGAAGATGTCGCCCTCCCGGACCGACAGGGCCTCGCCGTACGACCGGTACTCGGGCGGCCGTTCCACGCCCTTGTCATAGATACGGAGCTTCTCGCGCGCCTCCATATCGTCGAACACGACCATTTTTGTCGCCCCTACGACAGTGAGTTTCCGTTCCTTGTGTGGGTCCAGCCATGAGAGCTGCACGTGCGCGAGCACGCCGCTCCCGAACTCCATGGTCAGGAAGACGACGTCCTCGACTTTCGGCTGCAGGTAGCTCTTGCCGTGCGCCGCGACCCGCGCCGGGACCTCCCCGAGCAAGTACAGTGCCACCGAGACATCGTGCGGTCCAAAGCTCCACAGGGCGTTCTCATCGGCGCGGATCTGCCCCAGGTTGACACGCAGGCCATACAGGTAGTAGACGCGCCCGAGCTCCCCGCCCTGCACCAGCGCCCGCAGCCGCTCCACGGCCGGATGGAACAGGAGCAGGTGGCCCGCCAGGACAGGGACCCGACGGTCTGCGGCCGCTCGCGCCACGCTTTCCGCGTCGCGCCGGCTCAAGGCGAACGGCTTTTCCACGAGGCACGGCTTCCCGGCCTCGACACACTGCAGCGCGACCCGCGCGTGCGTCGCCGCCGGCGACGCGATCACCACCGCGTCCGTCCGGCTCAGCAGGTCGGCAACATCGGCCGTCACGTGGGCGGTCGGGTACTGCTGCACCAGGCGCTCGCGTACCGTGGCGTCGGCGTCGCAGACCGCCGCCAGCTCCGCCTCCGCCAAGCCAGCGACCGTACGGACGTGGTTTCGGCCCCAGGCACCGGCGCCGATCACGCCCACTCGGAGTCGGGTCACCGATAGAACCCACGGATCGTATCCACGACGTATCCGATCTGCTCGGGCGTCAGCTCGGGATAGATAGGGAGGGAAATCACTTCCGCCGCCGCCCGCTCCGCCTCCGGGAGCCGGCCCCGCGTGTAACCGAGATGGCGGAAACAGTTCTGCAGGTGCAGGGGCACCGGGTAGTAGACGGCGGTGCCGATGCCATGTTTCTTCAGGTGCGCCTGCAGCTCGTCGCGCCGCTCGACCCGTAGCGTGTACTGATGGAAGATCGGCTCGTTGGCGCCGTCGATCACCGGCGTCCGGACTCCCGCCACATCCTTCAGTGCCTTCGTATAGGTCGCTGCATGCGCGCGCCGCGTGCTGGACCAATCGGCGAGGTGCGGCAGCTTCGCGAGCAGCACCGCCGCCTGCACCGAGTCGAGCCGTGAGTTGGTGCCCACCTCGTCGTGATGGTACTGCTTCGCGCCGCCATGCAGGCGCAGCTTCCGGAGCCGCTCGGCGAGCGCGTCATCGGATGTGACCATCATCCCGCCGTCACCCCACGCACCGAGGTTCTTGCTTGGAAAGAAGGAATAGCCAGTCGCCCACCCGAGTTCGCCCGCCAGGCGCCATTCCCCGTCGATGGAGCGGCGCGCTCCGATCGCCTGGGCCGCGTCTTCGACGATCTTGACGCCTCGCCCTCGGGCGATCACCAGCAGACGCTCCATGGCGGCCATCTGACCGTACAGGTGTACCGGCACAATGGCGCGCGTGCGGGGGGTGATCGCGGCCGCCACCGCCGCGGGATCGATGTTGAAGGTCCCCGGCTCGATGTCGACGAAGACGGGTGTGCCACCGGCGTTGTGGATCGCCCCGGCCGTGGCGAAGAAGGTAAACGGCGTCGTGATGACTTCGTCGCCGGGCGCGAGGTCGAGCGCCTTGAGGGGCAAGAGCAGTGCGTCGGTGCCGCTCGCGCACGCAATGCCGTGCTTCGCATGAGCGAGCCGGGCCACGGCGCCCTCGAGCTGCGGCACCGGTGGACCCATCACGAACTGCTGGGACTCGATGACCGCCTGCAGGGCGGGCAGCACCTCGTCCTTGATGGCGCGGTACTGCGCCACGAGGTCCAGTAACGGCACGTTCACAGCGGAGGAATCCGAAAGGGCGGGAAGGACATTACCGGACCCCGCCGGGTTGCGCGATGGAACGCAGGGCGCTGTTCGACTCTTCATACGCGGTGCCGCAACTGGCGCATGCGGCGGCCCCGCGCACCACCACGAGACGCTCACCGCACTGGCACATCCAGCCGACGCGGCGGGCCGGCACGCCCACCATGAGCGCGTACGCAGGCACGTCCGAGGTCACGACCGCACCCGCGCCGATGAAGGCGTATTCGCCGAGCCTCACGCCGCAGACGATCGTCGCATTCGCCCCGATCGACACGCCGCGCTTCACGAGGGTGGCGCGATACTCGTGCTTGCGCGACACGTGGCTCCGTGGGTTCAGCACGTTGGTAAACACACACGACGGCCCGCAGAACACATCGTCCTCCAGCGTCACGCCCTCGTAAATCGAGACGTTGTTCTGGATCTTGACATTGTTGCCGATGCGCGTGCCGGGCATCACCACCACATTCTGACCCAGATTGCAGCGCTCGCCAATGACCGCCCCGGACATGACGTGGCAGAAATGCCAGATCTTGGTGCCCCGGCCCACCTGCGCCCCGTCATCGACGTAGCTCGATTCGTGGACGAAGAAGTCCGCCACCTACACCCCGATCACCTTGACTTCGAGTTCCAGCTCCACGCTCGTTTTCTTGGCGACAGTCTTCCGCACGTGCTCGATGACCTTGAGCACGTCGCCCGCCGTCGCGGTGCCGGTGTTGACGATGTAGTTCGCGTGCAGCGTCGACACCTGAGCGCCGCCGATGGTGAAACCCTTCAACCCACATTCATCGATCAGGGCCCCCGCGGTGCGTGGGCCACCCGGATTCTTGAAGACCGAGCCGGCACACGGTTGGTCGAAGGGCGTCCCGGCTTTCCGCCACCGCAGCAGGCGCCCCTGCAAGTCCTTGAGCTTGGCGGGCGGCTCCTCGATGAGCGCCAACTTCGCCTCGAGCACGATCACATTACCGAGGTTGGACGAGCGGTACTTGAACGAGATCTGCTTGCGCGGCACCTGACGGATCTTTCCCTTGGCGTCTATCACGGTGGCCTCGGTCAGCACCTCGGCGAACTCGGCTCCGTGGGCACCCGCGTTCATGTACACGCCCCCCCCCACCGTGCCGGGGATCCCGATGAACCGTTCCACACCGGCGAATCCGGCTTCCGCCGTGCGCCGGGCCAGCAGGGGCGTGGGCAGCCCTGCTCCCACGATCGCCGTCGCGCCCTTCATCTCGAAGCGGTCGAGCCCCTTCCCGATACGGATCACCACGCCCGGGAAGCCGCCGTCCTTCACGAGCACGTTCGAGCCGAGTCCCAGCGCCACCCATGGGAGCCCGCGGTCCTGGGCGAGGTCGAGCGCCTTGGTCACATCATCGGCGTCGGCGGGCAGGACGAGGTAGCG
>DATNOH010000176.1:0-12155 GCA_035601435.1 Gemmatimonadales bacterium | reverse complement strand
TCGGGCACGTACACCCAGCTCCTGAGCTTCGTCATCTTCGCGGCGCTGGTGTTCTACGGGCTGACGGCGGTGGGGTTGTTTGCGTTGCGCATCAAGCGCCCCGCGGCCGACCGACCGGTCCGCGCCCCGGGCTATCCATGGCTTCCTGCGTTGTACATAATCGCGACCGCCGTCATCGCCATCGACCTCCTGGTGCAGGACGCTACGCGTACCTACAGCTTCCTCGGTCTCGGCCTCGTGCTGATCGGTGTGCCGGTGTACTTCGGATGGCGCTCCCTGGTGCGGCGGGGTAGCGCCACCGTCTAGGCACCGACCCGGCCGACCCGCGACACTTGCCGACTGTTTAGTCCGATAGCATATTGGCTTCGTACCCGAACAAACACCGAAGCCAATAATCGTGTCAGCATCCCACCCTTCCCCGGTGCCCAAGCCCACGTCTCAGCCTTCGTCCTGCCCGGACTGTGGCGGCGGGCTGGTCCGCCAATCGGGGTGCCTGGTGTGTGTGCAGTGCGGGTGGGCGAGGTGCGGGTGAATCGGGCGGGAGGGCGGTCAGGCGGTATGGCCGTAGGCAAAGGGAAGACAGACTCAGCGAAGCGGTCCCAGCAGCTGCAGCTGCTTAGCGCCGTGCCGCCATACCGTCCGACCGCCCTCCCCATTCTCGACGAGCGGCTGCGCGGCACCAAGTTCGTGTCGCTCGAACCCAAGTCCGTGCTCAACTCGCCGCAGCAGACCGGCGTGGATTTCTGGTCGCTCAACCCCTACATCGGCTGCGAGTTCGGGTGCACGTACTGCTACGCGCGCTACGCGCACCGCTACACGGTCGAGCGCGCGCACGACGCGGGGAAGCTCACCGACGAGGAGTTTCTCGAGTTCCGCGGGCCGCACGGGTGGGAAGCATTCGAGCGGCGCGTGTTCGTGAAAGACACGCTGCTCGGTGCCCTCGAGCACGACCTGCGACGGTACTTTCGGTCCGCCGGTGCGACGGCCCGTCCGGCCGCGCCGATCGTCATCGGGACCGCCACCGATCCCTACCAGCCGGCCGAGCGGCGCTTCCGGCTGACGCGCGGGATCCTCGAGCGGCTGGCCCGCTGCGAGGGCTTGAACATCGGCATCATCACAAAGAGTCCCCTCATTGCCCGCGACACTGACGTGCTGCGGCGCCTCCGGGACCGAAGCGATCTCGAGGTGCACATCTCCCTCACCACGGTGGACGTGGCTCTGATCCGGCAGGTCGAGGCGCGCTCGCCGATGCCGGCGGTACGGCTCCGGGCGCTGCGGCGACTCGCCGACGCCGGCGTGCGTGTGGGCTTGATCGTCGCGCCGGTCCTTCCGGGACTCACAGACGACGTGCCCCACCTGGAAGCGCTGTTCCAGGCGGCCCGGCAGGCCGGCGCCAGGTTCGTCCACGCCGGTCCGCTGCGCCTGTACCCGGCGGTGCGGGACCGATTCCTCCCGATGCTCGAAGCGCGATTCCCCCACCTCGTCGCGCGCTACCGCCGCGCTTACGAGGGGCGAAGCGGGGTGCCGCGCGACTATGCGCGCGCTCTGTCAGCCCGCATCAAGAAGCTGCAGGCGCGATTCGGGTTCCCGCTAAACGAGGGGATGGTGGATCGCTACGGACAGAGGCTGGCACCGGCGCAGCAGGAACTCGGACTGTGAATCCTCAGGCGACCTCGCTCGCCGCCTTACCGCGGCGCGTCCGGTAGTGGCGCAGAAGGTCCCGGACCCAGCCCGGCGGGGAAAGTCGGCGCGCCTCGTATGACTGGACCAGCAGCTCGGCGAGCGCGCGCCCCAGTTCGAGCGCCTGCGCCGGCGCGATATCCACCGACAGCTCGTTCAGCAGGCGGATGAACTGACCCAGGTTGGGGGGGCGCGTGACCTTGCCTTGGGCGGCGAGCCAGCACTCCAACTTGACGCGCGTGGCGCTGCGAGGAGCCGCTCCCTCCAGAAAGTGACGCAGCCCGTTCGGGCTCATGCCTACCTCGCGCGCGACGCGTCGCAGCGAGAAGCGCGCCGACTCGCGCGCGAGCCCGTCCCGCAGCAGCGGGACTGGCAGCGTCGGGACCATCGAGCCGGAAGTCACGTGACCACCGTGCGCGGCGGGGCGGGGAGGGGCGCCCTAAGGCGCTCGCTTCTCCCGGGCGTAGTACGCAATCAGCTCCCGAACCCAATGCGGGACCGGTCGCTGCCGCTCGCGGTACGCGTCTCGCAACAACTCCGCGATGCCGCCACCCAGCACGACGCCGTCGTGCGAGGCAACCCCGGCGGTCAACGCCTCGACCAGACGCACGATTTCCGAGGCCTTGGGAGACGGGGTCTTGGGATTACGTCGACTCGCCAGCCGGCGCTTGGATCTCAGCCGTCCGCCGGGGCGCGTGCCGGTACGCTTCAACCGGCTCCAGCCATGTGGTTGTCACCGCCGCACTGGGGAACTGCACAAACTTCACGTCGTAGATGTACTACGGGGACAGCCTTGTTGCAAGCCCGAGCCTTTCAAGCGACTTCGCTGGCCGCTTTGCCCCGGCGCACCCGGTAGTGGCGGAGTAAGTCCTGGACCCAACGGGGTGGGGACAGTCGCTGCGCTTCGTATGCCGTCGCGAGCAGCCCCGCGATATCGCCCGCCAGCGCGGCGGTCTGCTGGGTAGAAAGGTCCCCCGCCAACTCGTTCAGCAGCCGCACCAGCTGACCGACGTTGGGCGGGCGGGTGACACGCTGCCGCCCGGCGAGCCAGCGCTCGAACTTCGTACGTGTGGCGCTGCGGGGAGCCGAGCCGTTCAAGAAGTTGCGCAGTCCGTTCGGGCTGATGGAGATCTCTGCGGCTGCTCGGCGCAAGGATAGCCGCGCCGTTTCCCGGCCGATCGCGTCACGCAGTAGGGGAACCGGCAGCGTAGGAACGCCCCGGCTGCTAGTGCTCATGAGCGGTGTGCACTTTGTGCGGTACTGAATACGTTACACGAGGATAGCCTACCCCTAGTGCGAAAAACCCGCAAGCATGTCTCCCATCACCCCTTTTCCATCATCTCCACGAGCGCCCGGATGGTCCCGGGCGCATTGCCCTCCAGCCGGTTGTTCACGAGGATCAGCGCTTCCATATGGCGCCGGATCACTTCGGCGATGAGGCGCAGAAGATCCAGTCGGACCTCCGGTTGGGGATCGCGGAGGCGATCGTAAGGCTCGAACAGCTTCACCGCATCGGCATAGGCTCGCCCGGGGCGGAGCAGTCCCCGCGCCACGGTAAACCCTGCGGGAAACGTCCAGGGCAGCTCGAGCTGCGCGCCGATCGCCGGCATCTCGTTCCACGAATTGAACACGTGCGCCACCCCATGGCGCACTAGCACCGCGCCGTGGGCGTCGGTCAGTAGCTCCGGGTTCCGCAGTTCCACCGCGTAGCGAAAGTCACGCGGCAGCTGCTTCAGGAAGCCGTCGAGCTCCTCCGCCCACCGAGCCGGCTCGGGCTGGTCCTTGCCCCGCATCGCCTGGAACTCGAACACGAACGCGCCGGCGTGATCCGAGAACGCGCGCGCATACGGCCCGAGCACCGCTTCCTTGAACAGGTCGGCGTTAAGGAAGTCAGGATTGCGTTGTCCGGCGAGGTTGCCCCAGCGCGGGTCCTGCGTGAAGCGCCTGGCAGTGATCCGATCCCACACCTTGCTCACGCAGGGAAAGCCGGGGGGCAGCACACGCGCGTACTCCGTGAGCACCGCTTCGGATGGCGGCTCGTAGAACGCGCTGTCGATCCCTACCGTGCGGAACAAGGGATAGCGCACGTACTCCTCGAGCCGGCGGGCCGGCTGGGCGCTGCGATAGGACCGATGGTAGACCTCCCCCATCCAGCCGTCGTAGGTCCAGGTGGACGTGCCGAACCTGATATTGGGCGGGACGCGCTCGCCGAGTGCGACCAGCTCGGGAGGAGGGGGCGGCAATGCCCGGACGTCGTCAAACAGACTTTGCTGATGGCGCGAGCGCAAACCCGAGAACTCCCTGTTAAGTAATGTAGAATCAATAGCTTATATCGAGCGAACGCAATCTTGCCATCTGTTCGATCTTCGGGATATATTCGGGTCTCATTGTCTGGCCTGGCACATGACCCGGACACCCCGTCTTACGAGCGATACCGCTGCCTGCTGCTGGGTCCCGCTGTTCGCGCTGCGCTCCGAGCTCGCGCGGCGGCCCGAGCTCGCGTCGCTCCCCGTCGCCCTGCTTTCACCCGACGACACCCGCCGGCTCTGGCAGGTCGGGCCGCTCGCCCGGCGCGCGGGCGTGAATCCGGGCATGACTGTGAGCCAGGCGATCGGCCTCTGTCCCGCGCTGAAGCTGTGCGAGCCCGACCCGGTGCATTACGACGAGCAGTTCTCCCAGCTCGTCGCGGCGCTCGTCACCGTGAGCCCGGTGGTCGAGCCGGTGGAGCTGGGGCGGGTGTTCGTGGGGACGGATGGGCTGGAGGGACTGTACGGGGCGCCCGAAAAGATTGTCGAGGCAATCAAGTGCGGAGTGCGGAGTGCGGAGTGCGGAATTGAGGATGGGAGCCAGCTCGTACACTCCGCACTCCATACTCCGCATTCCGCACTCCGGCTGGGGTGGGGCAACGGAAAGTTCGTTTCCTGGGTTGCCGCGACGCGCGCCAAACCGGGAGACGCGGTCATAGTGCCGGTGGGAGAGGAGGCAAAGTTTCTCGCCACCCAGCGGCTCGCCGTGCTCCCGCTCGACCCCGACACGCATCGCCGGCTGCGGCAGCTCGGCATCAAGACGCTGGGCGCGCTCGTCGCGCTGCCGGAAGAAGCCGTCGTGTCGCAGTTCGGCCGCGCCGGCCGGCGGCTGTGGTGGCTCGCGGCGGGGCTCGAATCGGAGCCGGTAGTGGGGCGGATCGTACCCGAGCCGATCGTGGTTGCCCTCTCGTTTTTCACCCCAGTCGGCGAGCGGGACCTGCTCGCCCACGCACTGGACAAGCTCGTCGACCGCGCGATCGCGGATCCGCGTCGCAGCGGCTGGCGCGTGCAGGTGGTGCGACTGCGCGCCGAGCTCGAGCACGGGGTCTCCTGGCTCGTAACCGCGACCCTCAAGGATCCGTCCGCGACGCGCGAGCGCATCGCGGCGCCGCTCAAGACGCTGCTCGAGCGGTCGCCGCCCGCCGGAGCCGTGGAGCGGCTCGTCGTCGAGTTCACCGCCTTCGCTCCGGGCACCGCGGAGCTGCAGCTGTTCGCGCGCGATGCGGGCGCCGCTGCGCGCGCCGGGCGGCGGCGGGCGCTCCAGAGCGCCGCCCGTGAGATCGCGCTCCGCATCAGACGCCCGATGTTGTATCACGTCATCGAGGTGCAACCATGGTCCCGCCTCCCCGAGCGGCGCTACGCGTTGATCGACTATGAACCCTAGTGGAGCTGACAGACTTCGTGCCCTCAATGCACCCCAACGGGTACAGGTGGAGCTGGACGAGCAACGAAGACCAAGGGTTGTGAAGCGGGAAGCTGGGAACGAGAAGCGTGTCGAGTCTTTCGGTGAGAATTGGCGCATGGACGACGAGTGGTGGCGTCAGCCGATCGTGCGCCGCTATGTCGAGGTCGTATTGGAAGGCGGAGGACGTGTGGTGCTGTTCGAGGACCTCATCACCGGAGAGTGGTTTGTGCAGATGGCGACCTAATACGACACGCTGAGTACGGAATCGAAGCACGTCTATCCACTCCGCACTCCGCATTCTATGTATATCGAGCTCCACTGCCACTCCGCCTTCTCGTTTCTCGACGGCGCCTCACTCCCCGAGCAGCTCGCGCTCACCGCGTCGCAGCTCGGCTACCCCGCGCTCGCGCTCACCGACCACAACGGGCTGTATGGCTCGATGGCGTTCGCACAAGAAGCGAAACAGCTCGGTCTCCAGGCGATCACCGGCGCGGAGCTGACGCTACTGGACGGGTCCCACGTGACGCTGCTCGCGGAGACTCCGGAGGGGTACGCGAACCTCTGCCGGTTGATTACGGAGGCTCATCTCGGCCGTGCAGATCGGCGCGACCCGCGGCTCGATTTCGCCTCGCTCGAAGCCCGGCACGCGGGGCTCATCGTGCTGTCGGGGTGCCGCAACGGTCTCTTGCCCGGCGTACTGCGGCGCGACGGCCCGGCCGCCGCCCGCCGCTTCGCCGAGCGGTGCCGTGCGGTGTTCGGGAAGGAGAACTTCGTCGTCGAGCTGCAGCGGAACTACGTCCGGGGAGATCTCGCCCTCACCCGGGCGCTGAAAGCTCTCGCGGATGATGTGCACCTTGGTGTCGTGGCAACTGGCAACGTGCATTACCACAAGCGAGAGCGGCACCGGCTGCACGATGTGCTGGTGGCGATCCGGCACCGCACCACGCTCGACGGCTCGCACGACGTGCGTCATGCGAACAGCGAGTTTTTCCTGCGTCCGCGGGATGAAGTCGAGGCGCTGTTTCATGACTGTCCAGATGCTGTCGCTAACAGTCTGGCGCTGGCGGAGCGCTGCCGTGGGTTCGATCTCACGCGCGATCTGGGATATCGCTTTCCCGACTTCCACGGCGCCGAGCGCGCGCCCGCCCCACAAGCGCTGGCCGAGCTGTGCCGCGCGCGGCTCGAAGAGCGCTACCCCGCCGGCTCCCTGCACCGCGACGAGGCGGAGCGGCGGCTCACCGAGGAACTGCGACTGGTCGAGCACCACGGGCTCAGCGGGTTCTTTCTCGTCTATCACGATCTGTTCGACCTCGCGCGCGAGGTCGCCGCCGATGTGCGGCGCGGCTCGCGCCGGGCGCAGGGCGGCCTGCTCCCGGGTCGCGGCCGCGGCTCGTCCGTCTCCTCCGTCGTGTGCTACTTGCTCGGCCTCTCGCACATCGATCCGATAGCCACCCGGCTCTTCATCGGGCGGTTCCTGAGCGAGACCCTCGCCTCGGTGCCGGACATCGACCTCGATTTTCCACGCGAGATCCGCGAAGCGTTGATCCGGCGGGTCTACACGCGGTACGGGCACGAGCACGTCGGGCTCGTCTGCTCGTTCCCCACCTACCGGCTGCGCTCGACGGTGCGCGAGATCGGTAAGGCGCTGGATCTGCCGCCGGGCGAAATCGAGCAAGTCGCGAAACTGGCGGACCGACGATCCGGCGGGCTGGCGGACGAACTGGACCAGCTTCCCGGATTCGCAGGGCGCAAAGGCGCGCCGCTCTGGAAAGAGCTGTGTGAGCTCGCCGAGGAGATCGCGGGGCTGCCGCGGCACATTTCCCAGCACGTGGGCGGGATGGTCATCTCGAGCCGGCCGCTCGTGGAGATCGTGCCGCTCGAGCGGGCCGCCATGGAAGACCGCGTCGTGTGTCAGTGGGACAAAGATTCCTGCGACGACGCGCGCTTCATCAAAATCGACTTCCTGGCGCTCGGCATGCTGTCGCTGGTGGAAGAGTGCGTCGAGCGGATCGCCGTGCGGGAGGGAACGCCACCCGACCTCTCGCGCATCGACTTCGAGGACCCCGCGGTGTACGACCGCATCTGCCGGGGCGACACGGTGGGGTTGTTCCAGATCGAGAGCCGGGCGCAGATCCAGATGATTCGCCGCACGCGTCCCACAAATCTCGAGGACCTGGCGGTCGAGGTCGCGATCGTGCGGCCCGGCCCGATCGTAGGCGGCGCGGTGAACCCCTACGTGCGACGCCGTGAGGACCAGCGCCGCGCCCGGGCGGCGGGCCGCGCGTACCAGCCGCCGCTGGAGCATCCCCTGCTCAAGGACGCGCTGGCAGAAACACTCGGCGTAATACTCTATCAGGACCAGGTACTGCAGGTATGCCAGGCGCTCTCCGGATTCACCGCCGGCCAGGCGGAAGCGTTGCGGCGGGCCATGAGCCGGCGGCGCAGTCGCGAGCTGATGGCGGGATTCTGGGAGGAGTTCAAGCACGGCGCCGCGGCGCGCGGGGTCCCCGAAGCAACCGCCCAGCGCGTGTTCACCCAGGTGATCGCGTTCTCCGAGTTCGGCTTTCCCAAGTCGCACGCCGCCGCGTTCGGCTTGCTCGCCTACCAGTCGGCGTGGCTGCGGCATTATCACCCGGCGGAGTATTATTGCGCCCTCTTCAACAACCAGCCGATGGGGTTCTACTCACTCGACGCGCTGGGACGCGACGCCCAACGAAATGGCGTCGAGATCCGACTGCCCGATGTGAACGCGAGCGACGTGTGGAGCACGGTTGAGAGTCAGGACGTGCGGGTCGGACTCGGCTTTATTCGTGATTGGAGCGAGGAGACGGCGACCGCGGTCGTGATCGAACGCGAACGGCGCGGCCCCTATGTGAGCGTCGGCGACTTCGCGCGCCGCGCGCCACCCAAGCTCAAGCGCACCGCGATCGAGCATCTCGTGTGGGTGGGGGGATGCGACGGCTTCGGGCTCACCCGGCGCGAGCTGCTCTGGCAGGTAGGGCTGTGGCTTCCACCGGAAGCGGTGCAAGGGGTGGACGCGCGCGGACGGCGTCAGCTCGAGCTGGCGCTCAATCACCCCCACGAGGGACTGCGGTTCGGCGGCCTCGCGGCGGCCGAGCGGCTGCTCGCCGAATATGCCGTCCTGGGGTTCGCCGCCAGCGGCCATCCGCTCTCGCTGCTCCGCGGGGCGCTGCCACCGGGTGTGGTACAGAGCGACGCGCTCCCCCGGCTCGAGCACGGATCGTGGGTAGAGGTGGCCGGCTTAGTGGTCGCCCGCCAGCGGCCCGAGACGGCGAAGGGGTTCATTTTCGTGCTGCTCGAGGATGAAGCGGGGATGGTGAACGTGATCGTGCGGCCCGACGTGTACGAGCGATACCGCACGGCGGTCCGCGGCGAGCCGTTGCTGTGGGTGCGCGGCAAGCTCGCCAAGGACGACGGCACGGTGAACGTGCTGGCGGAGGAGGCGCAGGGGCTGCGACTGAGTGCGGACCATTCTACTCCGCATTCCACACTCCGCACTCCGCACGCACCCTATGAGTTCCTGAAGACGTTTCGTCGTCTCGCGCCGGACTCCAAGGACTGGGGCTGAGCGTCATTGACATCGCCCCAGAGCCGGATAGCCTTGCTCCATGCCGATCCCCACCGAGCCCATTGGCAGCATCCCCCGATCCCCCGAGCTCATCGCGGGGATGCAGCAGTTCGCTATCGGTCGTATCTCGCGCGACCAGCTCGCTCGCCTTCAGGACGAGGGCGTCCGCGACACCATCAAGCGTTTCGAGGCGACCGAGTCTCCCGTCATCACCGATGGCGAGCAGGCGAAACCCAGCTTCGCCACGTACCCGATCCACGGGCTCACGAACCTCGCGCCTGATGGCGTCACCATCCCCTTCGCTGACGGCCACACGCGGCAGCTCCCCCGGCTGACCGCCGGACCGTTCCGCTATCAGACGTACGCCGATGCATATCTCGCGGGCGCGCGGGCACACGCGCACGTGCCAGTCAAGCAGGCGGTCATTACGGCCTCGGCGCTCAGCCTGCTGTATCCCCAGGACGGCATTCGCGGCTACCCGCGGGAGGCGTTTCTGCGTGATCTCGTGCGCGAGGCGGAAACGGACATCCGGCGTTGTCTCGCGAAAGGCGCCCACGTCGTGCAGCTCGATTTCACCGAAGCCCGGCTGTCGGTCAAACTCGATCCGACGAAGGGGCTGCTCAAGACGTTCGTGGACCTGAACAACCAGGTGCTGCAGCGCTTCAGCGCGGACGAGCAGCAGAGGATCGGGGTCCACACCTGTCCGGGCGGCGACCGCGACTCGACGCACAGCGCCGACGTGGACTACGCGGAGCTCCTGCCCACCCTGTTCGACTTGAAGGCAGCGAACTTCTACATCCAATGCGCGAGTGAGCCGGACCGCGGCAGGGTGCTGCGCCTCATCAAGCAGCACGCCAAGCCCGGTCAGCGGATTTTCGTCGGCGTGATCGATCCGATCGACCCGCGAGTGGAGACGCCGGAGGAAGTCCGGGACCGCGTGCTCGAAGCAGCGGAGTCCATCCCGCTCGACCGGCTCGGGACGACGGACGACTGCGGCTTCGCGCCCTTCAGCGACGACACCTCCACGGACCGCGAGACGGCGTTCGCCAAGATCCGGGCACGCGTCGCCGGAACTGCCCAGGCAGCCCGCGCGTTGGGGGCGTAATCATGCCTTGCCACTCACGCTAGGTTTCGTACGGATGCGAGAAAGGGGATAGGCAGGTGCCGCAGCGCGAAGTCGCAACCCTGGCCGGCGGATGCTTCTGGTGCCTCGAAGCCGCCTTCCAGGACTTGAAGGGGGTCGAGAAGGTCCAGTCGGGTTATGCCGGCGGGCGCGTCGCCAACCCGTCGTACGAGGACGTGTGCACCGGGACCACGGGCCACGCCGAGGTCGTCCAGATCACTTTCGACCCCACGGTCGTGTCCTTCAACGACCTGCTGCACGTCTTCTTCACGATCCACGACCCCACTACACTCAACCGCCAGGGCGCGGACGTCGGGACGCAGTACCGCTCCGCCGTGTTCTACCACTCGCCGGAGCAGAAAGCAGCGACGGAGCAGGTCATCAAGGAGCTCGCGGCGGAGCACGTGTGGGACGAACCGATCGTGACCGAGGTGAAGCCGCTCGAGGCGTTCTATCCGGCGGAGGAATACCACCGCGACTACTTCCGCCGTAACCCGAACCAGGGCTACTGCAGCGCCGTGATCGCCCCCAAAGTGGCGAAGGTACGGAAGCTCTACTTCGACAAACTGAAGCAGCCGGTCGGCTGAAGGACGGAGCAGACGATGCGTTGGTCCATACTCGCGCTACTACTCGCAGCACCGGCGGTGGGGGCCGCCCAGGCACCGCCGGCAGGATCGAGTGAGCCCTTCGTGGTGGAGTATTACTACAAGACGCGCTGGGGCTTTGCCGACGAGTTCATCCGGCTCTTCAAGAAGAACCACTTCCCCGTACTGAAGCGGGAGATCGAGCTGGGGCACATCCAGCGGGTCACCGCGGAGGCGCCGCGGTTCCACGGCACCGAGGACGGCCGCTGGGACTATCGCGTCACGATCGTGTGGAA
This sequence comes from Gemmatimonadales bacterium, assembly GCA_035601435.1. Taxonomy (GTDB): domain Bacteria; phylum Gemmatimonadota; class Gemmatimonadetes; order Gemmatimonadales; family GWC2-71-9; genus AG41. Next base: position 1,172 of record DATNOH010000176.1, on the reverse strand, counting down.
GAACGCCGCCGCACCCCACGAGCCGTTCCCGGAACCGGAGCTGCGGCGGCTATTCCCGGACCAAGAGACGTTTAAGCGCGAGGAGCAGCGACGCTTCGAGATCCTTGCAGCGCACTGGGACCTACCGATTGTCAGCGTCGATTTGACGCGCCCGTAGGAGCGGGGCGGGTCTTTCCGAGATACGTCCGGACCAGCGGAGCCACCCGCCCGCGCACCAGCGCGGCCTTGAGCCGCTCCCGCTCGTCCGGCGTGACTTCCGCCAGGAATTGCTCCCCGCTGCCCGCTCCTTCTCTGATCGCGACTGGAATGCCGTCTCGATAGAGAATCCGGTTCGTCGCCACCCCGGCGACCACGTCTCCCGGCGTGACGATCCCTACCAGGTTGAGCGGGTCGCCCCCGCTCAGGGCCACCAGCTCGCCGCGCGGCTCCTCGCGCCGCACGCTGCGCAGCAACCCCACCGCTTCCGGCAACGCGTACTGCTCCCCCGAGAACCCGCCCACGAAGCGTCCGCCGCGAATCTCGCCTCGCGCCTCGAGCCGGCGATACACCCGCAGGATGTCACGCCACGGCGTGAGCAGCGTCTCGCGCGTCACGACCCGACGGAACACCACGCCGTAGCGGCGCAGCAGCTGCCACGCCACCGCTTCCGCGACCGCCTCCTCCGGCAGCGGCGCCGGGGGCCGCACGCGCGACCACCGCCCAGCCGTCTCGACTCCGAACGGCGCCACGTGCCCTCGCCGCCGGAATCCGCCGATGGGGCGTCGCCGATCGGACGGCACGAGCAGCGCGCGCAGGCCCGCGAAGCTGTCCGAGGTGACGAGCCCCCACGCGACCAGCTCACCCAGTCCCTTCTCCACTTCGGTTCGCAGCAGTCCCGTCGCGTTCACCAAGTCGCCGAAGCACGACGCGCCTCGCTCTTCCAGCGCGTCGAACGCGGCGCGGGCCGAATGCGAGAGCGGGAGCTGCGCCGGATCGGGCGGCACCGTCAGGGACCGCCACACCGCGCCCCGCTCCCGGCGGAACAGCGCAATCGGGGTGGTGCGAATCGGGCCGCCCTTGTGGCCGTTCGACGGCGCCGCCGGCGACAGCCGGCCCCAGGCGATCTCCCCCGAAAGGCACAGACCGTCGAGCCACAGCGGGTCGTACTCGCCCAGCCGCGCCGGGAGCACGTC
>DATNOH010000175.1:0-8689 GCA_035601435.1 Gemmatimonadales bacterium | reverse complement strand
ATCACAGAACAACCTACAGTCAGCCAACGACGCTACATTGTGCGGCGTTTCGGTGTTCAGTTGATTGTCGCGCTGCTGGGGATCGCATGCGCGTTCCTCGCTCCGGCACTCGCACTGAGCATCTTCGTCGCGCTGCCGATTATGTTCGCGCTGACCTACCACCGGCGGTACTACTGACCGTCGTCGTTGTTACCACGAGGAAGCCTCCGTTGTAAATGCATGCGCCAGCCGAGATTCGAACTCGGGACCTTCGGCTCCGGAGGCCGACGCTCTATCCAGCTGAGCTACTGGCGCCTACTAGACGGCTAGACGCCTAGACGTCTAGACGTCTCGGAGTCGGGGCGAGTGGATTTGAACCACCGACCTCCTGGTCCCGAACCAGGCGCGCTAACCGGGCTGCGCTACGCCCCGAGGCAAGGCCCCGAAACCTAGAAGCCGACCAACCCGAAAGAAAGCCCGGCAGGGCCCTTGCGGCCCGCACGACGGGCCCGTATTTCCAAAGCACAAGGTCCATGACACCTGATGCCGTCGTGCGCAGCAGACGCTACCGCCCAATAGCGGTCTGCGCGAGCGTTGCCGTCGCCGTGCTCCAGGGTGGCTGGGCGTGTCGGCAGGCCGTCCCCGCCGCGCCTCCTCCTCCCCAGGTCACGGTACTCACGATCGCCCCGGAGACCGTCTCGGCGCGCTTCGAGTTCGTCGGGCAGGCCGCGGCGTCACGGCGCGTCGAAGTGCGGGCCCAGGTCGCCGGGGTCATCGTCGCGCGGCCCTACGCCGAAGGCACCGACGTCCCGAAGGGCGCTCTGCTCTTCCAGATCGACTCCACGACGTACGAGGCGGCCTACCGGACCGCCCGGGCGCAGCTCGCGGACGCCACCGCTCGATCGGCGAACGCTGAGCGCAACTGGGGTCGTCTCAAGGCGCTGCTCGGCTCGCGTGCGGTTGCCCAGAAGGACGTGGACGATGCCGAGACGGCGCTCGATCAGGCGCGCGCCGCCGTACAGGCCGCGCGGGCCGCGGTCGATCGCGCCAAGAAAGATTACGACGACACCTTCATCCGCGCGGAGATAGCCGGGCGCGCCGGCCGGGGGCTCCTGGACCTGGGCGCGCGCGTCACGGGTCCGAGCGACCTGCTCACGACCGTAGAGCAAATCGATCCCGTCTACGTGAACTTCAGCCCGTCCGACCAGGAGGTGCTGCGCTGGCGGCAGGACATCGCGACGCGCCGGTTGCTCGTGCCGGCCCGCGTGCTCGCCGTGCAAGTGACACTCTCCGACGGCAGCCTCTTTCCCGGTACCGGCCAACTCAACTTCGTGGACCTCGCCCTCCAGCCCACGACCGGGACGTTGTCGCTCCGCGCCGAGTTCCGGAATCCGCGGCACGTGTTGTTGCCGGGCCAGTTCGTGCGCCTGCACTTCGTCGGCCTGAAGCGCCCCGACGCGATCCTCGTGCCGCAACGGGCCGTCCAGCGAGGCCTCGCGGGAGCGTTCGTCTACGTGCTAGTGGACAGCAACCGGGTGGCGGTGCAGGACGTAGTAGCGACGTCCTGGGAGCACGGGGCATGGCTGATCGAGCGGGGCCTCAGGGCAGGCGATCGCGTGGTGGTGGATGGCGTCCAGAAAGTGGCCGCCGGTCAGCGTGCCACGCCGCTGGCGTACAACCGCGCCGCGGACTCGAGCGTGGCAGGGGGAGGAGATAGCGCGGTGATCGCGGCACCCTCGGCTCCGCCCAAGATCAAAGTCACCCCGTAAGCCGCGTGGCGGTCGGAGTGCCGCGGTTTCAGGGCTGTTGACCAGTCACCGTGTACAGCTCGGTGTGCACCAAGCGGCGCAATTCATTGAGGCGCGCGGTCGCGTCGCTCCAAGACTTGCGGAACAGGGCTTGAGACGCGGCCTCGAGGTTCCGCTGGAAGCCACCCTCGGACGACGGCGATGCGACCTCAACAATGGTGAGGTTTGTGTACTCTCCAGAACCGGCAGCCTTGGAGAGCAGGAGGTATGACACCATCGCCTTGCGCTTCACCATCTCGTTGAAAAGGGGCGTCAGGACGTTGACGAGCGCCGAATCGTGTGCCTTCTCGTCGCCGGGGCGGACCTGATAGTAATTGACGTGGTAGTAGGGACCCGGATTCGTCTGACCGACGAGCGGCGTAGCGAGCGCAAAGAGGCCAACGAGAGGAGCCAGCGACCAGTACGCAAGGCGCGTGCGGCGTCCGAGCCCGACGTTCGTGTCCGATGACATGATCGCCTCCGAGTGGTGCGATGCGGTTTTGTGACCGTAACGGATACAGTCAGCAACCCGGCGAGACGACGGGAAGGTTCCCGAAATCGCGTAAGTCCTATGCGCCCAGGAGGACTCGAACCCCCAGCCTCTTGATCCGTAGTCAAGCGCTCTATCCAGTTGAGCTATGGGCGCAAGTGGGCGGTACTAGACTCGAACTAGTGACCTCCACGATGTCAACGTGGCGCTCTAACCAGCTGAGCTAACCGCCCGATCGAATAACAAAGACGCCTAGATGCCGAGACGCCGAGTGGACGTCGAGGCGCGAGGGCTCGCTCCTCACATCCACTCAGCGTCTCAAATCCCGGCGTCTTTTTTAGCCAGTAGCGGGGGTGGGATTTGAACCCACGACCTCCGGGTTATGAGCCCGGCGAGCTACCAGACTGCTCCACCCCGCGTCGTTGTGTCCTCAGACCATACCCCCGGCGTCCGGCCGGGTGAGAGCGGGAAACGGGACTCGAACCCGCGACCCCAACCTTGGCAAGGTTGTGCTCTACCAACTGAGCTATTCCCGCGTGCGTCGGCCAATTTAACCGCTCAGTGGGCTTCTGTGTACCGCCCCCGCCACCAGCCCTGCCGCCCTCTGCCGCCCTTGCCGCCCGTTCAGTGGAGGCGAGGGGGATCGAACCCCTGACCTCGTGAATGCCATTCACGCGCTCTCCCAACTGAGCTACGCCCCCGTTATATTGGGCCCCGCAAAACGCGTTCTGGCGGGAACACGGCATCTTATCGGGACGTTATGGCGGTGTCAAGCGTTTTCCTGCCCTCACGCGAACTTTTCGGCCTGTGTCCGGTATCACAGGTTGATCCGGGAATAACGACATGCCCAAGCACATCCGACGGAAGAAGACCACCTCCCCCGCCCGGGCGAAGCCCCGCGCGGCCGCTCGCGCTGTTGCGGCCGCCGCGGTGACTCCGGCCCCCCAGGCGAAGGCGAAGCCCGCCAAGAAGCGGGGCCGCCGTCGGGGTCTGCTCTCCGGCCTCGGAACGCATGAGCACGAGCGCGACATCCTCGACCAGTATCTCCACGAGGTGTCGAAGACGCCCCTCCTCACTCAGAAGGAGGAGATCGCGCTCGCCCGGAAAGTGCGCGCCGGCGACCAGGAGGCGATGCAGGAGCTGGTGAAGCGCAACCTGCGCTTCGTGATCTCGGTCGCCAAGAAGTACCAGAACCGCGGCCTGCCGCTCACCGACCTGATCGGCGAGGGGAACGTCGGGCTGCTCACCGCGGCCCGGAAGTTCGATCCGGATCAGGGCGTGAAGTTCATCTCCTATGCCGTGTGGTGGATCCGCCAGGCGATCCTCGCGGCGCTCGCGCGCCAGGGGCGCACGGTGCGCGTGCCGTTGAACCGCACCGCCGATCTGTCGCGCATCGTTCGCACGGCCGAGTTCCTGCGGCAGACGTTGCGGCGCGAGCCGACGCCGGAGGAAATCGCCGACGCCACCAAGCTGTCGCTCGAGGTGGTGCAGTCGCTCGCCGCGCTCAACACGGGCGACGTCCGGCTCGACGCGCCGCTCGATCCCGACGGCGACCGCTCGCTGATCGAACGCTTCATCGCCGAAGATCTCCCCGACACCGAAGATCAGGCGATGGACCGGTTCCTGTCGGACGAGATCGAACAGGCGCTGAACACGTTGCAGCGGCGCGACGCCAAGGTATTGCGCCTCTACTTCGGCTTGGACGGCGGCCGCGAGCATACGCTCGAGGAAATCGGCGGCATGCTGGGCGTGACGCGCGAGCGGGTGCGCCAGCTGCGGGACCGGGCGCTCAAGCGGCTGCGGGATGGAGACGTGGGGAAAGCCCTGGCGAGTTTCGCGGCGTAAACGCCGTTCCTCGTTACAGGTTGCACGTAGCACGAACGGCCGGTGCGGGATCGCTCCGGCCGCTTCGTTTTGGCCACTTCGTGGAACGTGCAACGTGTAACGTGCGACGTTAGCTTAACCGCGTGATCGAGCGAATCGGCCGAAGGACCGTCGAGGCCGTCAAGGCCGTCGGTCGCTTCGGCCATTTCATGGGGGACCTGGCGCGCGCTGTCCCCGACGTCGACGTCTGGGGGCGGCTGACGCTCGTCCAGCTGCGACGGGTCGGCGTGGACTCCCTCCCCGTCGCCCTGTTCATCGCCGCGTTCACCGGCGTCGTGCTCGCCCTGCAGGCGTCCTACACGTTCAGGAACACGGTCCCGCTCTACTTCGTCGGCACGCTGGTCGGGAAGACGATGATGCTCGAGCTCGGTCCCGTCCTGGCCGGGCTGGCGCTCGCCGGGCGCGTCGGAGCGAGCATGGCGGCGGAGCTGGGGACCATGCGCGTCACCGAGCAGGTGGACGCGCTCGAGACCCTCGCGTACGACCCGCAGAGCTTCCTCGTCCTGCCCCGGGTGCTCGCCGGCACCGCCATGTTTCCCATCATCGTGGCTCTCGCGATCCTGACGGGCATCATTACCGGCTGGCTCGCGAGCCTCGCCCTGCTCGACCTCACGACGCCGGAATTCGTCAAGGGCCTGAAGCTGTTCTACCGCTTCAAGGACACCTGGTTCGGCCTGTTCAAGAGCGCCACCTTCGGGTTCACGATCACGCTGGTGGGCTGCGTCGTCGGGCTGGCGACGCGCGGCGGCGCGGAGGGTGTGGGCTTGAGCACCACCCGCGCGGTCGTCTATTCGGCCGTGCTGCTGCTCGTGCTGGACGCGTTCTGGGCGCTGGTGCTGCTGCGATGATCCAGTTCCAGGACCTCCACAAGAGCTTCGACGCGAAGCCGGTGCTCGCCGGCTTCACCCTCACCGTGCCGGACCAGGAGACCGTGGTCATCATCGGCTACTCGGGCACCGGCAAGAGCGTGGCGCTGAAGCACGTGGTGGGGTTGTTGCAGCCCGATGCCGGGGACGTCATCGTTGACGGTCGTGCCGTGTCGACGCTCGAGCGCGACGCCCTGATGGCGCTGCGGCGCGACATCGGCTTCGTATTCCAGTTCGCCGCGCTGTTCGATTCGATGAGCGTGTTCGACAACGTCGCGCTGGGGCTGCGGCGGCGCGACCTCTCCGACGACGACATCGCGGAGCGCGTGCGCGACGCACTGGCGGTTGTGGACCTGACGGGGGCGGACCAGAAGTATCCGGCCGAACTGTCGGGCGGGATGCGCAAGCGGGTGGGCATCGCGCGCGCCATCGCCCTGCGCCCCCGCTACCTGCTGTACGACGAGCCGACCACCGGCCTCGACCCGGTGACGTCGGCGGTGATCGATCAGCTGATGGTACGGACCCGCGAGCATCTCGGCGTGACGGGCATCGTCGTGACGCACGACATGCGGAGCGCCTATACCGTGGGCGACCGCATCGCCATGTTGTACGAGGGCAAGATCCGGCAGGTGGGCACCGTAGCGCAGATCCAGGAGACGGAGGACCCCGTGGTCCGGCAGTTCATCGAGGGACGCCCCGCGTGAAGCGCGAGAACGAGTTCGCCGTCGGTTTGGTGGTGATCGCCGCGTTCGCGGTCGTGGTGGGCGGCGCCCTGTGGCTCTCCGGCGCGCATCTCGGCCGCACGGAAGCGGTATACACGGCCCGGTTCCGCACGGTGGGCGGGCTCGGCGTGGGCGACCCCGTGGTGCTGCGGGGCGTGCGGGTCGGCCGGGTGGAGGCGATCCGCCTCGCCTCCGGCAACTGGGTGGAAGCGGACCTGAAGATCTACGCGGGCGTGCAGGCCCCGCCCCGTCCGGCCGTGATCGCCGCGTCGGCGTCCCTGTTCGGCGAATGGGCCGCCTCGCTCGTGCCCGTCGACCAGCTCCCCAACGATCCCAACATCCGCCAGGCCATCGCGGAGGCGCAGGCCGCCGGAGGGGGCGGCAGCAAATGGCCGGGCGCTACGCTCCCCGACATCGGCCAGCTCACCGCGCAGGCCAGCCGCATCGCGACCGACATTGCGACCGTGTCGAACCGCATCCAAACCGCATTCGACTCCACGGCCGTGACCGAGCTGCGAAGATCGATCAAGGACTTCGGCGAGATCGCGGACCGGCTCTCGAGGGTCGTGAACGAGCAGGCCGACGTGATCGGCTCGGTTGGCTCGAACCTGCGTCAGGGCTCGGACGTGCTTGCCAAGGCGGCGACCAACGTGCAGACCACCCTGGGCCGGGTAGACTCCGCCACCAACCAGGGCCAGCTCGCGACGATCCTCAACAACTCGGCCACGACCAGCGCCAATCTGCAGGCGGCGTCCCAGGACTTTCGCGAGCTGCTCAACGCCGCTCACAAGAACCAGGAAAGCCTGGTGCGCGTCCTCGTGTCCGCCGACAGCGTGATGTCGCGCATTGCGAACCGCAGCGGGACGCTCGGCCTGCTGGTGTCGGACTCGACCTTGTACCGCGAGACCACCCTCACGATGATCCAGCTGCGTCAGCTACTGTCGGACATCCAGGCGAACCCGCGGAAGTACTTCTCGTTCAGCGTCTTCTAACAACAATGCGGAATGCAGAGTGGGGAGTGCGGAATGGACCGCGCGGGCGCCGAGCCGACGGCCAACCCAGGGGATCGAACTGTCCCGCATTCAGGGGTGGGGTGGCCGGATGAGGCGGAAGCAACGTCGCGCGCAGCGGGAAACGAGTGCGGGCGGCGTGGTCTTCCGCCGCGGCCCGGATGGCGAGCCGCGCTTCCTCCTGATCCGCGACTCCTATCGAAATTGGGGGTTTCCCAAGGGCCACCTCGAGCCCGGCGAGCCCCCCGCGGCCGCCGCGCGCCGCGAAGTGGCCGAGGAGACGGGGCTCAAGGACCTCGTGCTGCACGGCCCGATTCGTGTGATCGACTGGTACTTCCGATTCCGCGGCAAGACGATCCACAAGTTCTGCCACTTTTTCCTGTTCGAGTCGAGGCGCGGCGAGTGTGTGCCACAGATGGAAGAAGGCATCACCGATTGCGCGTGGTACAGCTCCGTAGAAGCCCGCCGCACGATCTCCTACGACAACGCGCGCGAGGTGCTGGAGCAGGCGAGCGCGATGGTGCAGGCGCTTGCGCACGTGGTGGACGACGCCGCCCCGGAGCAGTCCGCATGACCGCCGTCGTACCGGTCTTCAGCCCTCGGGCCGAGCCGCGGCGCGCGGTGAAGCGCGGCTATCCGCGCGACGCGGGGAGCGTGCGGCTGTGCCGCAACCTCGAGGCCGTCGAGCGGCTCCTGTACCACCGCCTCGTCGACGCGGTGGTGCTGGATGTGAAGACCGCGCCCGCGGCCGCGCTCGCGCTGCCCGCGCGATTCCCCCGCATCCCCATGTTCGTGTTGTCGGCCGTGCGGTCTGACGACGGCCCACTGCTCGCCGCCTGCGGGGCGGCGGGGTTCGCCGGCGTGCTGGTCGAAGGAGTGGACAACGCGGTGGCGGGGGAGTGGATCGCGGCCCGTACGGCGCAGGTAGCCCGGCGCGCCGCCCTCGCCGATGCGCCCAAGCTGCTTCGCCTCACCGACCGGTTGCAGCTGGCCGCCTGGGAGGAGGTGCTCCGCCGGGTCGGCTTCCCTACGCAGACGGGCCATGTGGCGGCGGCGCTGCGCGTGACGCGGGAGCACCTGTCGCGCGAGTTCGCCGCGGGGGGCGCACCCAACCTGAAGCGGGTCATCGATCTCGCGCGCACGGCCTGCGCCGCCGATCTGCTGGGCAATCCCGGGTATACGGTGCGGGCGGTGGTGCACATCCTCGGCTACGCGTCCATCAGCCACCTTGCGGGGGCCGCACGACGGGTGGCGGGAACGACACCGCAGGAGCTGCGAGCCGTCGGCCCCCGGGGAGTGCTGCAGAGGTTTATTAGAGGAAGGACGCGGTCAAGGATATGAGTGCGAGGGGTGGCGGCGGGGCGGCTATGTGATATTTTTCACAAACTCCAACTCCTGACCCCATGGCCACTGATTCCATCCTGAGACCCGGCGAGCTCAAAGAAATCCTCCTCAAGGAAATCCAGGCAGCCGATCTGGCCGAGATCGACGTGCGCGAGGTCGGCACGGCGCTCGAGGTGAAAGACGGCATCGCCCGCATCTATGGGCTCACCTCGGCCATGGCCGGCGAGATGCTCGAGTTCACCTCCTCGGAGACGGGGGAGAAGGTGACCGGGCAGGCGCTGAACCTGGAAGAGGACAACATCGGCGCCGTGATCTTCGGCGATTATCTCATGCTGCGCGAGGGCGATGAGGTGCGCCGCACCGGGCGCGTGCTCGAGGTGCCCGTCGGCCCCGCCCTGGTGGGGCGGGTGGTGGACGCCCTGGGCCGACCGGTGGACGGATTGGGCCCGCTCCACGGCACGAAGAGCCGCAAGGTGGACATCGTCGCGCCCGGCATCATCAAGCGGCAGCCGGTGAAGGAGCCGCTCCAGACGGGGATCAAGGCCATCGATTCGATGATCCCGATCGGCCGCGGCCAGCGCGAGCTGATCATCGGCGACCGCGCCAT
>DATNOH010000174.1:0-4963 GCA_035601435.1 Gemmatimonadales bacterium | reverse complement strand
GTGACCGTGACCGGATGCGACACGCTGCCCGTAGCGCTCTGATTGTCGGTGACCGTGAGGGTGACGGTGTAGGTCCCACCCGCCGTGTACGGATGCGACGGGTTCTGGGTGGTCGCCGTGCCGCCGTCCCCAAACGTCCAGTCGTAGCTCGCGATCGTGCCGTCCGGATCACTGCTGGTGCTGGTGAACGTGCATACGAGCAGCGTGCAGCTCGACGTGAACGCGGCGACGGGTGGCTGGTTGGGCGGCGCGGTGACGTTGAACGGACTGCTCGTGGCGGCGGTGAGCTGCGACGCCGTGGCGCGCAGCGTATAGCCGTTGCCGGCTCTGTTGATGCTCAGATTGGCGAACGTTGCGACGCCGTTGACTGCATTCACCGGCGCGCCGCCTGAGAGCGTACCGCTACCCGGATTCGCGCCCAGCCCGAGTGTGATCGCGCCGGTGAATCCCTGGACCACGTGCTCGGCCGCATCCAGCGCCACGACCTGCACCGGCGGAGCGATCGTCGCGCCGGCGACCGCGTTCTGGGGCTGCTGCGTGAATCCCAGGTGCGTCGGCGGCGGGGGCGGTGGCGGCGGCCCCGGGGTGATGTTGAACGTTGCGCTCGTGGCGATGGGCGTGGCGCTCCCGAACGCGGCCGTCAGGGTGTAACCGACGCCCGACCGATTGATCCGGAGATTGGAAAACGTTGCGACGCCGGCGACGGCCGTCACCGGACTGGGCGCTCCCGCGAGCGTGGCATCGTGGGAGACGCTCGCATCCGTGCCAAGCGCCACCCGCACCGGGCCGGTGAAGTTCGTGGCGACATTCCCGAGCGAGTCGTACGCGGTCACTCGCACTGGGGGCGTAATCGCGCTGTCCTGCGTCGTGGCGCTGGGCTGCACGGTGAACGCGAGCTCCGTGGCGGGCGCCGGCATGACGCTGAAGGCCGCACTCGTATCGGCGTCGAGTTGCGGAGCCGCGGCGGTGAGCTTGTAGCCGCTCGCCGCCTTGTCCAGGCGGAGGTTCGCGAAAGTGGCGACGCCGTTCACGGAGCGCACCTGCTTTGTTCCCCGCAGCGAATCGCCGCTGGGGTTGGCACCGAGCGACAAGGTGACCAGGGTGTCGCGCCGCGTCACCCGACCACTCGAGTCCTGCACGGCGACCTGCACGGGCGGGCTGATCGGCTCGCCGGCGCGCGCGCTGGCGAGCGATGACGAGAACGCGACACGGGCCGGGGCGGCCTGGGACGGCGGGGGCTTCTCCCCCTTCAAGAGCTTGTCGATATGGCAGCTGACCATTCCGGCCCAGAGCGCCAGGAGGGCGAAGAGTTTCCTCACAAATGCACGCGAACCGTCTTGGTGCCGCTGCCTACGTTGCCGTGACCGTCTACTACCGTGATGGTGAGCGTGTACGTCGCCGGCACGAGCGTGCCGTAGGTGTGCGAACCCGGTATCGCCCCCTCGGCGGCGCCAAACGTGTTTGGCGTCGTTCCGTCGCCCCAGTTGATCGTCACCGTCCAGGGTCCGTCATGGTCGGGATCGCTGAACGACGCCCCCTGCAGCGTGAACCCCGCACCGATCAAGACGTCCTGGTCGGCACCAGCGGTCACGACGGGTGGCTGATTGAAGGGCGGAAGCTGGGTGACTACGACGTCCTTGGAGAGAACATTGGTCGCACCGCCGTTGTCCGTGACGGTGAGCGTGACCGTGTACGTGCCGGCGCCGTTGTAATGGTGCGAGGGAATCGCCCCGCTCCCCGTGGTGTTGTCGCCGAAGTTCCATTGCTGGCTTGCGATTGTGCCGTCCGGATCGCTGCTGGTGCTGGTGAAGCTGCAGTCCAGCTGGTTGCAGGTCGCCGTGAACGCCGCCGTGGGCGGCTGGTTCGCCGGTGCGGTGCAGGTGACCGCGAAGCTGGTCTGGGCGGTGTTGCCCGCCGATACAGCGACCGTCCGCGGGTTCTGCCCGCTCCCCACGCAGTTGCTCGCGACGTCGGAGAGCCCGACCGAGTGATTGCCCGCGGTGAGCCCGTTGTAGGTGACGCTGCCGTTGACCGTGATCGACTTGGTGACACCGTCCACACTCACCGTATAGCCGTTGGGATCGGTGCCGGCGCCACCGGTGGTGGTCGTGACCGTGAGGTCGCCGGTCGTTGGGGGCGGAGCCATCACGTCGAACGCGGCACTCGTGTCGGGCTTCAAGCCCGCGACCGTGGCGGTGAGGGTGTACCCGGTCCCCGGCTTGTCGATGGTCAAGTCGGCGAACCGGACGGCGCCGTTCACGGCGTGTGCGGTGACAGTACCGCTGAGCGTCGCGCCGCTCGTGCCGGCACCGAGCGCGACCGTGATGAGGGTGTCGGCGCCGGCGACGCGGGTGCCCGCCGCATCGACTACGGTGACCACGACTGGGTTGAGGGGCTGCCCTGCCTGCGCATTGCCGGGACCGGCGCCAAAGAGAAGGCCAGCGGGGGGATCATGGGAGAAGGGCGTCCCCCCGCCGCCGGTGAACAACTTATCGAAGTGGCAGCTCGCGATGAGTGCCACCAGGGCCAGCACGCAAAGGTTCTTCATCGCTGCCGAACGGCGCTGCAAGGGGCGCACCGGCTCGGCAGCGCGGAACAGGCCGTTATTGAGATTAGGTGACGTGAATCGTCATGACACACCTGCAGAAGCGACGCAACAGGTGTGTTATGCGCTCAGCAGGAAGTGGAGGTGAATTACGGGAGCAGGCTTCGGTACACGTCCGCGGTTTGCTCCGCGGTGCGCTGCCAGGTGAAGGTGCGCGCCCGGGCGCGTCCCCGCTCGACCAGCTCTTCTCGGCGCAGGGCGTCGTCCGACAGGCTCTCTAACGCTTCGACGTACGCGGCCGGATCACGCCCCTCGACCACGACCACCGCGTCGCCGCCCACTTCCTTCAGACCACCGGCGCCGGAGGTCACCACCGGCAGTCCCGAGGCGAAGGCCTCGATCACCGGATAGCCGAAGCCCTCGTACAAGGAGGGAAATAGCAGTACGTCCGCCGCCCGGTACGCCCGCCGCAGCGTGCTCTCGTCCGCGAGCGGGACGGTCCGCACGAAGCGCCGCAGACCCAGCCGCTCGATCAGCTGCTGCTGATCGTTGGAAAACCGTCCCCCCACCTGCAGCAGATACGCGTCCGCCTGGGCGCGGAGCCGCGCCACCGTATGAATGACGAGCGGCACGTTCTTGCGCTCGACGGTGCTCCCCACGTGCAGCACGACGAAGGCGTCGTCGGGAATGCGCCAGTCGGCCCGGCCGCGGGCACGCGCCGTCGGGGCTTCGGAGAAGAACGCGCGGTCCACTCCGAACGGGACGACGGTGATGCGCCGATCGTCTCCCAGCCAGGTCGCGAGCTCGCGCTTCAACCACTCAGTGCCCACGACATAGGCGCGCGCCAGCCGCAGCGCCTTGAGGGTGCCGCGTAGGAACCGATTGCGGACGCCTTCGCGCCAGCCGTCGGTGGGCGAGCGCAGAATGATGACGGGCATCAGGTCGTGCACCGTGACGATCGCGGGGCGCCGCTGCACCCGCGTCACCATGTGCGCGTAGCTGTGATCGAGGATATGCACCAGCTGCGCCCGCTTCGCCTCGCGCCGCAGCCACCACGGATAAAGGAAGTAGCGGGCCATGTAGCGCTGCGGTTCGTGCAACGGACCCGGCAGCACCAATTTCGTAGGATCGACATCCTGGGCCCACCATCGGGGATAGCCGCCCGACGTGCGCCCGTTGCTACGGTCACGCGTCAGGTCGCCGATCGACGCGGCCAGCCGCACCTCGAACCCCGGATCGGTGCTCTCCAGCCAGTCGTGCAGCCGGTGCGCATAGCGATCCATGGAAGGCCAGCGCTCGAGGGGGAGATCGGGGACGAGGAGGACTCTGGTCAGCTCAGGAGCTCCTTCCAGAACGTCAACGTTCGCTCTGCAACGGCGTCATCCGAGAAGTGCTGCATCGCCCGCGCCCGCCCCGCCTGCGCGAGCGGACGGCGCTGGTCGGCGGCGGCGAGGCGGCGCAGCGCCGCCGAGAGCGCCAGCGGGTCGTCTCCCGGCACCACCAGCCCCGCGTCGCCGATCACCTCGGGCGTCGCGCCCGCGCTGGTCCCTAGCACGGTCACCTCGTGGGCCATCGCCTCCGCGACCACGTGCGCCGCGGGTTCGGCCCAGGTCGGCAGCCCGCGAGCCGGGAGCACCAGCACGTCCAGCTCGGGCCAGAGTTTCGGCACCTCCTCGGGTGGCAGCGCTCCGGTCCAGCGGACGCGCGCGGCCAGGCGCAGGTCGGATGCCAGCCGCTCCAGCCGCTCTCGGTCGGGGCCGTCGCCCACCACCGTCAGGTGCCAGCGATGCGCGCGGTTCTCGGCCAGCGCCTGCAACAAAGTATCGACTCCTTTCTCAGGGACCAAACGGCCGACGCATCCGATCGCGAGACCGTCGTGATAGGCGTGCTCCGGCTGGGTCGGCACGTGGACGCCGAGTTGGGGGATGACACCGACCCGCAGGCCGGGCACGAGCGACCGGAGGAGCGCCGCCGCACCTTCGCTCCCCGCGATGGCGCCGCGCAGCCGGCGCAACGTGCGGTTGCGGCGCCAGCCGGCGAGCCAGGGCAGGGGGAGCCCGACGTTCTGATGCGTGAACAGGACTGCGGGGAGCTTGAGCTGGCGCGCCGCCCGGACCACCTGACGGGCGGCTGGACCGGTGGGCTCTTCTTCGACCTGGATCAGGTCGGGCCGCTTGTCGCGCAGCAGGGCGTGCAGCGCCCGGCTGCCGAACGCGAGGGTGGCAGCGTCGCCGTGGTGGCGGGCGGGCAGGGGGAACACCTCGACGCCGTTCTGCCGCTCCCACGCCACTTCGCGGGTGCTGCCCAGGATCGGGTCGCGCCAGCGCTGCGGCACACCGACGGTCACCTCGAGCCCGCGAGCGGCGAGCGCGCGCAGCTTCCCGCGGTTCGAGGGCGGGATGTAGGTGTGGGAGATGA
>DATNOH010000173.1:0-7443 GCA_035601435.1 Gemmatimonadales bacterium | reverse complement strand
CGGCCGGGCCCTCGCGTCGGCCGAGCTGGGCGAGGAGCTGGACCTCGTATTTCCGGGGTCGGCGCCCCTTGCGTCGCTCGCCACGTTCTTCGACCGCGCGGCGAATGCCTCGCTCGACCAGCTGATCGACATCGGGCGCTCACTGCTGGACCGGCTCGCGCGGGACGGCTGCCGCATCAACATCACGATCGAGCGCGAAACCACGGCGACCCGGGTGGCCAACTCCGCGGGCGCAAGCGGCGAGTATCGCGCCACCGGATTCGGGGTGAGCGCGGACGTGTGGCGCATCGCCGGCGATGACGTGCTCGTCGTGTCGGATGCGTTCGAGGGGGCGGATTTTCCCTCGGACGACGCGCTGGCCGCCCTGGTCACCTCGATCAACGCGCGGCTCGATCACGCGCTGCGCGTGGTCGCACCACCCGAGGGTGCCCTCCCCGTTGTCTTCACGCCGGCCGGACTGTCGGCCCTGATGCTGCCCGTGACCCAGGGCCTGTCCGGGAAGGCCGTGCTGCAGGGCATTTCCCCCCTCGGGGCGAAAGTGGGCGAGCAGCTGTTCGACGCGCGCTTCTCGCTCCGCGACGATCCCCTGCGCGTGGGTCGCACCGCGTCTCGTCCGGTAGACGACGAGTGTGTTCCCTCCCGGACCACGTGTCTCGTGGAACGTGGCGTCGTGCAACGGTTCATCTACGACCTCGAGACGGCGGCGCGCGCGAAGACCGGGAGCACAGGAAACGGGCAGCGTGGGATCTTCGGGAAACCAGTGCCGGGGTACACCAACATCGTCCTGAACGACGTAGGGGCGCAGCATGCTGCGCCCCTACCGTTGGGCGGCGGTCTCCTTCGCGAGGTGAAAGACGGCTTGCTGGTCGATGAGCTGATCGGGGTGGGGCAGGGGAATGTGACGGGTGGGGCGTTCAGTCACCCCGTCGCCCTGGCGTACCGGGTCGAGCGGGGCGAGATCACGGGTCGCGTGAAAGACGCCGCCGTCGCGGGGAACGCGTACGAGCTGTGGAAGCGGGTTGGCGGCTTCGGGAATGACGCGCGCTGGTCGGGGTCCCGCTGGGCGCCGTCGGTGCTATTCGAGGGAGTGAGCGTCGCCCGGCGCTGACGTCGTCGCGTGACGCGTTTGCGTGACGTCTCTGCTTGACGTCTTCAGTATTGAAGCACCCCCGTCTGCGCGATCATCTTCCACTGCGTCCCGACCTGCGTGTAGATCTTGCAGGTCCGCCCCTTCCAGTGTTGCGGCTCGGCCGTCTGTTTGTGCCGCCACAGGGTGTCGATGTCCACGACTGCAAACGCCCCGTCGCCCTCGGCGGAAACCACGATCCTTTTGATCTCGCGCTGGTTGTGCACCAGCATGTGGGTATCGAACAGCTCCTGCCACCCGTGCCGCCAGCGCTCCGCGTTGAAGCGGCCCCACACCATGACCCATGTCATCGGATCGTGCGATTGTGCGGTAGGAGGCCAGGGCCAAACCATGGCCGGGTGAAACCAGGAAACCAGGAGCTGCGCGTCCTGGGTGTCCCAGGCTCGGGTTTCCCGCTGTACGATGTCGCGGATCTGCTGTTCAGGCTGAGTCAGCGGCTATTTCGCTCCGAGCGCCTGCTCGTACCCCGTCCCCTGCGTCATCTGCTCGAACACGGTGTTGAGCGTATCAGGGGACGCGGACAGGAACCGGCACCGCTCGTCGTTGCGCGAGCGGCACTCGACCTCCATCACGGCGACCGGCTCCCCCGACAGGCGGCCCAAGAAATCCGCCAGCATGCCCGACGAGAAGAAGCACATCGGCTCCTGGGCGCTCCCCGGGGCCGCTTCCGCCCAGTCGCTCGAGTCCAGGACGAGCGCCGCGTTACCGAGCTGCGACACGCTCACGGAACCCCAGCCCGTCGCCCGGAAGAACGCCGACAAGACGTCATTCAGCCGGCCGGCGTCGAGCTCGTCGGGCCGCGCCACGCCCGTCTCGCCGGGGAGCCAGGTGCAGAACGCCTGAAACACGCCCGCGCCGGCGGCGAATCCCACTTCCTGCAGGATGGGGACGGTGAAGTCGGGCGTATCGCGGATCAGCGTGTCATGGAGCTGCCGCAGCGCCGCGCGCCCGATCGTGAGGGCCTCGGTCGCGGCGGCTGGGGTGGAAGGGGCGCTCATCTGGGACGCCAACTTAGGGTTTGGCCCGTGCGCGGCGCAAGAGTTCCGCCTCGTCGATGACCGGGATGCCGAGCGCCTTGGCCTTCTCGAGCTTCGACCCCGCGTCCGCGCCCACGACGAGGGCCGTGGTTTTTTTGGAGACGCTGTCGGCTACGTGCCCGCCCGCCGCCTCGATCAGCTCGGCCGCCTTCGACCGGGAGAGCGACGGCAGGGTGCCGGTCACCACGTACGTCTGTCCGGCCAGCGGCCCCTCCCGCTCGGCGGCGGTCGGCTCGGTGAAGTTGAGCCCCGACTTGTCCAGGCGCTCCAACAGCTTGCGGTTCCGGGGCTCGTCGAAGAACCCCGCCACGGCCTCCGCGATCGCCGGCCCGACCCCGCGGATCTTGCCGATCTCCTCGACCGAGGCGTTGCGAAGCGCCTTCATCGTGCCGAAACGGCGCGCGAGCAGCTTCGCCCCCTGCGCGCCCACGTGGCGGATACCGAGCGCGTACAGCAGCGTCGAGAGGGGCTGCTTGTTCGAGGCCTGGATCGCATCGACCAGCTGCTGGGCCGATTTCTCCGCGAACCCTTCGAGCGCGAGCAGGTCGGCCGGTTTCAGCTCGTAGAGATCGGCCACGTCCTTGATGAGTTTGGCGTCGAGCAGCGCACGCACCCGCTCGTACCCCAGGCCGCGGATATCCATCACGGCGGCGAAGTGGACGATGCTCTCGAGGATCCGTCCGGGACACGAGACGTTGGAGCAGTACGCCATCACCTCGTCCGCCGGGTACTCGACCTTCGCGTGGCACACGGGGCAGCGCTCCGGACGCTTGAACTTCCGCTCCTTCCCAGTCCGGCGGTCGCGCACCGGCCCCAGCACCTGCGGGATGACCTCGCCGGCACGCGTGACTTCCACCCAGTCGCCCTCGCGAATGTCCTTAGCTTCGATCAAGTCGAAGTTGTGGAGCGTCGCGGTGGAGACCGTGACGCCTCCGATCTCCACGGGATCGAGCACGGCGTACGGCGTGAGCGCGCCGGTGCGCCCCACGTTGATCCGGATCTCCTTGAGCTTCGTGATCTGGACCTCGGGCGCGAACTTGCGCGCGATGGCCCAACGCGGCTCGCGGTTCCCAACCGTGCCCAGCTCGGTGTGCAGCTTGAGGGGGTTCACCTTCACCACGACGCCGTCGGCGCCGTAATCGAGCGTGGGGAGGAGTGTCTCGAGCTTCGCGATCGCCGCGTTGACCTGTTCGAGATTCGGGGCGAGAGTGTGGTGCCGCTCGACCGGGAAGCTCCATGCCACGAGCGCTTCCAGCAGCTCGTGCTGCGTCGCGACGGGGAGCTTCTGGCCGGGCGCCTCGATGTGGAAGCAGAAGATTCGCAGGCCGCGGCTGCGGGTGATCTTGGGATCGAGCTGGCGCAGCGATCCCGCGGCGGCGTTGCGCGGGTTGGCGAACGTGGGCTCTCCTGCCTTCTCACGCTCGCGGTTGAGCTCGGCGAAGCGGGACTTGGAGAAGTACACCTCGCCGCGCACCTCCATCAGCCTGGGCCAGCCCTTGCCCGTGAGCCGCAGCGGGACGTCGACCACCGTGCGCAGGTTGGCGGTGACCTCTTCGCCCACCAGGCCGTTGCCGCGCGTGGCGCCGACCGCGAACACCCCCTTTTCGTACGTGAGGCTCACTGCGGCGCCGTCGATCTTCACTTCGAGCGTATAGCCGGCGGTACGGACCTCTGGGACGAGCCGGAAGTTGCGATTCTCCCATTCGGCCAGCTCGGCCTCGTTGAAGGCGTTGGCGAGCGACAGCATCGGCACTAGGTGGCGATGCTTCTTGAACGCCGACGCCGGCTCCGCGCCGACGCGCTGCGTGGGGCTGTCGGCGGTGCGGAGCTCGGGATGCTTGGCCTCGAGCTCCTGCAGCTCGCGAAACAGGCGGTCGTACTCGGCGTCGGACATCTCCGGCTTGTCGAGTACGTAGTAGGCGTAGTTGGCGCGCTCGATGAGCCGCCGCAGCTCGGCGGCCCGTGCGGCAGAACCCTTCACCGACCCTTGGCTTCCTCTTGAATGACCGCCATCGCGACGCCCACTAACCGGTCGAGCTCGTCCGCCGAGGCGCGCGGCAGCAGTCCTTCGGCCCAGGCGCCCTCGCGCTCGCCGAACGCCGCGAGCAGGCGGCGCACGAACGACAGCAGCGCGACGCGCTCGAGCTCCATGCGCCGCATGATCTCACCGGTCTCCTGCTGCCGCTGGGCCAGACGCTCGTAGCGGTGCGCGTTGCGCAGCGCGTGCGCGGTGATCGAGGCGACCACCTGCACGAATCGCACATCCTCGTCGGAGAACGTGGGGCCGTCGCGGAAAGTGCGCAGGAAAATCGCGCCGATCGCCACGCCGCGCCACGTGATCGGCACCACCGTGATCGACTTCACGCGGCGGCTGATGAGCTCGCCCTTCACGTGCTTCAGACTCGGGTCGGTGGCCGCGTCGGGGATGAACACCGTCTCGCCTCCCTGCATCGCGCGCTTCAGCTCCGGGTAGCGCTCGAGGTCCACCACGTAGTTGCGAATGGTCGGATCCTCGTAGGAGGCGACCAGCCGCACGGACCGGCCGCCCCGCTCGGCCAAAAAAATCGAGCAACGGTCCAGCCCGAACGCCTCGCCCAGCTTGCGGGCGATGCCCTGCAGAATGTCGATGAAGTGGAGCGAGGTGGAGACTTCTTTGAGGATCTCGATGATGGCGAGCAGATGCTTGCGCTCGCGCTCGAGCTCGGCAACGCGCGCCTCGAGTGCGGAGGGGGGAGTCATGGCATAGTTTGCGTCCCCGGCGGATACGGCGTCAAGTTGCCGCGCGCGTGCGCCCGCGATAGCTTCGGAGCCCATGCGATCGCTCATCCTCGCCGTGTGCGTTGCCGTATCCTCGCTCGCCGCACAGGGGCGCCCGAGCCCCACGTCACCGCCGCTCGGCGCCTGGACTCCGGTGCCGGAGTTGCCGGGCATGGGCCGCCCCATCGACACCGCGACCGTCGCCGCGCGGCGGCGCGCGCTGCTGGCCCGCATCGGCCGCGGCGTCGTGCTCGTGCCCGCCGCGCATGAGCGCGAGCTCGAGCGCGACTACGTACAGGACAACGACTTCCGCCAGAGCAACACGTTCTTCTACTTCACCCAGCTCGAAGCCCAGGACGCGTGGCTCCTCCTCGTTGCGGGCGGCGGCGCCCCCGAGACCCTCCTGTTCCTGCCGCCGCGCGATCCGCTCCAGGAGCGCTGGACCGGCCTGCGCCTCGGGCCCGACAGTACGGCGGTCCGCCTCACCGGTATCCCGCGAGTCCTGCCCACCGACTCGCTCGACGCGGTCGTCTCAGCCGCGCTGGTCCGCGCCCGCGGTCCGCTGTACGTGCCGCTCGACCAAACGACCCGGGAGGAGCCGCGACTCCGCGACCTGCTCTTCTCGGGGCGCGACGTGCGCAACCTGCGCCCGGGCGCGGATTCGCTGCGCCTCGTGAAAGACCCGGACGAGATCGCGCGCATTCGGAAGGCCGTCGACATCTCGGTGCTCGGGCACGTCGCGGCAATGCAGGCGGCACGCCCGGGCGCCTGGGAGTACGAGATCGAAGCGGCCCTCGAGGCGGCGTTCCGCCGCAACGGCGCCGACCGCGTGGGTTACCCGTCCATCGTGGGCAGCGGGCCCAGCAGCACCACCCTCCACTACGACGTCAACCGGCGGCAGACCCGGGACGGCGATCTGGTGGTGGTGGACGCGGGCGCGGAGTGGGGACAGTACACGGCCGACGTGACGCGCACGTTCCCCGTGAACGGAAAATTCACACCGCGCCAGAAGGCGATTTACGATCTGGTGCTGGCGACCCAGCAGGCCGCGTTCGACTCCACGCGCCCCGGCACGACCATCGGGCAGCTCAACCGGATCGCGCGCGACTACATGCGCGCGCATTCCGCTACGCTGTGCGGCGCGGAGATGTGTGACACGTACTTCATTCACGGGTTGTCGCACTGGCTGGGCATGGACGTGCACGACGTGGGCGACTACAGCACGCCGCTCAAGCCGGGGATGATCTTCACGATCGAGCCGGGGATCTACCTTTCGCAGGAAGCGCTGGGCGTGCGGATCGAGGACGATGTTCTGGTGACGGCGACCGGAGGGGAATGGCTCTCCGCCAAGGCGCCCAGGACCACGGCCGAGATCGAGCGCCTGATGGGCCGGCGCTAGGTCTCGTCTTTCTCGCCCTTGATGTCCGCGAGGACCTGCTTGGCTTCCTGTTTGTACTCGTGGTCGAGCACGTCCGCGATCGGCAGCGGCTCGATTGCCGTGAACTGCTCCCGCGCCTTGGAGTACTTGCCGACGTCGACGTACACCTCGCCCAGCTCGAGGCGGTGGAAGATGTTCTGCGGCTTCAGCGCGACGGCCCGCTCGAGGTACCGCTGGGCGTCTTCCCAGTTGCCCTTGTCGAGGAACCCGCCGCCGAACAGCGCCTTGGCGAAGAACTTCTGGAACCCCGACAGCCGCTTGACTTCGGCATGCCACGCTCCCATCAGGTGATTCGCGCCGTCGTGCGTCGAGTCGAGCTCGAGCGCCTTCATCCCTTCGTCGTAGATCAGCTTGGCGAAGCGGACCCGCTCTTTGCCTCCCTTGGTGCGCGACAGACGGCCCATCGCCTGGGCGACCGTGAAGTGCCCGTCAGCCCCGTTGGGATTCACACGCACCGCCGCCTCGCCGTACGCCCGTGCCATGACGTAGAGGCTGTCGCGGACCTGTTTGGAGGAGTCGTCCTTGCCCTCGATTTGCTTCGCGATGTCGACGGCTTCGCGCCCCGCCTTCCACAATGCGGCGTAGTTCGTGGAATCGTGGGCGAGCGCCGCGCGATAGTGCCCCAGGGCCTGCTGCGGCGCGAGCGCCGCATGCGCGCTGTCGCCCAGCGCGATGTGGTCCGCGACGCCCAGCGGCGCTTGTGCCGCGAGCAACGCGGGAACGGCGAGGGACATCATCAGGGACAGGGGACGACGCATCGACGACTCCGCACGCAAGGGGCCTGCTAATGTTGGTCGTGCCGCTCATCGAGCGCAAGCGTGACGGCGGCGCCCTCACGCCGGAGGAGTGGTCGGCGCTCGTCGCCGCGTACACCGCGGACCGCATCCCCGACTACCAGATGTCGGCGCTGCTCATGGCGGTGTTGCTCCGCGGGCTCGAGCGTCAGGAGCTCGCGGCCCTGACCGACGCGATGCTCGCCTCAGGCCAGCGGCTCGCGTTCGACTCGTGGGCGACGCCGCGGGTCGACAAGCACTCGACGGGCGGCGTCGGCGACAAGGTGTCGC
>DATNOH010000172.1:0-4617 GCA_035601435.1 Gemmatimonadales bacterium | reverse complement strand
TCGAAGCTGTGCCCATACTGCTCGCCGACGTTCCCAGGGTCGCCTCTCAGGATGACCTGGCGCTGCTCCGAGTCGATCTCGTCCACCGGCACCGTCAGCTGCGCATTGTCCGAGTCCGTGATGAACAGGATGTGCAGCCCGTGCGTGCCGATGTCGCCCTGGTAGTAGCGGATGTCGCCTTGCGGCGAAAAGCCCGGATCCGGTATCGGGTCGGGCAGCTCTGCCGCATTGGTCGGGTCGAAGAAAGTGGCGCCCGGGATGTTGTATGGCGTTCCGTCTGGGTGATGGTTCCAGCAGCGGCGCTGGAACACCTGCGTCGCCCCCGCGGGGGCGGGCGAGACCGGGATGCCGGTCACGGGGTCGTAGCCCCACGTGCTCGGCTCGGTGGCGCTTCGCAGGTGGAGCTTCGGCCCGGGGTCCATCCCCGTGCCGTCGTCGAAGCACGAGTCGTCGCGGAAGTAGGGCATCGTGGCCACGGCAGCCAACGGCGTTCCGACCGGAGTGACCTGCTGCACGTTCCACCGCTCGACCGTGGTTCCGACAGGGCCGGATAGCTCCTCCCACTGCAGGGTGCCCGGCGGGCCGCTGAACTTCAGGTCGGGAAGGTCGAAGTTGCCGTGGATGCACGGCGACGGACAATGCTGGTCGTTGGGACTGCCCACAACGATCGGGTTGCCGTTGGCGTCGTTGTAGATCACGGAGCCCGGGCTGTCCGTCACGTATGCGCCATCGGGGCCGACGTGGGCTCGCAGGTTGCCGAAGGCCTCGTCGTTGAGACCGTCGACCTGCACACCGTCCGGGGTGTAGTTGTTGCGGTAGGTCGTGATCCTGCCGGCGGCCATGTCACGCTGCACGTAGATGCCGTCGAGAGGCGGGATCACGTGCACGCGAAGGTGATCCTGATAGCGGACCTCGGCCGAGTAGAAGATCTCGGTCCTGATGTTGTTGGTCGAAGAATCGGCGCCCCACGTGACGCGGATCGTGCGCACCGGCCCGGACTTCTCGCCCATCAGTTGCGATGATCCGCCCCAGTTCGTCGCCTCTTCCTCGTAGCCGCAGCAGGGCACGCTGCCGCCGGGCGTCTGCTGAAACGCGCGAGCCTTCCAGCGGTCGACGATGTTCGGCCCGTAGTCGCCGGTGCTCAGGCCCTTGTCGTCCGGCGAGACCGTGATCGAGTCCATGACCCAGCGCCCGTCGTAGCGGAAGCTGTAGCGCGGGGTGTTCACGGTGGCGGTGTCGAGGGGCCGGCGCTGGACGAAAGTGGTGACGTCGAGGACGATGTTGCCGAGCGCGTCGTACTTGAAACCATGACCGATCGAGGGAGTGCCGTCGGCGTTGCAGACCGGACCCTTGGGAGCGTTGCCATAGTTGCTGAAAGCGCTCTGCGAGTACACGAACTGGTCAGCGTTGGGGTCGCGCTGGTAGAACACGTACGGAGAGTTCGCGGCCGTGAATCTGGGTGTGACGCGGTAAGTGCCATCAGCGTTCTTCGCCGACAGCATCACGTAGGCGAAGCTCTGCTCAAGCGTTATCGGGTCGGTGATCACGACCTCGCGTGCGTCGGCGATGCCTCGGGGCAGCGTTGCGCCGGGCGGCGCCTGGGCGCCGGCATCGCGCGCCATGAACGCCATCTCATCGGTGTCGATCAGCCATGGGTTGGGGTCGGGCGCCGCGGCAATGCCGCCTACGGGCGCTGACTGGCACACGACGGCCGGGTTGCTAGGATTGAACGGCGCGTTGGTCGTGAAACGGAAGCCCTCGCGATCAAACGTGTAGGTGAGCTCTTGGTCGACGCCGGAGTAGAAGGCGAACCCGGACGCGTTGTTGGAGATGTAGTGGATCCACTTCGTATCGACTTGAAAGGGGATCTGCACGAAACGGTTGCGCTTGCCGTCCCATCGGTAGCCGAGCAGCGCGTTGGGGTCGACACCGGTCCGCCCGGGCGCGGTCCGAAACGGGAGCTGATTCGACTGGTAGCAGTTGTGGTCGTCGTGGTTGGTGTCGACGTATCCGTTGACGTCGGGAGGCGGGTTGGCGACGTAGCAGTCGCTCCGGAGGTAGGCGGGCTGCAGGCCCTGAGAGTCCGCCACTCCATAGTCGACAGGCACCTGTGAGGCGCGGAAGGTCAGCTCGGGGCCGGCCGACCAGTCGGGGAACAGAGAACCCGTGAGAACGACCGGCTCGTTCGCGCGCACCGGAGCGGTCGTGGTGACGGGCTGCGGTAGGTCAGCCCGGGCGCCAGTTGTGCCGATCGCCGCGCAGGCGAGCAGCACGATGGTCATGACAGATGCGCCCCTCCCCCGAACCACGCGCGGACTGTAGGCGTGACTCGACGAGGGCGACAATACCTCGGGTGAGGTAGATCGAGCTCGGCAATAGGGCAGATAGGAAACTCAAAGCGGGTATTCGCCCCGATCGCGTCGTACGACTCCGCCCGCCTTTCATAACGACGCAGCGCACGACCGCCGGTTCCGGCGCACCTGGGAGGGCTCCGGGCGGCGTCCGGGGCGCCATACCGGCCGAGGCAAGGCCCGCCGCCTCCGCGCCCTGGCCTCCGCCGCGCGGCGATTCTCGCGCTCGAGGCGCCCCGCAACCTCGTGCGGCCGTAGGGCGCGCGTGCTACGGTGCTCGACGTGGACGCGGCGGGAACGGCGGCAGAGTCGACGCACGATGCTGGCGACGCAGGGCCGGCGCACGGCCCTGCTCGTCCGAAGGTTTACCGGCGGGGCTCCGGCGCGCTGGGCGGCCGGGGGCGCGGTCGGCTGGGACGGCCGGGAGCGCCGCGGCGGACTCGCGCCCGCTGCTCCGCGACACGGGGCGGCGTGTCCCCGTCCGTGTCCCCGAACGCTGACCACCCGCCGTCTCCTGAGTTGCGCGGCGTGACCACCGAGGCCGCGATTTGCAATGGCGAGTAGTAGCGAGTGGTACCAATTCGCGCCCGATGGCGTTCTCAAAATCCTCCGCCCGCGAGGGTGTAGGGGGTCCGACTGGCCTCCTCGGCAGATCGCGGACTTACGTAGGCGGCCGGGTGTCAGCCGTGCCCGCTCCACCGCCCGACTGTGGCTGAATTTTGGCTGTTCTCGCCTGGCGCGCCTCATGTCACTGCGTGCAGCCGCGACTGAACGCGATGTGCGTCACGGGATGGAGTTCCCACAGGGTCGCGGCCTTCATACCTCGCTTACCTCGGGGTTCATCTCCGACGTGGGCATCGTCGTAGAAGAGTTGTCCCGCGACCTCCACGCAGGCTGGATGGGTGAGGACCGACCCTCGCGTTGAAGGTTCGCTGCCTCGCAACATCCGCTCTCGGATGAGACTCCGCACGGCCTCGAGTCGAGGGTGCAGGGACGTATCGACCACGAACTCGGTCTCTGGCGTCGGCACCTCTACGATAAGGAAGTCCGTGCCGTGGTCGTCGTCGTGCGCCGGGCTGATCTGGATGTGGTAGTCGCCATCGCCCTCGGCGGCGACCAGGTGGAGCCATCTGACCGTGCTCAGGATGTTGCCCTCCGTGACGCCAAGGGGGTTGTCGAACTTCGGGATGAGGGCGTCTTGGAAGCGGGCGTCGTTCTTCGTCACCCCTGGCGCGTCGGGGAGCTTGTCCGCGTCGATGAGATCACCGAGGTCTGCCCGGCTGGGATGATCGAGGTCGGCGCCCTCGGGGAGGCTCGTCTTGATCGGCCAGCGCGCCTTCCCCGGCGCGAAGGCTAGGGCGCTGAAGGCGAACGAGAAGAGGCTAGCGACGACGGCGACGGCTGCTACCGCCCATCGAGTTCGTCCCATGCCGATCCCCTCCCTTCCCCGGAGCGCTCGCCATACCACAGGCACCGTCCTTCTACGTACGGAGCCAGGCGGCAGGTGGGCCTCGACCGAATTGCGCAAAACGCTCAGGGCGTGTTGGAGCCCTTCTCTCCCGTCACCCAGCCCGTGGGCTTCATCTTGTACCAGAATCCCCGCACGGGTCTTTTCCAGCCCTTTGCGGGCTACCGCAGGAGGGTTCCGTGTCCGCCTCGGCACCTCAGTGCCAGGTCACGGCCGCGATGAACCCACTGCCGCGAGGTCCGCACAGAGCTTGGCGATCTCGTCCACGTCGTGGTCCTCCGCCCGGAGCCCTGGGCGATGTCCTCGGGCGTGTGGCCTGGGTGGAAGGCGAGGTTCTCACGAGAGCGGGCGACCGGGGTCGAACCGGCGACGTCCAGCTTGGGAAGCTTTCTCGGCCCTTGCTGGGCAAGGGTTTTTCGGCGGCGGTAGCAGAAATGGGATAACGCAATATCTGAACGACCCGGGCCGCTATTCTGCAATTTGCGTCGTGTGCCGCCCGCCTGGGCGCCGCCGAGTTAGCATACGACCCACCCGCGGGAGCGCCCTCAACGACTCCTCTCGAGCCACCACGCGAACAGCTTCTTCACGCGCGGCGTGAGTCGGACGCGGTTGTACGCGTCGGCGGCCTTCTTCATCACCTCGCTCTGGGTCGGGTATGGGTGGATCGTGCTGCCGATGGCGCCGAGCCCGGTGCGCGACGTCATCGCGAGCGTCACCTCGGACATCATGTCGCCGGCGTGCGCGGCCACCAGCGTCGCGCCGACGATCCGATCACTGCCCTTCCGCAGGTGCACGCGG
>DATNOH010000171.1:0-2572 GCA_035601435.1 Gemmatimonadales bacterium | reverse complement strand
AGCACCGAGGCTTGGGCGAACACGCGTAGCACGGAGTACCCGCGTCGGCCGAGCGATCTGACGACGTCCGAGAGGGCGTGGTTCTGATCGCTGGCGATGAGGATCCGCGGCGGTCGGGTGAGACGCGGTCGAATCGGCATAGCGAGTCGGACGTGCGACGTCCAACCTAACGGGATACCCCGGTCACACGACACGGTTGCATGGGTGCAACGGGGAGTTTGTGAATCTCTTCTCACACTGGGAACTCCCCGTCCCCCCCAGGCGTACGACCACATTCAACAGGAGGTGTCGTATGGAAGCCCGCATCACAGCGCAGTCGCAGTCCTTCAAGCTCCGCGAGCGGTTGGAGGAAGCCAAGGTCTCACATGGGCAGGAGGTGCGCGCCGACCTGCCCAACGTCCGCGTCGCCGTGCTCGCGGCGACCGGAGAGGCGCAATTGATGTTCTGCAACATGGGCTCGATTCGCGTGCGCGACCTGGTGCAGCCGGGCGATCACGGCCCGCTGGCCACCGAGGTTACGCTGCAGGGTCTCGCCGTACCGTTCCCGGGGACTTACGACCTCGTGAACGCGCGCGTGTCGGTGAACGGCAGCATTCACGTGATGGTGGATCGGGACACGCGGGTCGTGCCCAACGTGCACCGGGGGTTAGAAGGGATAGCCCAGGTCTATCTCGACAATTGGCCACGTAGTGTGGGCGTTGCCTGACGCGCTGACGCTCAAGCGGCCGGCAAACGTCTTCGCGCCCAGCTCGACGCCCACACCATCCACGTAGCGGGCGGGATCGAAGGTCCAGCGGTCGAGCACGGTCCCGGCGTTCCAGCGAACGCGCGCGAAGACGTCCGGCGCGAGCTCCCATTGCGCCCCGAGCTCCGCCATCTGGACGTGGCGGCCGCGCCGCTGCTGCGTGCGTAACCCGGCGAACGAAATGTCGCGGTCGGGAAAGAGGTAGTAGGCGTTGGCTCCACCCAGGAAGAACTGATAGTGCGGCGGCGGCTCGCCGCCCGACGCACCCACGGTCGCGCCCGCCCACAGGGACATGCGGCGGAATAGCGGGACGTAGCACCGCAGGTCGGCGACGTGGTGCGAGAACGCCGCGCCGCCGGACGCGGCGGCCACGCGGTTGCCCCACTCGGTGACCGCCCGGAACGAGATCCCCGAGCGAGGAAACAGGCCACGATCGTAGGTATCGATCTGGAGCACGCCGGCGACCGTGTAAAACGTCCGGTGCACCGGCGGCGTCGCGACGGCCGACACCTCCTCCGCCCAGCGCGCATGCTCGGCTTTGATCCGGATCGACGCGTCCACGGCCGTGCCGAGACTCCGCGCGATCGAAGCGGCGATCGCCCCCAGGTCCACTCGCACCTGCGCGACGCGATGGTCACCCTGATACAGATCGAACGGGCTGCGCACGTAGCCAAGGTCGCTACCCAGCGTGACGCTTCTCCCATCGCCGAGCAGCTGCGACACGCCCGCTCCCACCTGAATCTGTTGGCCCAGGCGGGCATCGGCCCGTCCGCTGAACCCGCCCGCGATCGGGCCCAGGGTGCTCGACAGCAGCACCGACGCCTTGTAGCGGCTGTCGTAGCGCAGGCCCAACCCGAAGCGGCCACTGGCGCGCTCGCCCAACAACACGGTCAAGTCGCCCCGCTCGAGGCGGTACCCCACACTCTCGAACAGCCCGGTGGCGTACAACCGGCTCATGCGCTGGTCCAGCGTACCGCGCGATACCCAGGAGCCGCGGCGCACGCCGAGCGCGCGGGCCAGAAACCCTTCCGGGACGAGGCCGGCAGGATCGAACCGCACGCTCGTGACCAGCACCGACTCGGGCTCGACCACCGGCGCGCGCGGCGCGCTCGCCCGCCGTGACACGCGCCGCCGTGCGAGCGCCGCCTCGATCTGGGGAAGGGCCGCCCGACCGGCCGCCTCTCCCCGCGCGATCACCTCGCGGGCGCGCGTGAACCCGAACGTGGAAAAGCCGCGCACCTCCGGGAGAATCACGACGTCGCACTTGCCGCGCTGCTCGGCCTCGGAGTCCCACACGCGGAACGACACCGACTGGACCAGGACATCCACCAGCGAGACGATCGAGTCCCGCGGCTCGAGCGGATCGGTGACGTCGCTGCAGATCAGCACGTCCGCGCCCAGGGCGCGCGCGTCCTGCGCCGGGAGGTTCCGCACCACCCCGCCGTCGATCACCGCCGTGTCCGCCAGCTCCACGGGAGCGAAGACGCTCGGGAGGGCCATGCTGGCGCGGATGGCATCGGGAAGAAACCCGTGATCGAGCACCACCGCCTTGCTGGTCTCGAGGTCGGTCGCGACCGCGGCGAATGGAATGGGCAGCGCGCGGAAGTCGCGGGTCGAGTGCGCCGACCAGGTGAGCCCGGTGAGAAGCTGCGAGATGCGCTGTCCCGGGACGACGCTGCGGGGGAGTTTGATCCCGCCGCGATGAATCGGCAGCGTGATCAGGTAATGATCCTCAAAAAGCTTGCGATCGACCGCCAGATCGCGGCGGTCCACCGGATCGGTGAGCAGCCGAAACCAGTCCTCCGTCCGGACGATGGTGTCGAGCTG
>DATNOH010000170.1:0-5959 GCA_035601435.1 Gemmatimonadales bacterium | reverse complement strand
CCCGACACGCCGCGCGTGCACGGCATCGCCTTGGCGCCCAAGTCGGGCCGCGGATTCATCACCAACGGCGGTGACTCGACGGTGACGATGTTCGATCTCAAGACCCTGGCGGTGATCAAGAAGCTTCGCATCCCCACCGGTGGTCTCGACGGCATCATGTACGAGGATTTCTCCGACCGGATCATCCTCACCAATCACAGCCGGCCCATCGGCACCGCGGTAGCGCTCGATCCCAAGACCGGCGACATCGTCGGCACAGCGCAGCTCGAGGACGACAGCCCGGAAGGCGCGGCGAGCGACGGCAAGGGCAAGATCTTCGTCAACAACGAAGGCAAGAACACCATGCAGGTGCTCGACGTCAATTCCATGAAGGTGCTGGCGTCATGGTCGCTCGCGCCGTGCGAGGGCCCGACGGGTATCGCCTACGATCGCGCCACCAACCGCATCTTCGTGGGATGCGGCAAAACGTCGGTGGTGGTGAACCCGGTCACGGGGAAGATCGTGGCGACGATCGCGAACGGCGACGGTGTGGATGCCCTGGGGTGGGACCCGGTCGAGAAGCTCATCTACATCCCCGCGGGGCGCGACAGCAACGTCACCGTGGTGCACGAGGATGCGCCCGACAAGTACAGCGTGGTGGCCACGGTCGCCACCATGCGGGGCGCCAAGACCATCAGCGTGGATCCGCTAAAGCATGTGGCCTATCTGTTCCAGCCGGAGTACGGCCCGGCGCCCGCCCCCGCCCCGGGCTCGCCGCCACCGCAGCCGGGGGCCCGCCCGCCGCGGGGGCCGGTCATCGGAGCGTGGTTCTTCGCGATCAGCCACTGACCCCATGAAATTCGTCATCCTGATCTACACCGACAAAGAGCTCCTCGACGCGCTCCCGGAGGGGCAGTTCGACGCCAAAATGCGCGACTGTCTCGAGCATGCCGACGAGCTGCGCCAGGACGGACAGCTGCTCGATTCCCAGATGCTCGAGGGCGTGGCGACCGCCAAGTCCGTGCGCGTCCGCAACGGCCGTCAGACGATCGTGGATGGGCCGTTCGCCGAGACCAAGGAAATGCTCGCGGGCTTCAACCTGATCGAGGCCGCAGACATCGACGAGGCGGTCCGCATCGCGACCGAGTTCCCGTGGAGCCACACCGGCTGCGTCGAGGTGCGGCCGGTGCAGGACATCGAGGCCGTCCGGCGGCGGGTTAACGCCTCACTCCCGGGTCACTCCGGTCCGCTCCACCCGAATCCGGTATAGGCTCTTCCCCGCGGTGATGAACAGCGTCTGCGCGTCTCCGGCGCGGCCGAACTTCACGTTCGTCGGGCTCTCGGCCGTCGGGATGTAGGCCAGCTCCTTCCCGGCCGGGGAGTACGCGTAGATCCCCTGGCGCTCCCCCTGCACCGCGCAATAGATGTTGCCCTCCCGGTCCACGGTGATGCCATCGGGCCCGGCCGGGGAAAAGTCCACTACCGCGCGGCGGAACTTGGCCGAGCCGTCCGGCGCCAGGTCGTACGCCAGCAGCGCCTTCCGCCCAGGCGCCGCCGGAGTCTCCGGCGGCAAGTCGCCGAGCGATCCGTTGTCGTTCGCGCCCACGTACAGCGTCGCCTGATCCGGTGACACCGCGATGCCGTTCGGCTTCCCGGCATCGGCCGCCACCAGCGAGACGCGCCCGTCCGGATCGATGCGGTACACCCCCTGCACCGGCTGCTCGATCGGCTCCCAACCCACGTAGCGTGGATCGGTGAAGTAGATGCGCCCGCGCGCATCGAGCGCCACGTCGTTGGGAGAGTTGAAGGGTCGGCCGTCGAACAGAGCCGCGAGGATCACACTCTTGCCGGTCTTCATGTCGGTCCGCGTGATCCGCCGGCCCCCGAACCAGGCCCCCTCCGCCACGACCAGTCGCCCTTGGGCGTCGAACAGCATCCCGTTGGACATGCCGCTCGGCGAGCGAAATACGGTGCTCGTCCGGGTCTGCGGGTCCCAACGCCAGATGTAGCCCGCCTGATACCCGGACGCCTTGCCGACCGTGATGTCGGAGAAATACACCGAGCCGTCGGGCGCAGGCGCCGGACCCTCGGTGAAGAATCCCTCGCCGAACAGGCGCTCGAGCTTGGCGCCAGGAGCCACGATGGGCGCATCGCCCTGGACGACGCCGGATGCCTGTGCGATCGCAAGTTGGGGCGCGAAGGCAAAGCCGAATCGGATAGTGACAAGAATGAGCCCTCTCACCGGACTCCTCCCGTTGGTCCTCACCCCCTGTCCCCCTCTCCGTCCCGGAGAGGGGGGACGTCGGGAGTTCCCCCTCTCCCGAAGGGAGAGGGGGTCAGGGGGTGAGGACGGAGCGCGTCGAGACCAGCCTCGAGCGTTGCCACGATGCGATCGACGTCGTACACGCAGCCGGCCCACGTACCGCCACTGGCCCGCTGCAGGGCCGCCCACAGCCGCGTATCCGCGGGCAGCGCCGCGTGGGGCGCGAGTCCGGGATGCGGGGCTCGTTGCTCAAGCAGCGCGACGCACGCCCGCGCGTCGAGCGCCTGCCCCGCCGCCCCCACGAGGTTGACCGAGCCCGTGAGCGAGCCCCGGTCGATCACGATCTCAATCAGGTCTTCGTCGCGCACCCGCCCGATCGGGCCGCCGTGCAGCGCCTCCGGGCCGATGTGTCCCACACAGGCACCGCTTGAGAACCCCGAAAAGCGGCCGTCGGTCAGCAGCGCGACGTGCTTTCCCCAGGGGAGATACTTGAGGGCGGTGGTGATCTGCGCCGTCTCCTGCATCCCCGTGCCGGACGGCCCGTTACCGATCAGCACGATCACGTCCCCGGGCTTGATCGGCCGGTCGGTCCCTACCCCCTTCACGGCCCGGATCGCGTCGCGCTCGTCCACGAACACGCGCGCGGGGCCGCGGTGGCGATACACCTGATCGTCGCCCACTACTGAAGGGTCCATCGCGGTGGCTTTGATCACCGCGCCCTCGGGGGCCAGGTTCCCAACCGGAAACACCACCGTGCTGGTCATGCCGGCGCGGCGCGCGGCGTCGGGGTTCATGATCACGTCGTCGGGGGACACCGCGGCGCCCGCCATGAGCCGCGCCCGAGCTGCCTGTCGCCGGTCGCTCGTTTCCCACCAGTCGAGCGTCGCGTCCAGCGTGTCGCCCGTCGCCGTCAGCACGTCGCCGTGCAGCAACCCCATGCGCCGCAGGTGCAGCATCACCTCCGGCACGCCGCCGGCCATGAACGCCTGCACCGTGGGATGGCCGCGCGGACCGTTGGGCAACGCGTCGACCAGGCGCGGCGTGGCGCGATTCACGCGGATCCAGTCCTCGACCGTAGGCGGCCGCAGCCCCGCCGCATGCGCGATTGCGGGGATATGAAGCAACAGGTTGGTCGATCCGCCGAACGCGGCGTGCACCAGCATCGCGTTCTCGAGCGCGTGCTGAGTGAGGATCCCCTTGAGCGTGAGGCCGAGGGCGTCGAGCCGTAGCAGCGCCAGCGCCGAGCGCTGGCCGAGCTCGAGCCACACCGGCTCACCGGAGGGCGCCAGCGCGCTGTGCGGCAGGGCCAGGCCGAACGCTTCCGCCACGATCTGGGAGGTCGCCGCCGTGCCCAGGAACTGGCAGCCGCCACCCGCCGAGCCGCAGGCGCGGCACCCCATGGTGGCCGCGTAGTCCAGGCTCACGAGGTCGCGGGCGAAGCGCGCGCCCAGGCTCTGCACCTGCCCCGCGTCCTCGCCGCCCACGGCCGGGAGCGTGACGCCGCCGGGCACGATCACGCCCGGCAGATCGCGGCATCCGGCGAGCGCGAGCATGGTGGCCGGCAGCCCTTTGTCGCAAGTGGCGACTCCGATCACGCCCGACGCGGTGGGTAGGGAGCGGATCAACCGCCGCATCACGATCGCCGCATCGTTGCGGTACGGCAGGCTGTCGAACATCCCCGTTGTGCCCTGCGTGCGGCCGTCGCAGGGGTCGCTGCAATACGCCGCGAAGGGGATCGCCCCGGCCGCGCGCAGCGCCTCCGCCGCCGCGCGCACCAGCAGTCCGATCTCCCAGTGCCCCGTGTGGTATCCCAGCGCCACGGGGCTGCCGTCCTCGCTGCGCAGGCCACCGTGCGTGCTCACGATGACGTACTGCGGACCGTCCAAGGCTCTTGGGCTCCAGCCCATGCCCACGTTTTGCGTCAGACCGAACAGATTGCCGCTCGGCTCCTCGCGCAGCATGTCTGGAGTGAGGGG
The DNA here is from genome assembly GCA_035601435.1 of Gemmatimonadales bacterium. Taxonomy (GTDB): domain Bacteria; phylum Gemmatimonadota; class Gemmatimonadetes; order Gemmatimonadales; family GWC2-71-9; genus AG41. The sequence goes on along the minus strand of DATNOH010000170.1, from coordinate 1,741 downwards.
CAGCTTGCCCGCAGGTCCCTCACCGGTCAGCCGGCCTTTGGTAAGGGCGGTCGCCGAGCCGAGCACTGAGTCGAGCGGGGGCGCAGCGAGTTTACCGTGCATGTCCACAACGTTGCGGCGGGGGGCGCGGAATCGCCAGCAGCGTACGCGTAGGGGCGCAGCATGCTGCGCCCCTACATCGTCACGGTCTACGCCGCCGCTGCGGCGGGCGCGGGGCCGGCGTCCACTAGCTGCTTTGTGACGGGGTCAATCCGAAAGTTGAGTCCTTCCAGGGTGCGCGATCCGAGCAGCACGAGGTCGCCGGCCTCTCCGAACACAACCTCGTCCGCCGCCCGCTTCCCGGCTAAGTAGACGAACACACCGCCAGTCCATCGCTCCAGAATCGTTCCGTCGGCCTGGCGGAAGTGCCACCTGTTGTTGCGCTCGACACCCAACGATTCGAGGATCTCGGCCGGAACCCACGACAATTCCGCGCCGGTGTCCACCAGCACCGATGTGAGAACCCGTCGCTCGCCCGGGCGGGCAGGGTTCTCGATTTCCATGTCTACGCGGAAGGTTCCCATCTCGTCGGGCATAGTAGCTCCTGAGGTCATGCCGAGTACTACCATCCTATTGCCGAGCGTGTCAATCCTCGCTAGCGCAGCGGCACCAGCAGCGCGAGCGCGAGCGTGGTCACCATGGCCGTGACCCCGACGATCCCCAGCACCGGGGTCCACGACTTCAGGGTCTCGATCTCCGTCACACCGCCCATCTTTGAAAACAGCCAGAACCCACTGTCATTCATCCACGTCCCGACGAGCGACCCGCTCGCAATCGCGGTGGCGACATACACGGTGTGAAACGGCAGGCCGCTCGCCGGCAGCATGGCCGCCAGCATGGCCGCGGTCGTGATCATCGCAACGGTGCTCGATCCCTGCGCGAGCTTTATCAGGCTCGCGACCCCGAACCCGAGGAACAAAAAGACCAGACCGGAGCCGATCCCCGACGCGGCCGCCTGTCCCACGAAGGTCCGCTCGATCACGGACCCGATCCCAGTGGCCTGCAGCGCCACTCCGAATCCTCCGCTCGCCGCTATGATCAGGATCATCACCCCGGCGCTCGTGATGGACGTCTCCACCATCTCCGCGATGTCCGCCCGGCTCGCCCGGCGCTGCCGCGCGTACACCCACAGGGCGATGCCCGTGCCCACAAGCAGCGCCAGGTTGGGGTTCCCGCTAATCGCGGTGTAGGGCTCCAACGCCGACCACATCGCAACGTGCACTCCCGGTCGCGCCGTCATGGACGCGACCACGGTGTGCGACGAGATGAGGAGCACGGGAAGGAGGATGGGCAAGAGTGAAGGAATGAGACCAGGAAGCGGCGCGGTTGGCGCCACCTCTGCGGCACTCACGCCGAGGGCGGCGGGGGCCGGAGGCAGCACGGGCATCCGCCGGTCCACCCATCCCGCGAACAGCAGCCCAGCCGCGGCGGCCGGCAGCGCCACCACGGCGCCGACCAGCACCATGGTTCCGAGGTCGACTCCCAACGTGCCGGCGATTGCCAGGGGCCCGGGCGTCGGCGGCACCAGCGTGTGCGTCGCCCCCGCGCCCGCCGCGATCGCCAGGAGGTACTTGAGATAGTTGCGGTTGGTGCGGCCGTACATCGAGCGGGCCAGGGGGACCAGCAGAAAGAAGACCGTATCGAAGAACACCGGGATCGACAAGATGTAGCCCGTGGAGCATAAGGCCGTCGCGCCTCGCTT
>DATNOH010000169.1:0-6693 GCA_035601435.1 Gemmatimonadales bacterium | reverse complement strand
TCGAAGCCACGGCCCGCTGGGCGCCGTCCAACACCAATGTCGGCCTCGTGCTGCTCCTCGCCCCGCTGGCCCGGGCCGCGCTTCGGCCGGGGCTCGAAGCCCTGCGCGAGCAGCTCGCCGACACACTCGCCGACACGACGGTGGCGGATGCGTGCGACGCCTACATGGCGATCCGCGCCGCGGCGCCGGGAGGCCTGGGCCGGGCCAGCCAGCAGGATGTCGCCGACACTCCGACGATCAGCCTACGCGACGCCATGGTACTGGCGCGCGACCGGGATGCGATCGCCCGCGAGTACGCGACCGATTTCCAGACGACGTTCGCGATCGGGGCACCCGCGCTCCGCCGCGCACGGTCCGACGGGCTCGCCTGGCGGGACGCGATCGTCGAGGCCTACCTAACGCTGCTCGCCGGATCGCCCGATACTCATATCGCCCGCAAGCTCGGCACCGATGCGGCGGTCACGGTACAACGCCGCGCGCGCAGCGTGCTCGACGCCGGGGGGATACGGACCACCGCGGGACGGGATGCTACCGCTGCGCTCGACCGCGAGCTCCGGGACGAGGCCAACACCCTCAACCCCGGCACCACCGCGGACTTGACGGGCGCGGCCATCTACGCCGTGCTGCTGGAAGGAGGGTGGCGTGCCCACCCATAAGGAATTCAAGGTCGCCGTGACGAAAGACAACCTCGTCTTCGCTTCGGCCCACTTCATCACCTTCGCCGGGCATCGCTGCGAGAAGCTGCACGGCCACAACTATCGCACCCGCGTGGTGGTGGAAGGCGGGCTGGACCCCGAGGCGCACTACGTGCTCGACTTCTCGATGCTGAAGGACCTGATGAAGCGGTTCACCGACGAGATCGACCACAAGGTGCTCCTCCCGCTCGAGAGCACCAAGATTCAAGTCAGTGAGGAGGGCGACACCGTGCGCGTCGCGGTGGCGGGGAAGCCGCGCTACGTCTTCCCCCGAGGGGACTGCGCGCTCCTCCCGGTGCCGAACACCACCGTCGAGATGCTGGCGCAGTACCTCGCCGGCCGGTTGGGCAAAGCGCTTGCGTCCTCCGGCGGAGTGGCGCTGCGGGCGGTGGAGGTCGAGGTAGAGGAGAACTTCGGACAGTCCGCCACCTACCGCGAGTCGCTCGGGTGATCGCCCCGTCGCACGGCGGCGACATCTTCCCGCTTGACCCTGCCGTCGTGCAGCGCCGAAGCGATCAGCGCGCCATCGAGCCCGGCGTCGGCAAGGCGATCGAGGTCGCGCGGCGTGCCGATGCCGCCGCCCGCCAGGAGCTCCACGTGGGGAAACGCGTGCCGCAGCGCCTCCACCAGCACCAGGTCCACGCCGCGCCCGCCGCCTATGCGCGCGAGGTCGAGCACGATGATCGCCCCGGCGCCCGCGGTGACGGCCCCGCGCGCGATCTCGAGCGGGGTCCGGGCGAGGGAGGCCTGCGCCAGGGGTGCGCCACCGCGCAGATCGAGCGAGAAAACGACGCGCGGCCCGATGGCTCGAGCAACCGCCGCGAGCGCGTCGAACGATGGCAGGGTCTCGAGGCCGACCACCACCCGCGCGGCGCCGTCCGCGACGAGCTCGCGCGCCCGCTCGGCGCAGGAGACCGCCGCGTCCACGAGCACCCGGCCGCCCAGGCCCACGAGCGACTTCAGCAGGGCATGCTGGACCGCGCCCCCGGCGAGGGCGTCGAGATCGGCGACGTACCACTCGTCGCAATCGAGGATGTCGCGGTAGGCCCGCCCCAAGGCAAGCGGATCGCCCTCGGCGCCGCCGTCCAGGAGCCGCGAGCGGACCGGCGCGTACGCCTCACGCCGGCTACCACGCGCCAAGACCGCCCGGCCGCCGCGCAGGTCGAGCACGGGGATCACGCGCAATGAACGGCATCCTGGGTTGGGACATCGGCGGCGTGAACACCAAAGTCGCGCACGTCGTCGACGCTCAGGTGCTCGCCGCGCGCGCCGCGCCCTACGAGCTGCAGCGCGATCCGGCGGCGCTCGTGCCGCTGCTCGGGCGCCTCGCCCAGGACCTGGGCGCCGGCCCCGCCGTGGCGCACGGCGTCACGATGACGGCCGAGCTGTCGCAGCTGTTCCGCACCAAGCGGGAGGGTGTGGGCTTCGTGCTCGACGCCGTGGCGGCCGCCTTTCCGGACGCACGTGTGCGTGTGTGGGGCGTGGACGCTCGGTGGCGCACGCCGGCCGAAGCGCGCGTTGAGCCCATGGCTGTGGCGGCCGCGAACTGGGCCGCCACGGCGCATGTCGTCGGACGAAGCTGCCCCGACTGCCTGCTCGTCGACGTCGGCTCGACCACGACGGACATCATTCCGATCCGAGATGGGGCACCAGTGGCGTGTGGCCGGACCGATGTGGAGCGGCTGCGCGAGGGCGAGCTCGTGTACACCGGAGCGTTGCGCACGCCGGTCGAAGCGATCGCGGTGACCGTGCCGGTGCGCGGCCGACCGACCGGCATGTCCGCGGAGGGATTCGCGCTCGCGGGCGACGTGCACGTGTGGCGCGGCGAGCTCGCGCCCGCCGACTACTCGGTTCCGACTCCCGACGGACGCCCTACGAGCAGGGAATTCGCCGGCGAGCGGCTGGCCCGGGTCGTCTGCGCGGACCGGGAGATGCTCGACGAGACCGACATAGGCGTAATCGCCGACGCGCTGTGGGACGCACAGGTCACGCGTATCGCCGCGGGGCTCGAGCGGGTGCGCGGGCGGCAGCCCCAGGTGGCGCGCGCGGTCGTCACTGGTCTCGGTGAGTTTCTCGCGGCCGCGGCCGCCCGACGGATCGGCCTGCACGTCACCCATCTCTCCGACAGCCTCGGGGCCGCGGCGAGGCACGCCCCCGCGGCGGCCGTGGCGCTGCTGTTCCCATCATGACGGACGAGGTCCCGCTGATCCACACGATCGTGAAGATCGGTGGAGGGCTGCTCGCCAAGGCCGGCGCCTTCGAGCTGGTGATCGAAGCCATGACCGCTTTCCGGCGCGGTCGCCGGCTCGTGGTGCTGCCGGGCGGCGGACCATTCGCCGACGCGGTGCGCCAGATGTTCAAGCGGGTCAGAATCGGCGAAGACGCGGCGCATTGGATGGCCGTGCTGGGGATGGACCAGTACGCGCACGCGCTCGCCGGCCGCCTCCCGGACGCCCAGCTGGTGGACGGCGAAGGCGGGATCGCCGCCGCGCTCCAAGCCGCTCGCCTGCCGGTGCTCGCGCCGTACCGCTGGCTCCGGGCGGCGGATCCGCTGCCGCATTCTTGGGAGGTCACGAGCGACAGCATCGCCGCCTGGCTCGCGGGCCAGGTCCGCGCCCGGCGCGTCGTGCTGATCAAGCCCGCGCAAGGCGACCCCGCCAAGCTCGTCGACTCGTACTTCCTACGCACGCTCCCGCGCGGCGTGGAGCACCTCGTCGTCACGGCCGACGATCTCGGGCAGCTCGACGTGGCGCTGCGGGAAGAGCCCCCTCCGGGCCAGGACACGAGGGGCGGATGGCGCGCCGGCTAACGCCCGCAAGGCCGCAACCCGGGCCTGCGAGACCCGGCCGGTCCGACCCCCGACGCACGCGGCGCCCCGCACACCCACGAGATCGGCGCGGAGCGCGCGTGCGCGTGCAAACTCCGGCCCGCAGAGCCCGCCCGCGAGCGCGGCGAACAGTCCCGCCGCGTGCGCGGCAGCGATCCAGGCGGCCACGCAAGTGGGAGACTCGAGTGTGAATAAAGGAGCGCCCTTGTTCGCGGTATCGAGCAGCACGCCGGCCGCGCCGGCGCCCGCGGCGACGGTGAGGACTTGTGCCGGCGCGAGGCTCTGCGCGCGCCGCCAGTCCGCATAGGCGACCAGCACCAACCGCGTTCCGACATCCGCGGCGGCGCGCTGAGCGGCAACTGCCAGGCGGCGTGCCCGAGCCTCACGGGTGACGCCGGCGAAGCCCACCTTTACGAACGCGAGGCCGAGCGAGGCCGCCGCAGCCACCGCCCTCGCGATGGCGTGCTCGTCGGCTGCGTCGCCTAACGCGGCGCTGAGCGGACGTGCCCCACCCACTGCCGCCCGGATTGCCGCGAGCCGGTGCAGGGTCACGGGGCTCAGCGCGCCATGCCGAGGGTCTTTCGCGTCGATCACATCGGCGCCGCCAAGCAGCGCGGCGCGCGTGTCGGCGGGTCCGGCAACGCTGATGAGAAGCTGCATTTCCGGCCGCTCCCTTGTGGCTGTCCCGAAACCGCCGGTAGGTTAGGCATTCGGAGGCACGATGTCAAAACAACAGTCGAATGAAGTGGTGCCGGCGTCGGGAAGTGCGGTCGACGCGCCGGCGGTGCTGTCGCTGGACGGCAAGGTGGCGGTGGTCACCGGCGCATCCAGCGGCATTGGACGTGCGATCGCCCTCGCGTACGCGGCGGCGGGGGCGGATGTGGCGGTCACGTACCGGACGAACCGCAGCGGCGCGGATGAGACCGCCGACGGCGCCCGCGCCGCCGGCCGGCGCGCCGAGGCGATCCGCGCGGACGTCGCCGAGCAGGGTGATCTGGACGCGCTCGCGGAGGCGCTTCAGCGCGCGTTCGGACACGTTGACGTGTGGGTGAACAACGCCGGAGCGGACATCCTCACCGGCAGTGCCGCCCGTCTGTCCCGCACCGAGAAGCTCGACCGTCTCCTCGCCGTGGACCTGCGTGGCACGGTGCTCGCCTCGTGGAAAGCGGTCGAGCTGATGGACGCCCACCCACCGGCCGCGGGCGGCGTGATCCTGAACATGTCCTGGGACCATGTGCTCGGGGGCGGGCTCAAGAGTGAGTACGCCCAGGTGTTCTGCGCCGCGAAGGGAGGCGTGTACTCCTTCAGCCGGGCGTTGGCGCACTCGGTGGCGCCGCGGATCCGCGTGAACGTGCTTGGCCCCGGCTGGATCGAGACCGCGTACGGCAGCGCGCTCGACCCGGCGGTCAAGCAGCGCATCGCCGCCAGGATCCCGCTCGGACGCTGGGGCGCGCCGGAGGACATCGCTCACGCCGCCGTCTATCTCGCCTCCGACGCAGCCGCCTATGTGACCGGCCAAATGCTGATGATCAACGGCGGGGGCGTGGTTTAGTCCCCGATAAGGAGACCGCCATGGCAGCGAAAGAACCGACCTACTCCGACGCGCAGATCGAAGCGAAGCTGAAGGAGTTCCCGGGGTGGTGGTACGAGGACGGCTGGATCCGCCGCAACTACAAGACGGACGGCTGGCCCACCACGCTGATGCTCGTGAACGCGATCGGCTACATCGGGGAAGCGGCATACCATCACCCCGACCTCTCGGTGACCTGGGGGCGGGTGATCGTGAAGCTGCAGAACCACGCGGCGGGCGGCATCACCGACAAGGACTTCGAGCTCGCCCGCAAGATCGAAGAGATCGTCCTATGGCGCCCCAAAGGGGGCGCGCTGGAAGGGACGCCGAACAAGTTCGTGCGCTCGGGCGATCCGCGGTGACAGCGGGTGCGGCGGTGCGCGCGCCGCGCCGCGTGTTGTTCGTCACGGGAAAGCTCGCCGAGCCCGCGTTGCGCCGGACCATCGCCGAGATGGGTCCCGCGTTCGCGTGGGAGGTGGCGGTCATGAAGATCACGGTCGCCGCCCTGATGACCACCCCATGGATCGCGCGGTTCCTCGAAGTTCCCGCCGGCACGGACCTCGTGCTCATCCCCGGGCTGTGCGAGGGCGACCCCACGGTCATCGCGCAGCGGGTGGGAGTCCCGGTCGAGAAGGGACCCAAGGACCTGCGGCAGATCCCGGAGTACTTCGGGCGCGCCGTGCTCGCCCGCGACTACGGTGGCTACGACATCGAGATCGTCGCCGAGGTGAACAACGCAGCGCGCCTCTCGCGCGAGGCGATCCACCGCGAGGCGGAGCACTATCGTAGCAGCGGTGCCGATGTGATCGACATCGGCTGTACGCCCGGGCGCGAGTTCCCCGATCTTGGCGACGTGGTGCGCGAGCTCGTGGGCGAAGGGATGCAGGTGAGCATCGACTCATTCGACCCCAGCGAGATCCGCGCGGCGGTGGCCGCGGGCGCCGAGCTGGTCCTGAGCGTGAACGGCTCCAACCGCGAGGTGGCGCGCGAGCTGGCCGGCGGCAAGACGCGTGTCGTCGTGATCCCCGAATTCGGTCAGGGGCTCGAGACTCTGGAGCCGAGCGTCGCGGCACTCGAGCAGTGGGGGGTGTCGTACCTCATCGACCCCGTCATCGAGCCGATCGGGTTCGGGTTCATGCGGTCGCTCGAGCGCTACGCCGAAACGCGCCGGCGCTACCCCCAGGCGCCACTCTTCATGGGGGTGGGGAACATCACCGAGCTCACGGCGGCGGACACCACAGGCGTGAACGCCCTGCTGCTGGCCGTGTGCCAGGAGCTGGGCGTGCGCGCCGTGCTCACCACCGAAGTGATTCCCTGGGCCCGCGGCGCCGTGCGCGAGATCGACATCGCCCGGCGGCTCATGTACCACGCCGTCACCCACAAGGCGCTCCCCAAAGGCGTGGACGACCGGCTCGTCACGGTGAAGGATCCGGCGATTCTCGCCTACGCCGAAGCCGAGCTGCGGGAGCTGCAGCGCGCCGTCACCGACCCGAACTTCCGGATTTTCACCGACCGCGACACGATCACCGTGTTCAATAGCGAGCGGTTCGTGCGCGGCACGGATATCCACGAGATCTTCGCCCAGCTGGGCGTGGACGAGG
>DATNOH010000168.1:0-7295 GCA_035601435.1 Gemmatimonadales bacterium | reverse complement strand
GTGATCTTCAATCGCCTGCGGGACAAGATTCGGGGGCGCCGCAAGCTGCCCAGTCGCAAGTCGGTGATCGTGTTCTCCCCACACCCCGACGACGACGTGATCTCGATGGGTGGGCTGCTGCGCAAGCTGTGGGAGAACGAGAACACGATCGTCGTGGCCTACATGACCAGCGGCAACATCGCGGTCTTCGATCACGACGTGCGGCGGCACCTCGACTTCGTCGAGCGGGCCGCCACGACGCTCGGCATCGAGCGGGCGGCGGCGCAACGGGTGCGCGGGGAGGTGGAGGCGAGCTTCGAGCGCAAAGCACCGGGCGACGTCGACCTGCCGGCGGTGCAGGACCTGAAGCGGGTGATCCGCGAGTCGGAGGCGGTCGCGGCGCTCGAGTCGGTGGGCCTGCCGCCCAGCGCGGCGCGTTTTCTGAACCTGCCCTTCTACCGTACCGGCCAGGTCCGCAAGGATCCGATCGGCCCGGAGGACGTGGCGATCGCGCGGGCGCTGCTGGTCGAGGCACGCCCCGAGCTGGTCTTCGTCGCAGGCGATCTGTCCGACCCACACGGCACCCATCGCATGTGCCAGGCGGCGATCTCGGCTGCGCTGGCGCAATACGACGCGGCGCGGCCCGAGGTCTGGCTGTACCGCGGCGCGTGGCAGGAGTGGCCGCTGACCGAAGCCGACGTCCTGGTGCCGCTGTCCCAAGACGAGCTGCGGGCCAAAATCCTCGCCATTTTCAAGCATCAGTCCCAAAAGGACACGGCGCCCTTCCCCGGCGGGCACGACGAACGCGAGTTCTGGCAGCGCGTCGAGGCGCGGAACCTGGAGACCGCGGCCCGGGCGGACCGGCTGGGGCTGCCCGAGTACTTCGCGATGGAAGCCTACCGCATTCTCTCACCAAAGGAGGCAGAGCGATGAACGCGATGACCGCCCGAGGGCTGAGTGTGGCAGCGGTGGTGGTGGTGTGGACGGCGATTTCAGAAATCGCGCGCGTGAATCTGTCGTTGTGGCCCGTGATCGTGGCCCTGGGATGCTCGCTCGCCGCGGGCGGCGGCGTCCCCGGCCTCCAGAAAACGGTGGCCGCCACGATTTCAGGCGTCGTCTGGGCCATCCTCGCGCACGGCGTTTCCCGGGCGCTGGGAAACCAAGAGCTCGTGCAGGCGCTGGTCCTGGGGGCCGCGGCCTTCGGGATGGTGCTGCAAGCGCAGCTTCCGCTCCTGTCCTACACGGCCGGCGCATTCGCCGGCGCGGGCGTCGCGATGGGGCTGCGGGCCGTCAGCATCGAGGGCGGCGTTCGCGTGGCCATCGCGCTCGCGATCGGGGCGGCGCTGGGATTCGCCGCCGAGCGGATCGAGCGCGCATTGCCCCGGGGCCGCGTGTGACCAAAGTTCGGGACGCCGAGGCGCGCGCCGCGTCGCGGCGCCTGCTCGCGACCAGCGAGCGCGAACTGCAGCGCATCGTGTTGGACATGCACGACGGCCCGGTCCAGGACATTTTCGCCGCGCTGTCCCAGCTGCAAGTGCTCGAGCGCGCGCTGGCGGCGGACCCCACCTCCGCCCAACGCGCCCGCCAGGCGGTGCGGCTGCTGGAGCGCGCGCTGGGCGAGATCCGCAACTTCATCGGCGCCTTCCGTCCCCCCGGCTTCGAGCGGCGCGAGCTGGGCCAGATCATCGAGGGCCTGGCCGTGCAGCATGAGACGCTGACGGAGCAGGCGGTGGAGCTCGAGCTGCCCGGCGAGCTGGGCGACTGCGCCCTCCCCACGAAAATCGCGATCTACCGGATCCTGCAGGAAGCACTCGCGAACGGCCACCGGCATTCCGGGGCCACGCGGCAGCGCGTGAGCGTCGAGCGACGGGGTCTGTCGATCGCGCTGACCGTCTCGGACGACGGCCGCGGCTTCGAGCCGCAGCGCGTGCTTGCGAGCGAAGAGGACGTGGGCGTGGAGGGAGGGCACTTCGGGCTGCGCGGCATCCAGGACCGCGTGGAAATGCTCGGCGGCACGTTCACGCTCGAGAGCGCGCCCGGCCGGGGGACGTCGCTGACCGTCGCGCTGCCGGCGGAATGAGGCGCGGGTCATGATCCGCGTGCTGCTCGCCGACGACCACGCCATCGTCATAGAGGGCCTGCGCGCGCTGCTGGACGGCGAGCCCGACATCGAGGTCGCCGCCTGGACCACCGACGGCACGGAGGTCGTCAAGCTCGTCGAGGAGCACAAGCCCGACGTGGTCGTGCTGGACCTCGAGCTCACGACCATCAAAGGGACGGAAGTGATCGCCGCGTTGCGCGACCGGACTACACCCCCCAAGGTCCTCGTGCTCACCGCGTACAACGACGGCGAGTCGCTCCGCTCGGCCCTCGACGCCGGGGCCGAAGGCCTCGCGCTCAAGACCGAGTCGCCGCAGCAGACGCTGACGGCCATCCGGCAGGTACATGCCGGCCAGCTCGTGTTTCCCCAGGCGGCGCGCCGCTGGATCGAGGGCCGGGGCGGCGCGCCGGGCGACCTCACCCCGCGCGAGCGCGAGGTCTGGGCACTGGTGGCGGGTGGACTCACCAACCCGCAGATCGCCGAACGGCTCGGGCTATCGGACAACACGGTGAAGTTCCACGTGCAGCATCTCTTCTCGAAGCTCGGAGTGAAGAACCGCACCGAGGCGGCGCTCAAGTACGCTCACGGCCGCTAACTCCCGTCGGGGCTTGACAGTTCCGGCGGGCATCCCTACCGTGGGGCGGCTTCAAGCGCACCGGAATCTTCTCGTTTGACCCGTGCAGTCGTCGGGAAGAGGCTGGATGCCATATATGCTGGTCCGCGCAGTCGGTGGAACGGCTCTCGCCGCCCTCAACGAGGGAGCGCGGGAGCCGTTGTCGCTTTCGTCCTCAATAAACGGAGGCTGGATCGTATGGACATGCTGACGGCGCTGGCGCTGAGCATCGGTATTCTCATAGCGCTCTGGGTGAAGGTCGGCACGATGGCCAGCCTGCTCGTCCCGGCCGGCATCGTGGCGTGGGCGTGCTTCTTCGCGGCGGGGGGGAAGACCGCCGGACTCCAGAAGACCATCGCGTCCACGCTGTCTGGCCTAGTGTGGGTCTGGCTGGCTCACGCGCTGATCGCCGCGATGCACATGGACAGTTTCGCCTGGATCATTATCGGCGTCGTCGGCTTCTTCTTAGTCCTCCAGTCGAAGGTGCCGATCCTTTCCTTTATCCCGGGCGCGTTCTGCGGGGCGGCGGTCACCGGCTGGGCGTCACCGTCGACTCCGAGAGGCTATCTGATGGTGGCGGTCGCCCTCATCGCGGGGGCAGTGCTGGGTTACATCTCGGAGATGGGTGCCGGGATGATCGCGAAGAAGGCCTGAAGCCGGTTCTAAGAAACTCGAGGCGCCCTGATCTAGCTGTCTCAGGGCGCCTCGCGTCTTCCCGCGTTCGACCCCGCCGCTCAGGGGCGAGCGGCCCCGACCTCCTCCGGATTCCACATGCTGATCTTACGCGTCTCCGGCATCAGGAACAGGCTGAGCAGGAATGCGACGGCCGGAACAACGATGGGGTACACCAGCGCGCTACCCAGGTTATGCGTGGACACGTAGGCTGCTGTCGTGATGACCGGCACCAGTCCTCCGCCCCAGCCGTTGCCGATGTGATACGGCACAGAGACGGACGAGTAGCGGATGCGGGCCGGGAAGTACTCGGCGAGGAACGCGCCGATCGGACCGTACACCATCCCCACGTAGCAAACCATGATCGCGACGATCACGATCGCCAACGGGAAGTTGATGTTGGTCGGGTCGGCGGCCTTGCCCAGCGCGGTGTACAGCGGATAGTACGTCAGGGATGCGAGCGCGAAGCCCGTCAGGATGATCGGCTTCCGGCCGATCTTGTCCGACAACCATCCGAAAAAGATCATGGACGGCGCCGCGATGAGCAGCGCCGCACCCGTGATGAGCGCCGGGTTCAGGACGTCCGGCTTCATTACCTGTTGCAGGAAGTAGTACGCCCAGAACTGCCCGCTGTACCACACGACTCCTTCGCCAATGACGACGACGCTTGCGATCAGGACGTACTTGACGTTCTGACTCCAGAAGGCCTCGCGCCAGGGATTCGTCGCGGTCTGCCCCCTGGCCTTGATGGCCTGGAAGATCGGCGTCTCCTGGAGCTGGAGGCGGATGTAGATGGCGATTGCGACCATGAGCAGGGAGAGCAGGAATGGGATCCGCCATCCCCACGCGTTGAACGCTTGCGCTCCCAAGAGCTCGCGCGTCCCGATGATCACGACCATCGACACGACGATGCCAAGCGTGGGGGATGTCTGGAGCCAGCCGGTGTAGTAGCCGCGCTTCTCATCTGGCGCGTGCTCCGCCACGTAGGTGATGGCGCCGCCATACTCTCCACCGAGACACAGGCCCTGAACGAGACGCAGCAGCAACAACACGATGCCGGCCGCCGCGCCGATCTGGGCGTAACTCGGGACCACGCCGATCAGCGCCGTGGAGATTCCCATGCCGCTGAGCGTGACGAGAAACGTGTACTTGCGGCCTATGAGGTCGCCGACCCGGCCGAACAGGAATGCGCCGAACGGACGGATCAGAAACCCAGCTGTAAAGGTTCCCACCGTCTTGATGAGCGCGGCGCCGGACGTGCCCTCCGCGAAGAACTTGACCGCCAGGATGGTGGCCAAGCTCCCGAAGATGTAGAAATCGTACCACTCGATGACATTCCCAACGGCTGCGGCGATGACGACCCGGCGAAGTTCCTTGGTGGAGAGACTGGGCGCCGTCATTGCTCCCCCCTCGAGGGTATGGGTGCGTGTCGGGGAAACCGCAGCTATGGTAGCGCTCACCGGCGCGGGGCGCCAGCACCGCAAAACCGCCACCGCACTACCCCAGACGCACCGTCCAGAGCACCGCTCGAACCGCCGCGGCGGCGTCATGGCTGTGTCCGGCGATCCGCAGCACGCCGCCAGCCTCTTCGGAGATTGCCGTCGCCGAGCTGTGGTTGCCCCCCAGCGTGCCCAAGTCGACGAGGCTCCCGTCCGGCATCCGGAGAAACCCACGAGTGAACGGGAGGCCTCGGGCATCGGTCCCGTCCGTCTGGCTCACTCCCACGATGCAGCCGAGGTCGTTGATGTCGTTGGCGCAGCTGGTGCGTCCGCCGAGCGTTCCCAGATCGACGAGGCCGGCCCGCTCCGTCCACAGGAAGGCGTGACCGCTTCCGCCCACGACTTCCGCTCGATTGTTGATTCCCAGCGCGATGCTGGGAGCCACCCCTAGGGCGCCGAGATCCCGCATGCCATCTGCCGCCGTCCAGAGGAACGCGTGCGGCTGACGGCTGCTCGTCTCTGCGAGGCCCACGACCGCGCCCGCGTCGTTCACGTCGTGCGCGATGCTGGTCGTCCCCACCCCCCCGAGGCTTCCCAGGTCGATCATGCGGCCGGGATCCGGGATCAGGAAGGCGTGCTTCACGACGGCTCCGGCGATCCGACTGTGCCCCGCCACCTGTCCCCGCCGGTTCACGGCGAGCGCCTCGCTCTCGTTCCCTCCGAGCGTTCCGAGATCGAAGCTCGTACCCTCGGACAGGAGGTACGCATGAAAGTCCCCGAACCCGGTGTCCCCTCCACCGGTGATTTCGCCGTTCTCGTTGATGTCGTTGGCCGACGTGTTCACGCCGGTGAGCGGCTGCAAGTCGACGATCCCCAGGTCCTCCTGCCACAGGAACGCCCGGGTCCGACCCAGGGCGTCGCGGCCCGTGCCCACGACCTGGCCCGCGCGGTTCACGGCCTTCGCCTGGCTTACGGCGCCACCGAGCGTGCCGAGCTCGTGGATCGAGACTACCGGCGCCCGAGCTGCTTCGAGGCCCACAGGCCTGCCTGCACGGCGGTGTCCGCTGTCGGTCCGTCGAAGCGCTGCACCAGGATGGCGGGGCGACCGTTGCGGTTGATCGCAACCATGTGGAAGATCGAAACCTGACCCTCGGCCGGGCTGTATCTCAAGCGCAACTGTGCACCGCCTGCTTCACCGGCAGCGCCGAGCGGGATCGCCGGCCCGGCGCGAGCGTTGTAGTCGTTTACGAAGGCTTGGAGGACGTCCATCGCGTCTTTCTGCGGTTGTGGCTCGCTCATGCGTTGCGCCTTTCCTTAGGAGGGGTGCGCAGCCGTTCGACGATCACACCCCCCTTCCCACTTTCCAGCAGCTCGTAGCGTGGCTGGCCCAATGGGTCGCGCGTCACCGACTGCGCGCAGTAGGCGGGAAGCCAGGCGGGATAATGCCCCGGTGTTCCCCAACCGCTGGTGTCGAACGCCGTTCGGCCATCCGTGACACGGAGGAGCGGGAAGGCAGAGTCCTCAGCCGTCATCAGGGCGTCCGGGTCGAAGTCGGCCGCCCCGAAGAGCAGGCCGCCCTCGGCGTCTGCTTCCTTGACGTGGTCCTTCAGCAACTCGACCTCGGCGGCCACGATTGGTCGTTGCTGTCGTCGGCAGGCAATGAGGACGCGCCGTTCCCAGCCGGTGCCCCTCACCACGCCTTTGACCTCAAGGAGATAGCCCTCGTCGGGCTCGGGCAGCATGGTACGCCGGTGGATCCGGAGCCCAGAGATCTCGAGCCCGACTTTGCGAAGCTCTCGCATCACCAGGATTTCGAAATACTCGGGGGTGAGGTCCGGCAGCTCAAGCATCCGCAGACACTAGAGCACCGCCGCGCCCGCCGCCAGACCCGATCGGGGGGAGCTACTGGACCTCCGGGACCGGGGGTTGCGCCCTCAGAAACCGCTCCTTATATCATCCGACAATCGAGTCCGGCCAACCCCACTCTTCAAGCGGGGAGGATTCCATGCAGGTCAGTCGGCGTGATTTCCTGCAGCTCACGGCCAGCGGTGGCGCGGGGACAGCGATCGGCGGGCTCATCGGGCTCGGCGTGACGCTCGCGCCGGCCACGGCGCGCGCGCAGGAGCTGCGCATCAAGGACGCCAAGACGACGCCGAGCATTTGCCCGTTTTGCTCGGTCGGATGCGCGACGCTGATCCACACGGTCGACGGCAAGATCGTCAACATCGAAGGCGATCCGCGCAGCCCGCACAACGAGGGCACCCTCTGCCCCAAGGGCGCGGCGATCTACCAGCTCCACCTCAACCCTAACCGGGCAACCAAGGTCTTGCATCGCAAGCCCGGGGCGAACGACTGGGAAGTCGTGGAGCTCGAGTGGGCCATGGACCGCGTGGCCGAGCTGATCAAGAAGACCCGCGACGAGACGTTCATCGAGAAGCTCCCGAACGGGAAGCTCGTGAACATGACGCCCGCGATGTTCGCGCTCGGTGGC
>DATNOH010000167.1:0-2419 GCA_035601435.1 Gemmatimonadales bacterium | reverse complement strand
GGGTCGATCACGTCTTGCGCACCTCCCCAGCGTGGGTCACGCAGGTTTCACGAATGATCTCGTCGTCGAAATCCACGACCAGCTTGCCGTCACGGGTAACGTGCAGCAGGAAACTCGAGGCGTTCCTCGCATACATCTGACTCGCGTGCAGCGGCACCGTGCTGGGCAGGTTGAGGGGCCCGAGCACCAGGGCGTTGCCTTCCCGCACCTCGGTCCCGGGCTTCGTCACCTCGCAGTTGCCGCCGGTCTCCGCGGCCAGATCCACGATAACCGCGCCCGATTTCATGCCCCGCACGGCCTCGGCGGTGATCAGGACCGGCGCGCGCTTTCCGGGGATAGCCGCGGTCGTGATCACCACGTCCGCGTCCCGCACGTGCTCCGCGATGAACGCCAGCTCGCGGCGGTGGGTCTCCTCGGACAGTTGCTTCGCGTAGCCGCCCGCCGCCTCCGCCTGTTCGCCCAGCTGCATCTCCAGAAACTTCGCGCCCAGGCTCTCGACCTGTTCTTTCACTGCGGCGCGCACGTCGAAGGCCGAGACGACGGCGCCGAGGCGGCGCGCGGTGGCGATGGCCTGGAGTCCCGCCACCCCCGCGCCCAGCACGAGGACGCGGGCCGGCGTCAGCGTTCCGGCCGCAGTCACGAGCATCGGAAAGAACCGGCTGGTGGCGACGGCGGCGAGCAGGACGGCCTTGTATCCCGCGACGGTGGCCTGGGACGACAGCACGTCCATCGGCTGCGCCCGGGTAATCCGGGGGAGCAACGCCAGGCTAAACGCCGTCACCTTGCGAGCCGCGAGCTGCGACACGGTCTCGCGCTCAGCCGACGGCTGGAACAGCGCTACCAGGGCACTTGCTTCGCGACACACGCGCGCTTCCTGTGCCGAGGGCGGCTGCACCTTGAGGACGACATCGCTCTGCCCGAGCACCTCCGCCGCGGAGGCGACCAGCCTGGCCCCGGCGGCGCCGTACGCCTCGTCGCCGAACGACGCGGCCTCCCCCGCCCCGCGCTCGACCAGCAACGAGAACCCAGACTTCACGAGCTTCCCGGCGACGTCCGGTGTGACCGCTACACGACGCTCGTTGGCGGCGGTCTCCTTCGGGACCCCGATATTCATCCCTGCTCCTTGGAGGTACTGGTACCGGTCGGCGAAGGCCAGTGAGAGGCCGGTCAGAGGCCCGGGAAGGGTCCCCGCACCACCCTTCCCCGGCTGCTCACCGGTTTTTCACCGGCCCCTTACGTTTTGGGTAAGCTTCCCCGCTCGCGCGCCTGCGCAAGGAGCCGCTCCGCGAAGTCGAGCCGCTCCGCCAGCTCGCCGACCTGCGATTCGAGGCCGAGCATGCGGTCTTCGAGGTCCGACACACGACGCTCCGACGTCGTGGGCCTGATCACGGCATCTCTCACGGCGTCGGAGACCTCCCACCGCGACACGCGCCGCCCATCGCCGTCACGGAAGTCCCCCGCGGCCACCACGATGATGTCGCACACGTACCAGATCCCCATGCCGCCGAACGTGAGGCACATCCAGATGCCGCTCTGGACGCGCCCGGCGTAGAACCGGTGCACCCCAAACAAGCCGCCCACGATGGCCAGCCCGAGCGCTACACCGCGCGAGCGCTCAGACACCTCCGTCCGCGCGCCGCGCGGTTCGGGCGGCTCCAATGGCTCGTAGGGCGACAGCGAGCCGGAGGTCACGCGCCGGGCGCCGAGAGTCCCGCCAGGGCTTCCAATCGCTGGCGCGGGATCACGCCCGTCTGCCGGCCCACTTCCTGGCCCTGCCGGAACACCAGCAGCGTCGGAATGGCGCGGATGCCGAAGCGATGTGTGGTCAGAGGGTTGCGGTCGGTGTCGAGCTTCAGCACGAGTACCTCACCCTGGCGGTCGCGCGCGAAATCGTCGAGCACCGGCGCCATGATCTTGCAGGGGCCGCACCAGTCGGCATAGCCGTCCAGGACGACCGGTACCTCGGTGCCCTTGAGGACGGCATCGAGCGTCGCGTCCGTGACCGCGATGGGGCGATCGAGCAGGATCGGCCGCCCGCAGCTGCCGCACTTGGGACGATCGGCGATCCGGGTGAGATCCAACCGGTTGAGCGTCCCGCAGAACGGGCAGGCGACCGTCGCGCGCTTACTGACCTCTGTAACCGACACGGTTTACCTCCGTTGGAATCTACTCGTCGCCCTGCAGGATCGCTTCCGCCTCGATCTCCACCAGCATCTCGGGGGCCACGAGCCGGCTCACCGCCACGAGCGTGCTGGCGGGCCGGATGTCCCGAAACACTTCGCCCTGGCGCTCGCGCGCGAAGTCGTCGAGCACGGGGGCCATGATCTTGCAGGGGCCGCACCAGTCGGCGTATCCGTCCATGACAACGGGTACTTCGGTGCCCTTGAGGACGGCATCGAGCGTCGCGTCCGTGACCGCG
>DATNOH010000166.1:0-6137 GCA_035601435.1 Gemmatimonadales bacterium | reverse complement strand
CGAACATGTCCGGGGCAGTGCCCCTTAGTGCTGAGGTTCAAACGGTATGGCAAAGGGTAAGGTGAAGTGGTTCAACGACGCGAAGGGCTTTGGCTTTATCGCGCAGGAGTCGGGTCCCGATGTGTTCGTCCACTTCACGGCGATCCAGGCTGAGGGCTTCCGCAGTCTCGCCGAGGGCGATACGGTCGAATTCGAAGTCGCCCAGGGTCCGAAGGGCTTGCAGGCGCAGAACGTCCGCAAGGTCTGAGCAGAGCGGTTGTTAGCCGAAGCGGGCCCGGGCATCCGGGCCCGTTCTCGTTTTCCGGCCTGTATATTGGGTCATGCGTTCGATCCGCAGGGCGCTACTGCTCACCGCGCTGATCCCGGCCAGCGCCGCCACCCAGACGCCGACTGCCCCCGCGCGGCCCCCAGCCTCCGGGCCGGCGTACCGCGGCTTCACGCCGGGCATCACCTATCGGGCGTTCGTGGAGCGGGCCCGCACCCTTGCGGACTCGGACGTCGTGCGCTGCCAGACCTCCCCGCGCACGGCGCAGGTTATGGAGTGCGGTGTGGTGATCCGCGGTCCGGACGACGCTGCGCGGTTCTATCTCAGTGCGCATTTCGTCGAGGGGAACGCGGACGTGGTCGCGTTCTTCGACTCCGCGGGCTTCGGCGACAAGCGTGGTGTTCCATTGGTCGACCGCACCAAGAAGGAGTTGACCCGCCTGTTCGGCCGCCCCCGCTCGATCGGCAAGAGCGGCTGGGAGTGGCGCTACGGCCGGCGCGCCGTGCGGTTCAACTGGCGGGGGCGGGGCACCGCCCGCTGGGTGTCGATCACGCTCATGGACAAGGACGTGATGGACCGGATCAGCGCGTACGTCAAGCCAGCCACGAGGCGCAAGTCGTAGGACCTACGGCTTAGGGCTTTCGGCTTGTATGAGCCGCTCGGCCAACGTGGACACACTGCGCGCGGGGCCGAGCTGTTGCAGCCAACGGGGCGGGATGCTCGCCTCGCCGTCCCGCGCGCCGAGCAGTGCGCCAGCAACGGCGGCGTTGGTGTCGGTGTCACCACCCGCTTCAGCCAGAAAGATGAGCGCCTCCTCGAGCGACGGGCGGTGCATCGCGCACCAGAAGGCGATTTCCACGCAGTGGACCACGTACCCGGCTTCCCCTTCCACACCGAGCGGCAGGTCACTCTCCTCCTCCCAGGGCACCCTCCGGATGGCCTCGACCAGCGCGCGCGGCGCGCCCCCCTGGAGGCGGTGCAGCACCTCCTCCACGAAGTGCTGATTCCCATGCAGAAGCTCGCGCGCGGCGAGGTTCACCGCAGCCGCGCCCCAGGTGCAGCGCTGGTCGGCGTGGGTGATCGCCGCCTGCTGCGTGGAGACACGGACCATCTTGTCGACATTGTCGTGATAGCGGAGCGCCACCGGGATGCACCGCATCACGGCACCGTTGGACGCCGCCCGGGCGTTGTGGGCCAGCCGGCCGGCTTCGAACGGCTCGGTACCACCCTCGATGAGCCGCAAGGCACGCTGGGTCGTGAGACCGATGCCGCGACCGTCCCGCTGCATCCACTTCACCCAGCGCTCCGCCACATCGCTCGCGTCGAAGTCGCCCTTCTCCGCCAAAGACTCCGCCAGCAGCACCGTCATCGCCGCGTCGTCATCGTACGGAGACCCTTCGGGAGGCGGCGCGAGATCGCGCACGCCCTCGGGGAACGCCTCGCGGATGGCCTTGGCGGTGCCGAGCCGCTCGGTGGGCACGGCGAGCTGGTTCCCGATCACGAGCCCGAGCAGCGCTCCGCGGGCCCGCATCAAGAGCCGGGGATCGAGGGCGTCGTCCGGGACGTGTGTCGTCAAAAGGTCAGTACCACCGCCCCGCTCTGCGGGGCTACCCGGCCCGCGAAGCCGCGCCGGTCGGCGTGTGGTCCGATGTAGGGGTGGGCGCTGTTGTAGGCGGCCACGCTGGAGTTCTGGTAGAGCCGATAGTAACCGATGTGGGTGCGGACGGCACCCTTCGGCACGAGGCAGTTGCACCGCACCGCCGCGGCCGTGCCGGGGTTGACCTCGAGCGTGACATCGGACGCGCTCCCATTCGTGATGAGGGGCGCGAAGTAGTGCTGCCCGTCCACGTCGGCGCTGACATCGGCGAGCAACCGACCCCCGCCTCTTGGGAACGCCGGAAGCGGCCCCTCGAGGGGCTCGCCGATCGGCGTCCGGCCGGGGCGGATGAGGCGCCACCGCAGCCCGGCACGTTGACCGCGCGGCAGGCTGAGGCGCTCGGTGGCTTCCGGTGCCACCGTATCCACGGGCACGCCGTTGCTGAGAATCTCGATCGGCTCGACCAGCGCGTTGTGGAGCGACGCGACTCCTGATCCCAAATAGCCGGCTCGGCGAGCCAGCCATCCCCCCACGAGCGCGACACCGATCACGCCGGCCGCCCACCAGCCGAGCCTCCTCGGACCACGGCGGACCTGGCCGGAGCGCCGGACCTGACGCTCCAGGGTCTTAGCGCCGACCGACCGATCGGAGCCGGACGCGCGGCCGGCCTCGAGGGCCGCCAGCACCTCATCGGCGTCCTGAAAGCGGTCTTCGGGCTTCTTGGCGAGGCACTGCACGATCACGGTGGAGAGCCAGCGCGGGATCTTGGCGTTGACGTCGCTGGCCACCGGCACCGGATCGCCCAGGTGTTTCCCGACGATCTCGGCGCTCGAGTTGCCGTCGTAGGGGGGCGTCCCGGTCACCATCTGGTAGAGCATGGCGCCGAAGGCATACAGGTCGCTCCGGCCGTCGAGGTTCGGCTGGCCGAGGGCCTGTTCGGGACTCATGTACTGCACGGTACCGACCGTGAAGCCGGTGGCCGTCTTGGCGCCGCCGGCCTCGCCACCGCGGGGGTCGAGCAGTTTGGCGATGCCGAAATCCAAGAGCAGGACGCGGCCGCTCTTCGCTTCGACCATCACGTTGTCGGGCTTGATGTCGCGGTGCACGAGGCCCTGCGTATGGGCGTGG
Organism: Gemmatimonadales bacterium; assembly: GCA_035601435.1. Lineage (GTDB taxonomy): Bacteria > Gemmatimonadota > Gemmatimonadetes > Gemmatimonadales > GWC2-71-9 > AG41. Next base: position 3,147 of record DATNOH010000166.1, on the reverse strand, counting down.
GACAGTGCCTGGAGAATAGGCTCGCCGATCTTCAAGGCTTCGTCCGCGGTGTATGGGCCGCGGCGCCGCAGGCGCTCCGCGATCGATTCGCCTTCCACAAACGGCATCACGTAATAGACCAGGCCCTCACCGTCGCCGGTGAAGTGGATCGCGAGGATGGACGGGTCCTGCAGGCGGGCCAGCGCCTTGGCCTCCTGCCGAAAGCGCGCCAGCATGCCCGGGGTCCAGGCGATCTCGGGGTGGAGCACCTTACAGGCGAGGCGGCGATCGAGATCCTTGTCCCACAGCTCGTACACCTCGGCAAAGCCGCCGCGCCCGATCAGGCGCTTCACCTCGTACTTCGCGCCTAGCGCGAGGGCGAGACGCTCGAGCGTGGTCCGCACCCCCTGTCCCCCTCTCCCTTCGGGAGAGGGGGGATTCACAACGGCGCGCTCGTCGGTAATCACGGTGGGGGAAGCCGAGCCGCATGCCGGGCAGAAGGCCGCGCCTCGCGGGATTTCGGCCCGGCACGACGGGCAGGTGAGCTGGGTCGTCACGGCTCTAAGTTAACTTCTTCAAATGCTGGCGCTCCGCGTCATCGTGGGCCTCGGGCTCGCGTACCTAGTATTGCTGCTGCTCGCCTGGCTGTTCCAGGAGCGGCTCGCCTTTCCGGCACCGCGGGCGCGCCTGCCCGATCCCAAGCGGGTGGGCGTCGACAACGGGGAGAAGGTCGATCTGGTCTCGGGCGATGGGACGAACCTGGTAGGGTGGTATTTGAAACCGGTTGACCTCCCCCAACCTGCTCCAGCCTCCTCAACCTCCCCCGGCCTCCTGTGGTTTTACGGCAACGGCGAGAACGTCGCTGCCATCTGGCCGATCGTGCGGGAGTTCCAGCCGCCGGGTACCGCCGTTCTGGTCCTCGACTATCCGGGCTACGGTGCTAGCGGAGGGCGCGCAACGGAGGCCGCCTTGTACGCCGCCGCCGATGCGGCGTACGGCGCACTCGCCAGTCGCCCGGAGGTAGACCCGCGGCGCATTTACGTGTATGGGCGCTCGCTCGGCAGTGCGGTGGCTTCGTACACCGCCGCGCACCATCTCGTGGCGGGACTCATCCTGGAATCGCCGCTGACCAACGCCGCAGAAATGGCGAGGTATCACTACCCGCTACTGCCCCGCTTCCTGCTCCGCCTGTCGCTCGACAACGTCGCCAACGTCAAGCTGGTCCACTGTCCCATCCTGCTGTTTCACGGCGACGCGGATCGGCTGGTGCCGACGGCGATGGGGAAAGCGGTGGCAGTCGCCGCGGCGGGCCCGGTCGAAGTAGTCCTGATTCACGGCGCGGGGCACAATGACACCTACGACCTCGGCGGGCGAGCGTATCGCGACAAGCTGTGGGAGTTCGTGGCCGGACGAAAAGGCGGCGGAGACGGTAGCTAAATCACGACCACCGGCACGATCCGGTCGCGCGTGGCCTCGAAGCGGCGCTCCGCCTCGTCCAGGATGCGCAACACGGCCGCCTCGTCTCCGTCGGCGAACTTGGAGCTCGGCGCGACGCGTCCCGTCGCTCGGCGCACCACGACGAGCGCCCGAGTCACTTCGCAGCGATCCACGTCCGCGTCGGTGTGCCCGGTAACGAGCAACTCCTCGAACAGCGGTAAGCTGGCTTCCTCGCCCAGGACGTAGAGGGACTCGAGGATCTTGGGTCCGAAGAAGCGGCGCAGCAGCTGGTCGCCGCGGATCCGCTCGAACAGGCGCGCGAGGACGTCGGCGTGACCGGGGTAATAGCGCGCCGCTTCCACCGCGGCGGCGACAAACGCGTGGTGCGCGCCCGGGGTCACGAGATAGCGCTCGAACAGCGGCCAGGCTCCCTCGGGGTGCCGTTCGGCCAGCGCGAGGAATGCGAAGTAGCGGCGCCCGAGCGGCGCCCCCGTGTCGGCAATCACGGTGCGCAGACCGGCGATGCCCCACCGCGCTCCGACGAGGGCGGCCGCCGCGGCATGTTGCCACCGCTCGAGCTCGGGAACCCGGAAAGTCACGACGTGGGGATCGGCGAACGCGCGGCAGCGTTGCAGCGTCGCGAGGAGACGACGGTCCACTTGGTCGAGGGCGGGCTCGAGGGCCTCGCTGTCGGGCCGCCGCGCGTCCCCCAGCGCTTCCCACGCGAGCCGGTCGACGTGCGCCGTCTCCCACGCCTGCTCGAAGGCTGCGGCATGGGGCGCGGCGAGCAGGCTCTCGAGCGCACCGGCAAATCGGTACAGGGATCCGGACGTTTCCACTCGCATCAAACTACCCCGGACTGGCGCTGCGGCAATCGGGAAAATTGTCCACATCGGTCTGGAAAACCGCGTGGAAATCATGTGGGGTGGGTGGGGAATGTTGCGCTTCCCCACAGGCCAGCTTAACCTTGCCCCGCATCGTGGAAGACGCTCTGCGAAAATCACTTGTCATCGCCGCCGCTCTCGCCCTGGCAGCGTGCTCGGCCCCCCCCGGGCCGATTGCCATCGGCCTCGCGGGCCCCTTCTCCCAACCGCGCGGCGCCTCGATGCTCCGGGCCGCCCAGATGGCCGTGAACCAGATCAATGCCAAACGAGGCATCCGGGGCCGCAAGTTCGAGTTGCGGGTGGTGGATGATTCCGGGAACGAGGACACCGCCGTGCGGGTGGCGGAGCAATTATACGCGGACCCCGCGGTGGTGGCGGTCGTGGGACACTTGAGCTCGAGCACGTCTCTCGCGGCGGCGCGGGTGTACGCTGGCGGTGCGACGCCGACCGCGATGATTTCGCCGTCCGCGTCCAGTCCCGAGCTGTCGGGCTTGAGCCCCTTCGTGTTCCGCGTGTGCCCGAGCGATCTGCAGCACGGGCCCCAGCTGGCGCGCTTTGCCTGGCAAACCCTGGGCGCCCGACGGGCCGGCATCATCTACATCAACAACGACTACGGGCGCGGGGTGCGCGGGACGTTCGCCGCCGAGTTTGAACGGTTGGGCGGGACCGTGCTGGAAGCCGATCCCTACATCCCGACCACCGCCTCGCTGGAGCCGTACCTCGCGCGTATGCGCCGCGAAGGCGCGGACGTGCTGGTGCTCGCCGCCGAGCGACCGGGGGCCGAGCTGGCGCTGCGCGAGATGCGCACGCTCGGGGTGCGGTGGCCGGTGTTGGGCGGGGACGCGCT
>DATNOH010000165.1:0-5067 GCA_035601435.1 Gemmatimonadales bacterium | reverse complement strand
TTCCGCGCCCGATCGGCCGGCGTCGACAAGCAACGTCGCCGCCGCAACCCTTGAGGCGAGGCGCGTCCCGGCCGGTCCTAGCGTGATATGGCAAGATCGCGGATCGCGCGGCACGGATATATCCAGGCTGCTCGCGACGATGTGAGCCGTGCGAGCGATGCTCACGCCGCCGGCGTGCCGGCCTCCTGGCTCGACCAGGGCGAGGTGGCGGTGACGGGGCTCCGCACCCACCACGGCGCGCTCGATTTCCGGCTGGCGCGCGACGGTGGCCGCACGCTCGTCGCGTCGATCCGTCCCCCCGGGCGGGATCGAGTTCCGGCACGCCGCTCGACGGCCCGCTCGCGTCGGTCGAGGTGAGCGGGCGCGCCGCCGCCTCGTTCGGCGCGGAGAGCGCGACCATCCGCGAAGCCCCCGCCCGGGTCGCGCTGCGCTTCTGATCGGCGTCAGTCCGCCATCGCGGTCAGCGCGCCTGCCAGGTGGACTCGAGCACGCGCTGCCAGAGCTCGCCACGCGGAGCGAGCCGGCGCCGGGCAGCCACGGCGACCGGTATCGGGACGTGCGTGAAGCGCTGGTTCCACACGCCGACCAGCATGTCGGTGAGCGCCTCATGCTCGAAGAAGATGCGGGCCCGCGGGCCGGCGGGCTCGAACGAGGACGGAGGGTCGCCCATGCCACCGAGCTCGACCGCGTCGGAGCAGAGCAACACGCGCCGCATCTCGTCAACGAACGGCTCGTGAGCGTGAGGCGCCGCGAGGGGCGAGACGTAACGGCACTCGCCGAGCGTCTTCACGACGAGCTCGGCCGCCGTCGGCCAGCGGGTGGAGTCGTGGACGGCGACATCGAGCGTCAAGAGCTCACCTCCTCCGGGCCCGACGTCGCCGCCTCGACGACAGAGCGCGACGGATCAGTCGAGCGCGATGACAAGTTCGTTGTCCTCCGGGACGATGCGGTCGGCGATCGCCGTCATCGAGACCGCGACGCCGCCCGCCCGGTGCCTGCCGGCGCACCGGTAGAGCACGCCGACGCGCCGCCCCGCGAGCTCGACGTCGGCCCGGAGCCCGTCGAGCTCGGGCGGGATGGCCGGGTCGATGGTCAGCGTGGCGCGCGCGCGGCGCAGGCCGAGGAAGCACTCGTGGATCAGGCGGACGGCGATGCCGGCCCCGCTCGAGTAGACGCGCCGGCCGCCCTCGAAGGCGACGCGACCGGTTCGCACGTCGTCGTAGCGCGCCTGCGCCACGTAGCGGTCGAGGAACGCCGCGTCGCTGCTCGACCGGTGCGCTCCGCGGCGTCACCCCTTCCATCTTCGTCCTCGAGCACCGCTCAGTAGCCGGCGGGCGGGTTCACCATGCTGTACGAGACCTCTCCGCCGCTGTAGGCGCGACGCCCGGCAAGCTCGGCTTGCCCCGAGCGATCTACTTCAGCTTCGTCACCATCGCGACGCTCGGCTACGGCGACGTGGTACCGATCAGTGAGCCGGCACGCGGGCTCGCGATCGTCGAGGGTGTGAGTGGGCAGATGTACCTCGCCGTGCTAGCCTAACTTCCGCAGTTCGGCGCACGAAAAAATAGTTCGCCGGCCGCGGGCTCCGTGGCGCCTGCGCTTTTGGTGGCGGAATGGCCGAAACGCAGTGTAGTGCCGACTTCTTGCCCCTTGCCGATGCGCGGCTCTTCTGGCGAGACTGCGCGCGGCGGGGGAGGCGGGATGTACTTGCGGCACGCGGTGCGGCGGAAGGGGGGGAAGGCGCATACGTACTGGCGCCTGGTGCGCTCGGTGCGCCGCGGCGACCGGGTCGTCCAGGAGACCGTGGCGCACCTCGGGGAACTGGATGCGCAGGGCCGCGCGAAGGCGCGGGCCTTGGCGCAGCAGATCACGGGGCGCGGCGCGCAGCGCGAGCTGTTCGAAGCGGAGGTCGCACCGGGCGCGGCGATCGCGGTGCGCCTGAATGAGATTCGCCTGGAGCGCCCGCGGGCGTTCGGGGCAGTGTGGCTCGGGTGGACGCTCTGGCGCGCGCTGGGGCTGGACACCCTGTGCGCGGAGCTGCTGCCCCCGGGGCGCGAGGCAGTGCCCTGGGCCACGATGGCCGCGGTCCTGGTCCTCGCCCGCCTGTGTGAGCCGTCGAGCGAGCTGCATATCGCCGAGGACTGGTATCGTGGCACCGCGCTGGAGGACTTGCTCGAGGTCCCGAGCGCGCAGGTCAACGACGACCGGCTCTACCGCGCCCTCGACCGGCTGCTGCCGCACAAGCCCGCGATCGAGACGCATCTGAAGGAGCGGCTGGGCGAGCTCTTCGCGCTCGACTACGATCTGCTGCTCTACGATGTGACCAGCACGTACTTCGAGGGGCTGGCGGCGGGGAATCCGCTCGCGCAGCGGGGTTACAGTCGCGATCATCGCCCCGACTGCAAGCAGGTGAACATCGCGCTGGTGGTGACCCGCGGGGGTCTCCCGCTGGGCTATGAGGTCTTCGCCGGCAACCGCACCGACGTCACCACGGTCCAGGAGATCGTCGAGACCATGGAGGACCGCTACGGCACGGCCGAACGGATCTGGGTGATGGATCGCGGGATGACGAGCCGCCAGAACCTCGCCTGGCTGCAGGCCACGGGCCGGCGCTACCGGATCGGCACGCCACGGGCGGAGCTCACGAAGTGGAGCACGGCGATCGCGGCGACGCAGGACTGGCAACAGCTGCGGGAAGGGATCGAGGTGAAGCTCTGCGCGGGCGTGGCAGGGAACGAGACGTTGCTCCTCTGCCGCTCGGCCGAGCGCCGCGAGAAAGAGCGGGCGATGCACGCGCGCTTCGCCACGCGGATCGACGCGGGCTTGGCGCGGCTGGGACGGCGCCTCGAGCGCGCGCGGAAGGCGCTCGACCGGAGCGCCCTCGAGCGGCAGATCGGGCGGCTGCTCGGGCGCAACCCGCGCGCCGCCGGCCGCTACCGCATCGCGCTGCTGGACGACCCGCACGCGGCGGCCCGGCTGACGCTGCGCTGGGAGGTCCGGGAGCACTGGGACGAGCGCACGCGCCAGAGCGAGGGCTGCTACATCCTGCGCACCAACGTCCAGGACTGGACGCCCGAGACGATGTGGAAGACCTACGTACAGCTCTGGGAGGTCGAGGCGGCCTTCCGCATCCACAAGAGTGAACTCACGATCCGGCCGATCTGGCACCAGAAGCCCGAGCGCGTCCAGGCGCACATCCTCGTCTGCTTCCTGGCCTACGTGCTCTGGAAGACCCTCGAGCAATGGCAGGCGCAGGCCGGGCTCGGCAACAGCCCACGGACGATCCTCCACGAACTGGCTCGCATCCAGAGCACCGACGTGGTGCTGCCTCTCGCCGCTGAGCCGTCGCGCGCGCTCCGTCTCCGCTGCGTGATCCGTCCGGACAAGGCCCAGGCGGTCCTGCTCGATCGGCTCGGGCTGCGCCTCCCTGAGCGCCTCCGGATGCCGGCGCCGATAGCGCGAATGTAGTGCCGACTTTTCGGCCAAGTGCCCGGAAACCCTCGATGCCACTCCCCGAACTGCGGAAGTTAGGCTAGGAGTCTGCGCCACGGATAGGCCGTGGAGGCGATGCGAGCTCGGAGCTCGGTCCGTCCGGCCAAGGGAACCGCGAGCGACAACGCGGCGGCACCTGGGTGTCGGTCGCGGCCGCCGTGGGGCCGGCTGAGCCGCCCCGCTCCTGGCTCATGCGGGAACCGCCAACGTCGCCATCCGACGCACATTGAGGACGAGGCAGACGAGGCTCCATTCCCCCTTCGCCTTCGCGAGCCCGCGCATCGAGACGGCGCGGAAGCCGAGTACCTGCTTGATCCACCCGTAGACCGGCTCCACGATCGCCTTGCGCCGCTTGAACCGCCGTCGGCCTTCGTCGGTCTGCAGCTTCCGACCCATCCGCTGCGTGCAGGGACCTCCGCTCCCCTCGGCTGTCGCGCGCTGCTCCTCCCCCTTGCCGAGCGAGACGTAGGCGTCGACCTCCCGCTGCTCCAGCGCTGCGAAGTTCGCCTCCGCCCTATACCCGGCGTCCGCCAGCAGTGTGGCGGTCCGCACGCCGGTGTTCACCTCCGCCTGCTCCTCCAGCGGCACCAGCTGCCCGTTGTCCGCCGCACTCTCCGTCACGTCGGCCGCCACGATGATTTGCCGTTCGGCATCGATCGCCAGCTGAGCGTTGTAGCACTGCTCGAAGCCGCCGCTGGCCGTCTTCATCAGCCGGCTCTCGGGATCCGTGAAGTTCATCTGCTTGGCGGCGGGCGGGACGCCAATCGGGCGCTTGAGCCGGCCCGGCCGCGCTTGTCCGCGCCCGCTCGCGTCGTCGTGCGCCGCCGCCTCCGCCTCCAGGCGCTCCATCGCCTCACGGATCTTCGCGCGCCGCGTCTCCCGGCGCTGCAGTTCGGCGGGGAGCTCATCGCCGCGAACGTCCGGGCCGAACTCCGTGTCCTCCGCCGCGTCGATCGCCTGCGCCCGCTGCGTGATCTGCTCAATCTCCCGGCGCAGCCGCGCGTCCTCCTCCTTCATCCGCCCGTAGCTCATCGCCTTGTGCTTACTCGCGTTGGCCTTCAGTTTCGACCCATCGATGGCCAGCGTCCCCATCGCCACCAGGCCCGCGGCCCGGGCGATCCGCACCACCTGGACGAACAGCCCCTGAAACTGCGCGCTGTGCTCCTGCCGAAACCGCGCCAGCGTGCGGTGGCTCGGCAGCTGTCCCGCCGCCAGATACCGCAGCGGCACCAACTCCTCGACCGCCTTGGCGATCTTGCGCGACGAGAAGAGGCCCACCGCATAAGCGTAGATGAGCAGCTTCAACAGCAGCCGCGGCTCATACGCCAGCTGCCCCCGTCCGTCCTCCCGCTGCTCGTACCGAGCGTACAGCGCCGTCAGATCCAGCTCGTCGACCGTGTCCGAGACGAAGTGCGCCAGATGGCCTTCCGGCACCCAGTCCCGCAGCGACGGCGGCAACAGCAGCGTCTGGTCCGGCTCGTACGGGTAGAAGACCTGCCCCATCCCCCACGTCCTCCCAGGCCTGCTCTTACTAAATCGCGCGGGCTTCAGCTATCCGCGGCGCAGACTCCTAGC
>DATNOH010000164.1:0-28307 GCA_035601435.1 Gemmatimonadales bacterium | reverse complement strand
CAGGAGGTACTTGAGATAGTTGCGGTTGGTGCGGCCGTACATCGAGCGGGCCAGGGGGACCAGCAGAAAGAAGACCGTATCGAAGAACACCGGGATCGACAAGATGTAGCCCGTGGAGCATAAGGCCGTCGCGCCTCGCTTCTCACCCAACAAGGCGAGGAACCCATTGACGATCCGATCCGCCGCCCCGCTATCCATCATCGCTTTGCCGATGATCGCCGCCAGCGCGATCACGATCCCGACGGTGCCGGCGGTGCGGCCGAAGCCCTCCGCGACGCGAGCGATCTTCACGGCCGCCTCGCCGGGCGCGAGCAGGCTGACGACGATCGCGGCGATGATCAGCGCCAGGAACGCGTTGAGGCGGAGCACGACGATCCCCGCGAGGATCGTGACGATTCCAATGAGCAGGATGAGGGTGGGATGCATGGGCGCCTAATGTACCGGCGGAAGCCGATGTCGCCATGCAGCAGGGGGGAACGCCGAGCTAGTCGTCCACCAGTCCTGTGCGTAGGGCAGGCGCGACTCGCGTGCCGAGCGTTTCGATGGCACGCATCAGCTTCGCGTGAGGTAGCGAGGACGCGTTCATTTGAAAGCTGATCCGGGAAATGCCGCCCAGCGCGTCACTATGTCGCATGACCTTCTCTACCACCTCATCGGGAGTCCCAACCAGCAAGGCACCGTGGGGACCGCGCTGGGCGTCGAAGGCCCCACGTGTCATGGGAGGCCAGCCGCGCTCTTCCCCGATGTCGGTGACGGCACGGGCGTAACCCGGATAGAAATCATCGGCCGCCTCCCGGGTGGTGGCCGCGACGTAGCCGAGTGAGTGTACGCCCACCTTCAGTCGATCGGGCGGGTGTCCCGCGTCTTCGCCGGCCTCGCGGTAAAGATCGATCAGCGGTCGGAAGCGCCGCGTTTCACCGCCGATGATCGCGACCATCAACGGAAGTCCGAGCTCGCCCGCCCGAACGAACGATTTCGGGGTGCCGCCGACCCCGAGCCATATCGGGAAGGGGTTCTGCACCGGTCTCGGGTAGACGCCCTGGCCTGTCAGCGGAGCCCGATACTTGCCCGACCAGTGAACCTGCTCGTGGTCACGGACGTTGAGGAGCAGATCGAGCTTCTCCGCGAATAGGGCGTCGTAGTCCTCCAAACGCAGGCCGAACAATGGAAACGCCTCGATGAATGAGCCGCGGCCGACGACCATCTCCGCCCTGCCCTGCGATAGGAGGTCGAGGGTGGCGAAGCTCTGGAACACCCGCACCGGGTCCGCTGCGCTCAGGACCGTTACGGCACTGGTGAGGCGTATCCGCTGGGTGCGTGCCGCCGCGGCTCCGAGAATGACCGCGGGAGCGGAATCGAGAAATTCCCGACGGTGATGCTCGCCGATTCCAAACGCGTCCAAGCCAACCTGATCGGCGTGTTCGATCTGCTCCACCAGGTTACGCAGCCGAACCGACGGGTCGACCGCAAGGCTGGAGTCGTCGTGCGCCGCGGCGAAGCTGTCAATGCCGACTTGCAACTACGGCCTCGGCCAATTCTTCCTGGAGGCGCAGCACCTCGAGCACCATCTCGATCGCTGCACTGGCCCGTAGTGACGGCCCCGTTGCGAGACCCAAAGTCCATTGCACACACGCACCGGTGACGGTGGCGAAGGGCAGGCGCTCGATAGCCCACGGCACGCATCGCGGCCGAAACGCGCCCGATGCGACGCCCCGACGAATCACTGCCGATAGCGTCCACGTCGCGCGCTGTACCAGCTCGCGCCGGGCTAAGAGTGCCGTCAAGCCATGGTGCAGGCTGTCGAGCGACGGCTCGGACGTCGCCTGTTCGACGATGTCCCAGATGGCCTCCACCGTGTCGCGCAGGGCTGCGGTCAGGTCACCGTCGGATTCGTCGACCCGCTCGAGCGATTGCAGCCGTCGGTCGACAGCCGGAGGCAGGAGTGAGCTCATCATCGCTTGGTCGTGTCCGCTGCCGCGGGCTCACTTGGCGCCTCCGTTCCCGGCGGCGCCAGCTGTGCGGCGAACTGCCTGAGCTCCGGAGTGGATCCGCTCCAGCCGCCGAGGGCCTGGACATAATGCGCGACCTGCCATACCTGATCAGGCGACAGCGCGTCGCCGGCCTCCGGCATCGGCGTCCCATTGATCCCGCCCGTTATCCGCAGATAGATGTCGCGTGCCGTGCGTGCCCACTTGCCGCGCCCCAGCAAGAGGTTGGCCGGCGTGATGGCGGCCCCCCAATCGTCCGCCATCCCCTTCAGCGCGGAAGGTCCGTTGCCCGTGCCGTCGCCGTGGCACTTGGTGCAGTTCGCCTCGAACAGCTCCCGGCCTCGCGTCACGGACTCCCGCGTGGGCGCCGGCTCGGCGGCGATCGCGATCGGCTTCCCGGGCCCCTCGGTGCGCCACCGCGGCGACCGCGTTTGCAAGTAGGCGATCACGTCCCGCCGCTCGCGCGTGCTCAATGCGGCGAAGGGCGGCATGCGCGTGCCGTACAGGCCGTTCTGGATCACCCGGTCGAGGTCGGCCGTGGTGGGCAGGAAGCCGTAGGGCGTCGAGCTGAACTTGTAGACGCCTCCGCGGAAGTCACGCGGCCTCGGTTGCGACCAGCGCGCCACTTCGCCCGCGCCGTCGGCGCGGTCACCGTGGCACTGCACGCAGTAGCGCTCGTACACCTGGCGACCGCGCCCCGGGTCGCCTCCCCCGCCCGCTTGTGCCCGCAGTGGCGTAGCACCGAGCGCCAGTGCGCCGACTATGAGCGCAAAGACCACCGCCGCCGTCGACATGCGCTCCCCCTTCAGAAGTCGAGGTGAGTCCCGAGCCACACAGTGTGGTTCGTCACATTTCCGCCCCCCGGCACCACACGCTTGATCGTCCACCGCCAGTACGTCAGCTCCAGCAGCCATGCGAACCGGCTGTTCAGCTCGAGGGCATGCCGGACCCCAATGAGCTGGAAATCTTGATCGCCGAAGTCGTCGAGACTCCCGGCGACGGCCTGTCGTTGGTTGCGGATCACCTGGAGCCGACCGTAGAACACGAGTGGCAGCTTCGGCACGTACTCGAGCTGCAGCATTCCCGCGTTGAACTTTGGGTCCTGGGTCGCCCCCGTCACGAGCGCGCGGTCGTCCCGCCCTGTGATGCCCATCAGCGTGGCGCGGAACGGCAACACATCCGACCCGAACCACAGCTCCATGTCGCCGCCGAGCCGCTGCTGTCCCTTCAGGTCCGAGGTGTCAGGGCCGACCGGCCAGGTGGCGTACGCACCGAACACGCCGACCTTCACGGCGCGCAGGAATCCGTTCGCGAACTCGTGGCGGTGTGTCACCCGGCCGAAGATCCCGGGGGAGCAGAGTACGCAATGCGCGCGCGGCGCTCCGCCCGTGTTGAACAGATTCACCGAGTAGCGGTTCCGGCTGCCGAGATCGTGCCCCATGATCTCGACGCCGGGCTGGGGGAACAGCACGCTGAAGCGTGAGACCGAGCCCGGCACCGAGTAGGCGTACAGCACGGCGAAGCGGGACGCGCCCATGTTGTATTCGCGCCCCGGGTTAATCGGCAGATCGAGCTCGGCGGATCCCACCTTGATGTTGAGCCAGTCGCTGCCGAACGCCTGGTTGTAGCGGATCCAGCCGTGATCGACGATCGTGTTCCCGTCCTCGTAGATGATCGGCACGAACCGGAACGACACCTTATCGCCGATCGATCCCAACCCCCCGAGGACCAATGCGCCATTGGAGATGCCGCCCTGTTGCTGCACGGTCTGCCCGCCCACGCGCTGGATGTCGACCTCGTAGTCCTTCCACAGCCAGCCGAACAGCGGCCAATAGGCCGGCTCGTTCGCCCGCAGGTCGTCGGTGCCGTTCTTCATCCGGTAGCCGTTGTCTTTGAAGGCCTGGCCGAATTGGTTGAGCACCGGTACCGCGAGATGGCAGGCCGAGCATTTCATGCCGTACTTCCGGGCGAAGGCGGGGATCGCATGAGTAGCCGCGAACCGGCGATGGATGGTTGCGTACATCCACTCCCGCTCGGCCTTCTCCCGATCCGCTGTGCTCACCTCGGGCGTATGCCCTACCGGAGTCCGATGCGTGTCCGCGTTCGCGGCGATGGGCGCGGCAACGCAGGCGACGACGAGCGCAGCGCGAGCCGAGAACCAGTGCCATGTGCCCGTCATCATTCCCTCCGCAGTGATGAAGGCTACGCCAAACGACTCAGAGCCCGAACAGCAGCCGGTCGAGCGAGATCGCGCCCGCGCCGAGAAACAGCAGGGCGAGCCCGGCGGACAAGAGCACGAAGTCGAGCTCCCAGCCGCCGTCTACAGCGAACCCGCGGTGCATCTGCACGGCCTTGAGCCGGATCGCACCGAGCATGATGATCACGAACCCAACAGCGACGGGCTGCATCAGGAAGCCGGCGAACGCGGCCGCCGCCCCGAGAGGCTCCACGATCGAGAGCAGCCGCAGCGTCGACAACAAACCCGCCGGCATCTGTGGTGATGGTGCCATCTTCCACATCGTCCGCTTCGCCGTCCCGTGGGCCCAGAAGCTCATCCCCACACCGATCCGCAGGGCCAGGAGGCCCCAATCGCTCAGCTGATGCAGATTCGCGAAGAAGCGCATTCGGGCGGACGGTAGTCAGCGGTCGGTCCGGCCACTATCACATGTTTCTATGAGAGGCCGGTTTAGTGCTGGGCCCGCCGGCCGTGGGTGACAGGAATGCCCAGCGTTCCAGCCATCCGCACCAACTCGGCAAACGACCCGGCCTCCATCTTGTGCATGATCTTGCCGCGATGAATCTGGAGGGTGACTTCGCTGATCCCGAGCTCGGCCGCGGCCTGCTTGTTCAGCAGTCCGCTCACCACCAGGGGCAGGACCTCGCGCTCACGTGGCGTCAGGGTCGAGAATCGCTGCCGCAGGGTGGCCAGCTTGCCTCGCTCGAGCCGAGCTCCCCGGTCCTGCGCCAGCGCCGTATGGATCGCTCCCATCAAATCCGCGTCGCTGAATGGCTTGGTCAGAAAGTCCACCGCTCCCGCCTTGAGCGCGCGCACCGAGCTGGGAACGTCCCCATGTCCCGTGATGAACACGATTTGCGGATGAGGTTGGCCGGCCATCTGGCCCTGCAGGTCGAGGCCGTTGATGTCCGGCAAGTCGACGTCCAGGATCAGGCACCCCGGCAGGTCGGGCTTGGCGAACTGCAGGTACTCGGAGGCCGACCCGAAGGTGACGACGTTCAAGTGCGCCGAGGTCAGGAGCTCCTGTAGCGCTTCGCGCATGCGGAAATCGTCGTCGACGACGAACACGATATGATCGTGCGCGCTCATCACGACGTGCTCGAGGAGATCGGGAGCGTGAAGCTGAATACCGCTCCCCGCGGCGTGTTGCTCGTGGCCCAGACCCGGCCCTGGTGCGCCTCGACGATCCAGCGAGAGATCGCGAGCCCCATGCCCATGCCCGTTTCCTTGGTGGTGAAGAACGGCTCGAACACCCGCTCCACATCTTCGAGCCCGCTGCCCTGATCGCGGATCTCGATCAACACGCTATTGATCCCGTCGCGGGTGGAGCGAATCGACAGAACTCTCGGATCGCTTTGCTCGGACTCCATCGCCTCGACGCCGTTGCGCACCAGGTTGACGATGACCTGTTGCATCTGCATCCGATCGGCCCAAATCGGTGGCATGTCGTCGGCAAGGTCAATCTCGATCCTGACGCCCTTCGTGGAGGCCTCGTCCGTCATCAGTCGGTTCACCTCCCGAATCACCTCGTTGAGATCCAGCGGCGTGCGCGTCAAGTCGGTCCGCTTGAACAGCGCACGGATGCGGTTCACCACTTCGGCCGCGGCGCTCCCGTCGCGAATCAGCCGTTCGGCGGTAAGCCGCGCCCGTTCGAGATTGGGAGGCTCGGCGGACAACCAGCGCTGAATCGCGTGACCGTTGGCGACCAGGGCCCCCAGTGGCTGGCTGATCTCATGCGCAATGGAGGCCGCCATTTCGGAGACCATCGCAATCTCCGAGGCGCGGGAAAGCTTCGCCTGGGTCGTGCGCAGCGCCTCCTCCGCCCGCTTGTGATCATCGATGTCGAACATCACGCCGTACCAATGGATGATGCGGCCAGCTTCGTCGCGCATCGGCTCGGCACGCGCATTAACCCAGCGATACGACCCGTCCGCTGCGCGGACTTTGTGCGTACTGTCGAACGCCGTTTCAGTTTCGCGGGCTCGAGCCCACTCCTGAGCGACCATGCCGAGGTCATCTGGATTGGTGAGGTCTCGTCGCACCGTGAGATTCAGCAGGTCGGTCTGCGACATACCGATATCACGTGCCATCCGTTGATTGAAGTAGTCCGACTCACCGTCGGGCGTTGCCCGCCACACCGCCGCCGGTATGGTCTCGATGAGCAGGCGAAGTTCGCGCTCGCTCTTCCGCAGAGCTTCCTCCGCCCGCTTGCGGTCGTCGACGTCGACATTCACGCCGTACCAGCGGACCACGTGGCCATCGCAGTCGCGCAGTGGTTCGGCATGCACGTGGAACCAGCGATAGGCTCCGTCGGCCTTGCGGAACCGGCACGTCGTATCGACCGGCGTTGCGGTATCGCGGGCCAAGGACCACGCTCGCGCGGCGGTTTCGGCGTCTTCAGGATGCACGACGTCCTGCCACCTCTGTTGCGCCAACTCGGCCAGAGACCTGCCCAGGTAGTCCGCGAAGCGTTGGTTGATGTAGTCGGGCTCGCCGTCCCCAGTCGTGCGCCACACCATCGCCGGCAGGGTCTCGATGAGCACGCGAAGCTCCTGTTCGCTGTGCCGCAGGGCCTCCTCTGCCCGCTTACGATCGTCGATGTCTGTTCCCCCCGCGTACCACCGGAGGATCCGTCCTTGCTCGTCGCGCAGGGGATGGTACCGGACTAGGAACCAGCGGTACTGGCCATCCTTGCGCCGGACGCGCCATTCGATTTCGAAGGGCATCGAACGGGACAGCGCCTGGCGGCGCTCATCCTGCAGTCGGGCCCAGTCGTCGGGATGGAACAAGACCGGGTTGCCCCGGGAGTCCGGGGTCAGCAACTGTTCCATGGTGAGCCCCGTGTAATCGAGCAGGGGCCGGTTCGCGTACAGGCCACGCCCGTCGGCGTCGAGGACGACGATGGTCTGCGGTATGGCGTCGACGATGCCACGCAGCTCTTGCTCGCTCTTCTGTAGCGCCTCCTCCACCCGCTTGCGGTCGTCGATGTCGACAGCCACGCCATACCAATAGACGATGCGGCCCGCCGCGTCCCGCATCGGCTCGGCACGCGCCTGGAACCAGCGATACGAAGCGTCCGCGCCCCGGAGTCGCGCGGTCAGGTCGAAGGCACCAGTCTCGTGGGCGCGACCCCACGCCCGGGCAGCCGCCTCGAGATCATCCTGATGGACCATCGCGTTCTGCACCTTGAGTTTCACGAGGTCGTGCAGGGTTCTACCGAGGTCCTCCGGGCCTCTGCCGACGCCGTCCAGTCCTCTCCCGGTATAGTTGGCGAGACGGGGATTGATGTAGTCCGGCTCGCCGTCCGGTGTGGCACGCCACACCATCGCCGGCAAGGTTTCGATCAGCCGGTTCAGACTCTGCTCGCTCTGGCGCAACGCCTCGTCCGTGCGCTTTTGGTCGTCGATGTCGATGTCCACGCCGTACCAGCCGATCTCCTGGCTCATGGGATCGAGGATGCGTAGGGCGGAAACACGAAACCATCGGTAAGTACCGTCGAATCGCCGAACCCGGTGCTCGAAGACGTACGGGTCGCCGGTCGCGACGGAGTGGGATGCTGCTTTGAGCGTGTCGGCGATGTCGTCGGGGTGCAGCACTTCAGTCCGCCCGAAGCTCGCCACGCCCGCAACGCGATCGAAATCCTCGATGCGTTTGCCGGTGTATTCCAGAAATCGTTGATTCAGATATCGCAGCTTCCCATCCTGATCCGCCGACCAGGCAAATCCCGGCATGTGCTCGACGATCAGCCGAGCTTCGCAGTCGCTGTGATGGATTGACTCGGAAGACGCTTTCATGGCGAGAGCTATCGGCCTCGAAGTGTGCCGCGCGTCCACGCTGGCATCCCGCCAGGGTAGGACCACGCCGGCGATGCGACAATAATAGAAAGATGTTACACCTTCGCGCAGTCACCTGTTAACGGAAACACGTGATAGGCAGAAGCATCGGCCGGGATTAGCATGCGTCGAACTTTCCCAGGTGGATAACACCGATGCAACACGCCTTGATGGTGCCCTCGGCGCTCGTGGTGCTGCTCGCGGCCTGCAGCGAGCCCACGACTCCGACCGAGGTCGGCGGACCCAGCGCCGCCGTCCTCGCCCCGAACGCGACTGCCAACCGACCGGGTACCACCGTCATTGTTTACGACAACTTCCAGAAGCCTGGCGGCTATACCCTGGCCGACTATAACGCCAAATGGTCCACACTCACGCTGGGCGAGATGGCCGTCCAGGATACGCGCCAGTTCGACAACCACACGTTCTCGATCTCCGCGACGCCGTTTCGGACCGGCAAAGACTCCAGCGTCCTCGATCACGCCAAGTACACCGCCCTGAGCAAACAGGCGTTCGCGGTCCCCGAGATCGGCTCCGTCACCGGCTCGATCGACATCGCGGCCGAAACACCCGGCACCATCATCGGCCACGTCGTTCACGGCACCTACGTCCAATCGGGCGCACCGTACGCGGCGCGGGTGCTGCAGGGCCAGCAGGCCGCCGCCACGTTTCACATGATCGACTTCGCCACCGGGCAGCTGTTCGACTGGTTCGTTTCCGGGAACACGGCGTTCACGCTGTACGAGCGTTTGCCGTCGAGCGTGTCCGGGTCGGCCGAGCACGTCGGCATCGACAAGATGTTCACGCAGATCATCGACGAGGTGCCGATCGCCGCGGGCGTCCCGCACACGGTGGCGATCCGTTACTCACGCGAGCGGCACGGGACGCTGGTGGAATACTTCCTCGACGGCAAGCGCGTGTCCAAGGTCGAGAGGGTCGGCATTCCGCTCGACGCGCAGGGAGTCAAGTACTCAGGGATCTATCCGTCCCTCGGACCCGGGGAGCTCTTGCGGGACAAGATCAACTCGGTGACCATCGCCCACGGCCTCTTCAGCTTGCTCGACGCGTTCCCGTTCCAGCATCCGGAGGCGCCGGCGCTGAACGTGTCCGTTCCGATGCAGGAGCGGCTGTTCGGTCAAGGCGCGAGGGCCAGGTTCGCCCACGTGGTCGTCACGATCGAAGACAAGACCAACCGTGCAGACCGATAGGACCTACCCCCGCATCAGGAACGGTCGGAGCCGTGTCATCGCGCGGTGCACGAGCGCGCGCTCGCCTGGTGGCAGGTCGGCGAACCGCGTCTCGAGAACAGCTTGCGCCGCCGCGAGTGCGGTTCGGAGCGCCCCCTTGCCCGCCCTGGTAAGCCGTAGCCGCAGGCGGCGGCGATCATGCGGGGCCGCGAGTCGCGCCACCAGCCCGCGGCGCACCAGCCCGTCCACCAGCGTGGACATGCTGGGTAGGGCGAGCCCTACGTAATCGGCTACGGCTGAGAGGTCGGCGTCCGGGTTAGCGTCGAGAAAGCCGAGCGCCCGGATGTGGGACAAGGACAGCTGTTTCGGGCGCAGGCGCCTCACCTCGGGGGTCACCAGGCGCGTCACGAGCAGCGTGATCTCCAGCACCCCCTCGGCCACCTCCCGACGCGACTGTTGGGCCATCACGGATGATAGCGCGCCGGAGTCCTGTTCCGCAATGATACTTAGATAGCCGAATGATTAGGGGTCGGAACCTTCAATGACCAAGCGTCGTTTCTCAGTCATGCCGTGGAAGCCGATCGTCGTTGGCGTCGACGCATCGCCTGAGGCCGCAGATGCGGCCGTGTTTGCCGTCGCGGCGGCGCAGCACGCCGAAACATCCTGCCATCTCGTGCACGCGACCCTGGGGTCGCGACGCGCACCTCGGCGCGAGCGCTACCCGTACACCCGGCTCTACGAGGAGGCAAGCATGCAGGTGGGCGCGGCGCTCGGAAGCCGCGTACCCATGGCGCTGCTCGAGAACCTCGCGGTCCACCGCGGAAAGCCTGCTGCCGTGTTGAACGACTCGGTGGCCGCGCTCGGGGCTGAGCTCGTGGTGCTCGGCGGCAAGCACCACTCGACCCTCGGGCGCTGGTTGGGCGGTAGCACGGCCGTGAGCATGGCGCGCACAGCGCTCGTCCCAGTGCTGGTCACCGTGGGAGCCCCCGCCATCCGGCGGGTGCTGCTCACCCTGGACCCCTCGGCCGCGGCGCGGCCGGCGGCCGCCGCCGCCGACCGTTACGCCGCGCTGTTCGGCGCCGAGCTGCGTGCCTTGAGCGTGGTGGAGCCGCTGGCCGTCCTTCCCGAAGTGCCGCAGCAAGACACGACCGACTTCTACCGGCGGTGGGAGGAAGCACTCGCCCGCGACGTCTGGCCCCTGATCCGAACATCCGGTGTGGGCACGGTCGTCCGACACGGCCCGGCCCTGGAAACGATCCTGCGCGAGGCGGCCGACTGGCACGCCGATCTGGTCGTGGTCGCTTCGCACGGGAAAGGACCGGTCCAGCGAGTGCTCGTGGGGAGCGTCACCGAGGGACTCATCAATCACCTACCTACGTCGCTGCTGGTCGTGCCGGCCGGGGCGGCGCTGGTGGAGCCTGATGCGGCCGACCTCATCACTGTGAAACACGAGGGGGAGACGTGAACATCCTTTATACCGCCGAGGCCGTGGTCGAGGGAGGGCGAGCGGGGCATGGCCGGACGTCCGACGGGCGGCTGGCCGTTGAGCTCTCCGTTCCCAAAGAAATGGGCGGCGAGGGCGGGGCGGGTACCAATCCCGAACAGCTGTTCGCCCTCGGGTACGCCGCCTGCTTTCAGTCCACCCTGTTGTCGCTGGCGCGCGGTCGTAAACTCGACGCCTCCGACTCGACGATCACCGCGCGGGTGGGGATCGGTCCCGCCGGTCACGGCGGCTATGGCTTGACGGTCGCCCTCGACTTGCACGCGCCGCGCCTGTCGCGGGGTGATGCCGAGGACCTGATGCGGCGAGCCCACGAGCGCTGCCCGTACTCGAACGCCACACGGGGCAACG
Source organism: Gemmatimonadales bacterium (assembly GCA_035601435.1). Taxonomy (GTDB): domain Bacteria; phylum Gemmatimonadota; class Gemmatimonadetes; order Gemmatimonadales; family GWC2-71-9; genus AG41. Next base: position 17,214 of record DATNOH010000164.1, on the reverse strand, counting down.
TCGACGTCACGCTCGGCGTCGACGGTCGCGAATTGGACCGAAGGGCCGCGTGACACACCTCGCTCCGTGACGGGGTGGAGCGACGCGGCCCCGTGAGCCGCCCGCAGCGGTGGTGCCGCTGCGGGGAGTTCCTCATCTCGCCGGATTAGCAGAACGCGACTCTTCCCAGTTCACGAACAGGAACCCACCCGGCGCGTCGAACTTTGGCTCGCCCGGTCCGGGAAGGATTTGCAGCTGTAGCTCTTCGATCTTGTTCTTGGAGCAATCCCAGCAGGCCAGTGCGAAATCGCCGTCCCGCCGGGTGCGCGATAACAGCATGACGTGCACCATCGCGTTGTCGGTCACGAGGGCGCCGTTCTTGTACAGATGCCCCACCGCCCACAGCGCCACCGCGCTGTTGATCGTGGGCACGAGCGGCGTGTGTACCTGGGTCGTGCCGTGATAATACAGCCCCAGAATCACGCCACCGAACCGCGGGTGATGGGGCACGTCCTTCGTCTGCACGCGGTCCAGCAGCAGCCTCCACTGCGCGCCGTCCTGGGTGGTGAACTCGGCGACGCCATTCACCGAGTCGCGCGTGGCGCCCTTGTCCCACGCCGAAAAGGCAAACCTTCCTGCGATCCGCGCGACGTTGTTCGAGTACGGGCCATTCTTCACCTGCGACTCGAGCCCCTCGCGCTCGTCCCCGAAGGCCCTGAGGATCGGGGCCGCGCTGTCCGGAAACGGGAATGGACCGGGGAGGATCTGGATGACCGGGCCGCCGCTCGTCACTCCGATCGTCTGCACCTTCTCGGCCGGCGACTCACGCATCGCGGAGCTACCGTACCCCGGGGAGGCCGCGCTGTTGGAGCCGACCACCGTGAGGTGGGTGTCCATGCCGAGCTTCTTGTGTGAGTCCTCGCCCACCGGGCAGTACACCTCGTAGGTACCGGGCTTGAGGGTGAGGGTGAGCGTGGCGGTTGCGCCGGGCTGGATGACCTTCGTCTCCTGCTCGATCCCCTCCCCTTCCACCTCGAAGCCGTGCGGGATGCTGCCGGCGTTGCTGATGGTGAACGTCACGGGCCCTGCCGCGATCGTCACCTCCGACAGCTCAACCTTCCATTCGGAGAGCTTGGCGCTGACCGCGCCGGGGGCGCGCTGCCTGGGCTGGGCCGCGGCGAGCGCGGCCGCGGCGAGTAGCACCCCGGCGATGTTGCGGGTCGGAACGGCATGTATGCTGACCATGTGTGATCTTCTCCTGCGAGAGTGAACGACAACCTGCCTCGGTGCTCTTGACCGGATGTGCCGCGCGCTTATTCCCCCGGGAATAATCCTGCGGCTCCCGGAGTCCACACCCGAAGGCGTACCGCGACCACGTTGAGGACCTGTTGGAGCCGAGCGAGCTGGAGCGATTCGAAGCGATCGTGTTGCCGCACCTGGACGCCGCTTACACGCTGGCGCGCTACCTCACGCGTAATGACCACGACGCGCAGGACATCGTGCAGGACGCCTACCTGCGTGCGCTCAAGTACTTCGGCGGCTTCCGGGGACAGGGCAGTGCCGGCGACGGCCGCGCGTGGCTGCTGGCGATCGTGCGCAACACCGCGCACACCTGGCGGCGCCGGCACCGCGGCGACGCGCTCACGACGGAGTTCGATGAAAAGCTGCACAGCGACACCCTGGCGGAGCACACTCCGGCAACGGCACTCGACAGCGACTCGGCGCGCGAGTCTCTGTACCAGGCGCTCGATCGGCTCGGCCCGGAATTCCGGGAGGTGATCGTGCTGCGCGAGCTCGAGGGGTTGTCCTACAAAGAGATCGGCGACGTAACCGGCGTCCCAATCGGTACGGTCATGTCGCGGCTGGCGCGGGCGCGCCGGCGGCTTCAGGAGACACTGCGCAACCGAGAGGAAGGGGAGTAAAGTGACGCACCGCGAGCTGGAGCTGCAGCTCGATGCCTACGTGGATGGTGAGCTGGTGCCCGAGGACGCTCGCGAGCTCGAGGCGCATCTGAGCGGATGCGGCGACTGCGCGCGCCTCCACGAGGCCCGCGTCGCCCTCAGCGCTGCGATCCGGAAACAGGTCCCCGCCCTGCGTGCGCCGGACGCGCTGCGCGATCGCGTGCGCGCGACGCTGCGCGACGCGGCGGGAACGACGCGCGTACGCCGGAGCCTGCCTGCCGTCGCCACGCGCTGGCTCGCGCTCGCCGCCTCACTGGCTACGGTGGCGGTCGGGAGCTGGCGGCTCGCCTTGAGCCGTGCGGGCGAGGACGCGCTCTCTGGGCAGGTGCTGGCGAGCCACGTGCGCTCGCTCATGCCGGGCCACCTCACCGACGTGGTCTCATCGGACCAGCACACGGTGAAGCCGTGGTTCAACGGCAAACTGGACTTCTCGCCACCTGTGTACGACTTCGCCGGGCGCGGGTTCCCACTCATCGGCGGGCGGCTCGACTACGTGGGCGGACGGCCGGTCGCGGCGCTCGTGTACGGGCGGCGCCAACACGTGATCAACGTGTTCCTCTGGCCGGCGACACGGGGGTCGGTGGGGGTCGCCCCCCGCGTGGCCACGCGGCAGGGCTATCACCTGCTGCAGTGGACGACGCCGGAGTACACCCACTGGGCCGTCTCCGACTTGGGCTTGGCGGAGCTCCGCGATTTTACGCAACTGCTGCAACAGGCGGACTCGACCGTAGGGGGACCGGCCACCGCGCGCCCTCTCCCGTGAGCAACTCGTCAAACGGTCACTAAGCATTCCCGGGCCAGCGACGCGCGAGCTCGATGCCGGAGATGCAGGCTGAAAGCCACAGCACCCCGGCGGCGTACCCACCCACCACGTCGCTGAAATAGTGTACTCCCAGGTACAGTCGACTCAGCCCGACGGCCACCACCAGCAGGGCCGCGCCCAGCACCACCGCGATTTGCCCGCTGCGGCGGTGGATCCAGAGAACGGTGAGCACATAGGCGAGCATGCCGTAGGCGATGAGCGAGCCCATCGCATGGCCGCTCGGAAAACTCCAACTGAAATGTGGGAGGAACGCGGCGGCGTAGGGTGGCCGCGGGCGACGAATGATGAGCTTGAGCGCCGCATCGAGCAGCCCGCCGCCGGCGAAGGCCGCGAGCCAGCCGGCGAGTAGGATCCACTCCCGCCGGGCCGTGAGCAGGAGACCCACCGCGAGTGCCAGGATGGTCAGCGTTACCGGATCGCCGAGCAGGCTGATCGCGCCGGAGACCGCGTACCCCGTGGACGTGGCACGTGCGTGCAGCCAGTCGAGCACCGTCATGTCGAACTGCGTGAGGGGGTCGTGGTGCATGACGTCTTCCGTGATCGCGCCGAACACCCAAAGCCCCGCGAGGCTGATCGCCAAGCCGATCGTGAGGTGGAGCCCCAGGTATTGCCCTCGCGCAAGCCGTGACGCGACGAAGGTCCAGGCGCGCGGGCGACGCGACTCGAACCAGTGCCACCCGAACCCGAGCGCGACGACCAGGGCGACCAGGAGCGCCGTCGCCAGAGTGGCTTGACCGATGTAGTGCTCGAGTTGCGGCAGATTGCGGCCGAATACGTAGCCGAGCGAACCAAACATGCTCCCCCAGCAGGCCGCGCCGAGCGCGTTGTAGAGCATGAAGGTGCCGTAGGGCATGTGGCCCGCCCCCGCGAGCAATGCGGTCCAGGTGCGCAGCAGAGCGATAAAGCGCCCGAAGAAGACCGTCTTGGGACCATGCCGCTCAAAGAAGCGACGCGCGCGCTCCAGATGCGCGTCGTTGAGGTGCAGGAAGTGCCCATAGCGTCGCACCAGCGCGACGCCGCCCGTTCGCCCGATCCAATAGCCGCCGTTGTCTCCCACGATGGCCGCGGCGACCGCGACCGCCACGACCCCGTAGATCGAGAGATGTCCCAGCGCGGCAACGGCGGCCGCCGTGACCAGCGCGGTCTCGCCCGGGAGCGGGATGCCCAGGCTCTCGAGACCGACCAGGAAGAAGAGAGCGATGTAGCTCGTCGGAAGCATGATGCAAAGTGCGCGGGGCCGACTCCGCGGGTTAGGGGGGGGCGCGAGTTCCGCTATGCGTGCGGGCGCAGTAGCTTCGCCGCACTCGCTGGTGGGAGCACGAACCGATGGACCTGCGCGACAAGTTGCTTCTCCGTCCGGACACGCGAATCACGCTCGCCGATCGGGATCCCGGGGAGACGATGGGGCTCGACAAGGAGGCAGCGGCCGAGAAGACCGAGAAGAACATCGCGCGCCTCGACGAGCTGCAGTATCTGATGTACGGCGAGCACCGGCGCGCCTTGCTCGTCGTGCTGCAGGGGATGGACGGCGCGGGCAAGGACGGAACGATCCGCCACGTCATGCGAGGCCTCAATCCCCAGGGCTGCCGGGTGACGTCGTTCAAGGCACCCTCCGCCGAGGAGGCGGAGCACGACTTCCTATGGCGGGTGCACCGCGTCGTGCCGCCGTCGGGAGAAGTGGCGATCTTCAACCGCTCACACTACGAGGATGTGCTGGCGGCACGCGTGCGGAAGCTGGTGCCGAAAACCGTATGGACCCGGCGCTACGACCACATCAACCGGTTCGAGCAGCTCCTGACCGACAGCGACATCGTGATCGCGAAGTTCTTCCTGCATGTCAGCAAAGACGAGCAGGGGCGGCGCTTCGAGGAGCGGCTGCGCGATCCGACGAAGCAGTGGAAGCTCTCACCCAGTGACTTCGAGGACCGGAAGCACTGGGACGACTACGTCGCCGCGTACGAAGACGCGCTCACCCGGTGCAGCACGTCCGACGCGCCCTGGTTCATCGTGCCGGCGGACAAAAAGTGGTTCCGCAACTTTGCCGTATCGCGCATCCTGGTCGAGACGCTCGAGGCCCTCGATATGCGATTCCCCAAGCCGACGGTCGACGTGTCGCGGATCACTCCTTCCCTTTCTTCTGGGCGCGGTCGGTGAGCGCCAGCTTCTCCGCCGCGTCCTCGAGGCGATCCGCGAGGTCCGCCATCAGGCCGGCATCCGAGAGATCCAGTGGATGCGACTTTTCCTTGTCGCCCTTGGCGATGGCGTGCAGCCGGTCCACGACCGCGGCATCGCGCACTTCGATCGCGAGCTCGCGCCGGCTGTCGAAGCTTCCGGGCGCAAAGTTGATGGACCCCACGATGGAGTTGACGCCATCGGCGAGGAGCATCTTGCCGTGCAGCTTCAGCCCCTTGAGCTTACGGATCTTGATCCCGACATCGTCCAGAATCCGCAGGCCGCCCACACCCTCGACCAGCTGGTCTTTTTTCAGTGCATGCGGCGGGCGCGCCATCACGTGGACCTTGACGCCGCGCCGGGCCGCCCGGACGAGCCGCTCCAGGATCACGGAATCCTGGTACCGCTCGTTCTGAACGAACAGCGTATGCCTCGCTTCGTCGATGAACTGCGCGATGCGGTCCCGGCCGTTGATGGGGCACCACAGCAGGTGCGCGCTGCCGCCCGGCTGGAATGGCTGCCGCTCCCAATCCGCCTCGAAGCACGCCACGATCTCATCGACCTCGTGCCGGTGGTCCGTGATCACCGCGTAGTCACGGGTCCGAGTGAGGTTCTTCGTCTCCCAGTTGAGCGATTTGACGAACGCCGTCCGCTGGTCGATGACCATCGACTTCTCGTGCGTGAGCGCCAGGGCCGGGTTGCTGTCGATGACGTCGACCCCGGCGCGCGCGAGCTCCTGGCGCGTCCCCTCGTTGTCATCCTCACCGCTGCGGCGCGCCGGGTTGAGCATGACGCGGACGTGCACGCCTCGGCGCTGGGCGGCGATGACGGCGCCGAGCAGCGCCGGATCGGAGAAGACGAACATCTTGATGGAGAGCGACGTCTTCGCCGCGCCGATCGCCTCGAGGATCGGCGTAGCGGCATCATCCGGCAGGACGATCAGCGAACGAGACGCCATCGAGACTCCTGAGCTGGTCGGGGTCTGGGAGCCTGCAAGGCAACGAAATGCGTGACCCGCTCCCGGCCCGAGTAGAACGTGCGGAGCGCATCCTCCACGTCGCGGTCCGATTGGGTCGTGCGACCGTGTTGCCGCAGGTGCTCCGCCCACGATTCGACTAAATAACACTCGATGCAGTGCTGCGGGTTCGCCGCATCCACGAACAGCTCCCAGAACACGGCGCCGTCCCGCTGACGAATCGGCCGCACCTGACGGCGCAGCGCGGCGGCGAACGAAGCGCGCTGCCTCGGCTCGAGCGTGTATTCCACGGTGACCAGCACCGGCCCTGCCTCGGCCGCGAGCTCTTCCGCCACCACGGGGTCGTCCCAGACGTGGGCGGGGTCCAACTTCAGGCCTTCCGCGGCGGCCAGGGGAAAGAGGGGGATCAGGGCAAGCCCGAGCAGCAGGCCGCCGCCGGCCGTCATCAACGCCGATGGAATCCCCGCTTCGTCCGCCACGAGCCCCCACACCAGCGCGCCGACCGCGAACGACCCGAACAGGGTGAGCGTCGACACCGCGAGCGCCCGACCCCGTACCCACTCGGCCGCTCCCCGCTGCGCCGCGAGAATGAGGCTCGAGACCACGATGAGCCAGCCGATGCCGGCCACGAGCATCGCGCCCAGCAGCAGGCCAAACTCCCTGACCCACGCCAGCGCGAGACACCCGACGGCGAACACGACGGTTGCCACTGCCGTGATCACATCCGTCGACTGGTGGCGCCGCCAGACCGGCAAGATCGCAGCGCCGAGCAGACCTCCGAGGCCGAGGCTTCCAACCAGGGCACCGTACGCGATGGGTCCGCGCCCCAACGATGTCTTGGCGACCAGCGGCAGCAGCGCCCAGAGCGCGCTCGCGAACAGCACGAACGCCGCCGTGCGCACGATGACCGCACGCAGCGCCGGCGTGTACCGGACGTACCTGATACCGGCGCGCACGGCGGACGCCATGCGTTCAGCCGGAAGCGTGGCGCGGTGCGGTTCGCGCCGCCAGCGCCACAGCACGAAGAACACGCCTAGCACCGTGACGGCGTTGACGAGAAACACCGGTCCCGGTCCAGCCGCGACGATGACGATCCCGGCGATGGCCGGCCCCACGGCGCGGGCGACGTTGATCGCGACGGTTCCCAGCCCCACGCTCGCCGGCAGCTCCTCCTTCGGCACGACCTCAGGAATCATCGCCTGCCACGCGGGGATGTCGACCGCGCTGCCCGCACCAATGGCGAGCGTGACCACGAGGAGCATCCAGGGCTGAACCACGCCGGTCACCGTGAGCACGCCCAGTAAGGCGGCCATCAGGGCCAGCCACACCTGAGTCGCGAGCAAAACGCGCCGCCGGTCCAGGATGTCGGACAGGGCGCCCGCGGGCAGGGCGAGCATGAACAGCGGCAGGGTGGTGGCGACCTGGACCAGCGAGACCATGAGCGGCGAGGGGGTGAGCAACGTCATCAACCAGGCGGCCGCGGAATCGTGCATCCAGGTGCCGATGCTCGAGACCACATCCGAGATCCACAGCGCGCGGAACAAGGGCCGCCGCAGCGGACTCCAGGCAGAAGGTGGCGTCACAACATCAAGGTGGTTGATGCCGCGCTCGAGCGCGAGGGCCCGTCGAGAACAGAGTAGCTTTACCAGCCTACACCAGACGGGAGTTCAGAGATGCGAGAGTTCACCTCGGTTGCCTTGAGTGCCGTGCTCCTGGCGACGACGGCCCGGGCCCAGGTCCCCTCGTTCCCGGCCAACTTCAAGACCCGAACGATTTCCACCCCCGGTGCGCAGATCTTCGTGCGCGTCGGCGGGCAGGGGCCGGCGGTCGTGTTGCTCCACGGCTACGGAGAGACGGGCGACATGTGGGCGCCGCTCGCCGCCCGGCTGGCGCGCGGCCACACCGTCGTCGTGCCAGATCTGCGCGGCATGGGCCTCTCCTCCCACCCAGCCGGTGGCTACGACAAGAAGACCCAGGCGGGCGACGTCGCCACCGTCCTCGACACGCTCCAGATCGACAAGGTCGATCTCGTCACCCACGACATCGGAAACATGGTGGGCTACGCCTTCGCAGCGGGCCAACCAGGACGCGTCATGAAATTCGCCCTCCTGGATGCACCGCTGCCGGGCGTCGGCCCATGGGACGAGATCCTGAAGAGTCCGCTGCTCTGGCACTTCCGTTTCGGCGGCCCGGATATGGAACGGCTGGTCAAGGGGCGCGAGCGGATCTATCTCGACCGCTTCTGGAACGAATTCTCGGCGGATCCGAAGCGCTTCGATGAAGCCTCACGCCGGCACTACGCCAGGCTGTACGCCCTTCCTGGCGCTATGCACTCCGGCTTCGAGCAGTTCAAGGCCTTCGATCAGGATGCCATCGACAACAAGGCGTTCGTGGCCAAGGGCATGCTGGCCATGCCTGTCCTGGCGGTGGGCGGCGAGGCATCGTTCGGCCCGATGATGGCGGTGGTCATGCGCGCTGCCGCCAGCAACGTCCAGGAGGTCGTCATTCCCCACTCAGGGCACTGGTTGATGGAAGAGAATCCGACCGCCACGGTTACCGCCATCGTGGACTTCCTCCACTGAGCAGGCTCAACGTTGGTGGGGCAGAATCGACCGTTTACGTTAATATCCACGACCGTCATGACACCCTTGTCGATTCGTCCCGGGGAGCGGGGAGACCAAGCGGCGATCTTGGCGCTTGCGGAGCGGCTCGGGGCGTTCGGGCCCACCACCCGCTCCGCCCAGGAGATCACAGCGCGCGAGCGGCGGGCACTGGCGGACGCCCTCGCGCGTCCTTCGCCGGGATCCGCGCTGCTTGTTGCGCACCAGCGGGATCGCGGCCTGGTCGGCGTGCTGCTGCTGGAGACGCGGCGGGACTACTTCACGGACCAGGCCCATGGACACGTGGCGATTCTCGCCGTTGGGCGGGAGGCCGAGGGCCAGGGTGTGGGCCAGGCATTGCTGGACGCAGCGGATGAGTGGGGGCGACGCCGCGGCTTCCGGCGGCTGACCCTCGCCGTCTTCGCCGACAACGCCCGAGCCAAGGAATTCTACGCCCGGCAGGGGTGGCGCACCGAGCTCGAGACCCTGTTCAAGACGCTCTGAGGCATGCTCAACGTCGGACTGGTCGGTTTCGGCTTCGCCGGCAAGACGTTTCACGCACCCGTCATTCGCGTGGTGGAAGGTCTCCGCCTCACCACCATCGTGCAGCGCCATGGGGGGGGCGCGCCGGACCCGCGCTATCCGGATACGGACTTCGTCCGCAGCGTCGATGACCTGCTCAGCCGAGCCGTCGATCTGGTCGTCATCGCCACGCCCAATACAACGCACCACCCGATCGCTAAACAGTGTCTCGAGGCCGGACGCCACGTCGTCGTCGATAAGCCGTTTACGACCACCGTCGCGGAAGCCGAGGAGTTGGTCCGACTGGGCGACGCAAAGCGGCGGGTGCTGTCGGCCTACCAGAACCGGCGCTACGTGGGAGACTTCGTCACGCTGCGAGCACTGCTGTCGGAGAATGCGCTTGGCAGCGTCACCACGTTCGAGTCCCACTTTGACCGTTTCCGCCCCGAACTGAGACCGGGCGCGTGGCGCGAGCAACCCCTGCCCGGCTCTGGTCTCTGGTTCGACCTGGGCTCGCACCTGCTCGATCAGGCATTGGTCTTGTTCGGAATTCCGCAAGCGATCTCCGCCGACATCCGCATCGAGCGCCCCGGTGCCGGTGCCGACGACGCGTTCGACGTCGCGCTTCATTACCCGCACATGCGGGCATTGGTTCGGGCATCCATGCTGGCGGCCGCACCGGGGCCGACCTTCGCTGTCCACGGCACCAAAGGCTCGTTCATCAAGTATGGACTCGATCCACAGGAAGCGGCCCTGAAGTCCGGCCGCATGCCCGACGAAGCAGGCTGGGATGCGGAGGCTCCCGAGATGTACGGCCGGCTGACCACGTCCGAGGGAACACGCACGATTGCGACCGCGCCCTCGAGCTTCACGCACTATTATCAGAACGTCCGCGACGCGATCCTCGGGAAGGCGCAGCTGGCGATCACGCCCGAACAGGCACTCGAAGTCATGCGCGGACTGGAGCTGGCCGTCGTCAGCAGTCACCAGCGCTGCGCTGTGCCGTGGCCCGCGTCAACGTAGCGGCGAACCGACTCCTGGGAACGTCGTACTCACGCAGCGTGTTCTGGAGAACAACCGAGGGGCTATGACCGGTACGCCGCCCGCCGTGACAGTGAGTTTGCTGACACGGATGCTCGTGGAAGCCTTCGAGGGGCCGCCCGGCCCCTGGACCTATTTCACCGACGCATCCCCCGGAACCGGCATCTTCGCGACGATCGGTGGGTTGAGCGCCGTCCAGGCGTCGCTGCCGGCGGGACCCGGCCGCACGACCGTCGCCGCCCACGTGCATCACTTGAGCTCGAGTCTGACGCTCTCGACGCTGGGCTTGCGCGGAGAAGCGACGTCGCGCGATCGCGGTCGCAGCTGGACGGTATCCACGGTGGACAACGCCGCGTGGGCCGACTTGCAGGCTCAATTGCGCCGCGAGTACCACAGTCTGCGGGTAGCCGTGGAGACGCACGCCGTGTGGGACGAAGACGCGTTGGGCGTGGCGATCGGCGCCATTGCGCACGCGGCCTACCATCTCGGGGCCATCCGCCAGCGATTGGCACCTCGCGACTAGCTGTTGTGGCACTGCGCGACGCGCAGGCGCATGTTGCGGTGACTCCCGAGCGCCTCGTTCAGGAGGGGCGTTTGTAGGCACATCCTTGGACGAACTCCCGACCCGAGTCGAGCGTTAAAATGGGAAAAGGAGCATCCGCATGAACACGACACATCGCGCAACGGCACCGGCGGTCGATGACAGCCCAGTTGCCGACTCGATACGGGAAATCATCGTCTTCGTTGATGGGGAGACCGAGCCTACCGGAATCCTGGAGTTCTCTGGCGTACTCGCCCACGAGTATGGCGCGCACCTCACCGGGGTATTCATGCGGCCAGCGCCCGCCGTTACCCCACCGGAGATGTTCGCCCGCGGCGATGGCATCCCGAGCGTAATCGCGGCGCGCCAAGCAGAAGTCGAGGAGACCGAGGCGCAGCACCGCGCCCGGTTCGACGAGATCGTGCGTCGTTACTCCATCGGGTGGGAGTGGAGATCGGAGCCGTACTTCAGCAGCGACGCGGGCGTGCACGCGCGCTACGCAGACTTGGTGGTAGTTGCCCGCCCGGACCCCGCGGTCCAAACCGCCGGCCCTCCCGGCCTCGTCGAGTCCCTCGTCCTGGCCTCTGGGCGGCCGGTCATCGTGCTCCCGCCACACAGCACGGCATCCGGGGTCCGCCGCATCCTGGTCGGGTGGGACGCGGGGCGCGCGGCCGCTCGAGCCGTGGCGGACGCCCTGCCCTTGCTCGTGAGAGCCGCGGCAGTCGAGGTGTTGGTCATCGACGCTGAGCGCCGTCGGGCGGGTCACGGCCAGGAGCCGGGAGCGGACATCGCTCGATACTTGGCGCGTCACCACGCGCACGTGGATGTACGACGCCTGTCGTCCGGCGGCGAAGACGTGGGCCGCGTTCTGCTGTCGCACGCTGCCGCGTTTGGCGCCAACCTCCTCGTCATGGGCGCCTATGGCCACGCCCGCCTAAACGAGTTGATGTTCGGCGGCGTCACACGCACCGCCCTGCACGACGCGGATCTCCCGGTCCTGATGTCCCGATAAAGCTGCGCATTCAGCGTTTCACTCGCCGCGCTTCCCCCGGGGAGGTACAAGTTCGCCTGTCTGGTGCAGCCATGCAGGGGCGGCTCGCCGACCAGGGGTCGAGGGAACACTCGAGCCCCTGTGCCCGGTTAATGGACGAGCGAGGAGATCTGTTGAGCCACAAAGCTGGGAAGGAGGACCGGGACATGGAGGACGGGGACATGACTGATAAGGCGAAGGGCACCAACGACGGTGGCCACTACGAGCCCGGTGTGATCATCGTAGAGGGCGATCTGGTTGTGGCACACGGTCGCTATTCAAGCGGCGGCAAGACCCTCATTGCCACCGACTTTTTCCGGTTCGAGGGCGACTTTGTCGTAGAGCATTGGGACATTTTGCAGGAAGTGGCCGCGGGCGGCGAAGCTGCCGACCGTTCAGCAATTGCCGATCCGTCGGCATCGTTCCAAACGCCAACCTCCTACCACAGCACTACTTAGCCACGGCGCGCGGCTTGCGTTCCTGCCCCGATGCGCGGCGGTGGACTCCGGTAGGTGACCATCAGGATCGAGGCGACGTCCGGCGGCCGGACCGCGACGCTGCGGCTGACGTGGACGTCGCCGCCAGGCGCGGCTGTGCCGTGAGATGCCGGGGGGGACCGTATCCCAGCCGACCAATACAAAGGTCTCATGGACCGCGGCGCAGCGTGCGCGTAACCTACTCGCCAGCGTCGCTGTACCTGATTCAACTTCTCAGGGTAAAGGAACCCTCCGTGGCCGTGGGCTCTCTGAACGGGACCTCGTCACGTTCCAGAAAATCGGACTGGGATGCGACCACCGCGCTGCGCGAAACAGTGGAGGCCATCTGGAAGGTCGTCGAACAGGCACCTTCCTACGACACGTGCGGGCCCCTCGCCCGACGTGAGCTGGTGCGGCGCGGCACACGCGCGCTGTCGGCAGTCATTCGTCGGGGGATAGCGTCAGGAACGTTTCGGCCCCGGTGCACGGCGTGGGCCATTCGGCGCTTGCCATTCGCTATCGTCGCCGGCGGGTGTGTGCACTGGGTGTTCGGTCTTACGCCGGGGCCGTCGCTGCGCGCAGCCACCGCGGTCGCAGGGGTACTCGAGGTCCTATGCCCAACACCGCGAGGAGCCGACGCAGGCCGAATCGAAGAACGGCCTCCCCACGTTCGGCCCGACCTTTCCGGAATGAGCGCGAGAAATGGCGCGCGCCCACGATCAACGGTCCCTACTTGGAGGCTGTTCCATGAAAGATCCCTTGAGCCGGCGTGACACACTCAAGCTCGCAGCGGCAGGCATCGCTGCACCGTTGCTGTCCGCGCTGCCGTCCACCGCGACGGCCGCCGAATCCTCACCACGCCAAGGTACCGGGAGAGACGCCGTGAGCAGCCGGATCAAGGTGGGACAGGAAAACTCGACCCCCATCGAGCTGTACTACGAGGATCACGGATCGGGGTCGCCGGTGGTGCTCATCCACGGGTGGCCGCTGAGCGGCGCGTCGTGGGAGAAACAAACGGCGGCGTTGCTGGCCGCGGGGCATCGGGTGATCACTTACGATCGTCGCGGGTTCGGCAAATCGAGCCAGCCGGTGGTCGGATACAACTACGATACCTTCGCGTCCGATCTGAACACCGTGCTGACCACGCTGAATCTCACCGGCGTGTCGCTCGTGGGCTTTTCGATGGGCACGGGCGAAGTCACGCGCTACATCGGCAAGTACGGCACCAAGCGGGTGCGCAAGGCGGTGCTGATCGGCACCCTCGGCCCCTATCTCGTGAAGGCCGCCGACAATCCGGAGGGCGTAGACGCCGCCGTCTTCAACGGCATCAAGGCCGGGATCAAGGCCGACCGGCCCACGTTCCTGCTCGACTTCCTGCACAACTTCTACAATTACGATGTGCTGGGCGGAAAGCTCGTGAGCGAGCGCGTGGTCGAAGACAACTGGAACGTGGCCGCGGCCGCATCCGCCACGGGCACCCTGGCCTGCGTCGATGCCTGGATCGAGGACTTCCGCAAGGACATCTCGCGCAACGATGTACCGACGCTCATCTTGCACGGAGACGCGGATCGGATTCTGCCGCCGGATGCCACGTCACGCAGGCAGGCGAAGATGATCAAGGACGTCAAGTTCATCGAGTTGAAGGATGGGCCGCACGGTGCGCTGTGGACGCATGCCGAGCAAGTGAACGCGCAGCTGGTGAGCTTTCTCGCGTAGACCCACTCGCCATCCTATGGAGAGTCAGTCATGGCAACCCTGAACATCAACGGACGCGACGTGACGGTCGACGTACCCACGGACATGCCCATCCTGTGGGTGCTGCGTGATGTCGTCGGCCTGACGGGCACGAAGTTCGGCTGCGGGATGGCGCTGTGCGGGGCCTGCACGGTGCAGCTCGACGGACAGCCGATCCGCTCGTGCGTCACCCCGGTGGCCGCGGCGGCCGGGAAGAAGATCACCACCATCGAGGCAATTGGGGAAACGCCGGCCGGCAAGAAGGTGCAGCAGGCGTGGCTCGACCTCGAGGTCGTGCAGTGCGGCTACTGCCAATCGGGCCAGATCATGTCGGCCTCCGCGCTCCTCGCGAAGAACGCCCATCCCAGCGACGCCGACATCGACGGGGCCATGTCGGGCAATATCTGCCGCTGCGGGACCTACCCTCGCATCCGCGCCGCGATCAAGCAGGCCGCGAAAGGAGCCTGACCATGACCACGCACACCGTATCGCGCCGCGACTTCGTGGTGCTGCTGACCGCCGCGGGGGGCGGGCTCCTGCTCGGCTGCCGGGTCGGTGACCGGTCCGGCACGGCGACTGCCGCCGCCGCGGCGCCACCGCCCGCCTTCGCACCCAACGCGTTCATTCGCATCGGCACCGATGGACGGGTCACGCTCGTCATGAATCAGGTCGAAATGGGACAGGGCACCTACACCTCGATGCCCATGTTGATCGCCGAAGAGCTCGAGGTGGGGCTGGACCAGGTCCAGCTCGAGCACGCGCCGCCCGACGACAAGCTGTACGCCAATCCATTCTTTGGCGACCAGGAAACGGGCGGCTCGTCGTCGGTGCGCGCGTTCTACGAGCCGCTGCGCCGTGCCGGTGCGACCGCCCGCACCATGCTCGTGGCGGCGGCCGCTCAAACGTGGGACGTCGACGTAGCGTCGTGTCGGGCCAAGCGGGGCGTCGTGACCCACACGCCGAGCGGCCGTACACTCAGCTACGGCGCGCTGGCCGAAAAGGCGGCCAAACTACCGGTGCCGGAAAAGGTCGCGCTCAAGGATCCAAAGGACTTCACGCTGATCGGCACACCGGCCAAGCGTCTGGACAAAACGGAAAAGGTGAACGGCACGGCGCAGTACGGCATCGACGTGCGGTTGCCGGGAATGAAGATCGCTACTGTGGCGGCGAGCCCCGTGTTGGGAGGCAAGGTCGCGGCACTGGACGAAGCCAAGGCCATGGCGATTCCGGGCGTGCACCAGATCGTCAACCTGGGCGATGTGGTCGCCGTGGTCGCCGACCACATGTGGGCGGCCAAGCAGGGCCTCGCGGCCCTCGCCATCCGCTGGGACGACGGGCCCAATGGCAACGTGAGCACTGCCGATGTGGTTCAGGGGCTCGACGCCGCCTCGCAGCAACCGGGCGTGGTCGCCCGGACGCAGGGCCATGTCGCAGAGGCAATCGCCGGTGCGGCGAGGAAAATCGACGCGGTGTACCAGGTGCCGTTCCTGGCCCACGCCACCATGGAGCCGATGAACTGCACCGTTCACGTGCGGCAGGACGGCTGCGAGGTGTGGACCGGTTCGCAGACGCTGAGCCGGGCGCAGGCGACCGCCGCCCGCGTGACGGGCCTGCCACTGGAGAAGGTGGTGGTGCACAACCATCTCTTGGGCGGCGGATTCGGCCGGCGACTCGAGTTTGACTGGGTGACGCAGGCGGTGCGTATCGGGCAGAAGGTCGAGGGGCCGGTGAAGGTGGTTTGGACGCGCGAGGAGGACATGCAGCACGAGTTCTATCGCCCCTACTATTACGACCGCATGGCCGCGGGGCTGGATACTAGCGGCAAGCCGGTCGCGTGGAGTCACCGGATCGTCGGGCCGGCGATCCTCGCGCGCTATTTGCCGCCAGCCTTCAAGAACGGGCTCGACTCCGACGCGGTGGACGCTGCGGTGTTTCTCACCTATGACATCCCGGCGACCCAGGTCGAGTACGTGCGGCACGAAGAGCCGGTGCTCAACACGACGTTCTGGCGTGGGGTGGGACCCACCCACAACATCTTCGTGATGGAGAGCTTCATGGATGAGCTCGCCGCGGCGGCGAAGGCCGATCCCGTGGAGTATCGGCGCGCACTCCTGAGCAAGGTGCCGCGAGCTCGCGCGGTGCTCGACCTCGCCGCGAAGGCGGCCGGGTGGGGGCGCCCCTTACCCGCCGGGCACGGGCGCGGCGTCGCCCTGCTCTATAGCTGGTGGGGCAGCTACCTGGCGGAGGTCGCCGAGGTCGAGGTGTCGAAAGCGGGGGAGGTGCGGGTGCATCGGATCGTCTGTGCCGTCGACTGCGGCACCGTGATCAACCCGGATATCGTAACGGCACAGATCGAGGGCGGCGTCAATTTCGGCATCAGCGGCGCGCTGTGGGGCGAGGTCACGCTCAAGAATGGCCGGGTCGAGCAGTCCAATTTCCACAACTACCGCGTGTTGCGGATGAACGAAGCGCCCACGATCGAAGTGCACTTGGTGCGCAGCCTCGAGGCGCCGGGCGGGATCGGCGAGCCGGGCACTTCGATCACGGCGCCCGCGCTGGCCAACGCGATATTCGCGGCAACCGGGAAACGCCTCCGCCGGCTCCCGGTGAAGGACCAGCTGCGCTCGGCCTAGGGTCTCCGCGGCACCGGCGGTGCCCGGTTCATGAGCAGCCAGTACAGGCCGAGCTGTTTGGCGGCCTGGGTGAATTCGACGAAATCCACCGGCTTGCGCACGTAGCTGTTGGCGCCGAGGCTGTAGCCTTCGATGACGTCGCGTTCCTCATCGGACGAGGTGAGGATGACGACTGGCAGGAGCCGCGTGCCTTCGTCGGCGCGGATGCGCTGCAGCACCTCCATGCCGTTGACCTTGGGCAGCTTGAGGTCGAGCAGCACCACGGCCGGCAGCTCCGTGGCCGCGGGGCCCTTGCCGTTCGCGCCGAACAGTATGTCGAGCGCTTGTGCCCCATCCTGCGCCACGACGACTTCATTGGTGATGTTGTGACTCTTGAGCGCGCGCAGCGTCAGGGCGACGTCGTCGGGGTTGTCTTCCACCAACAGGATCTTTCCCGGGTTCACGAGAGCCTCCAGGCCCGCGGCGAGCGGGCCATCACAAGGTGAAGTAGAACGTTGCCCCCTGGTCCACGGCGCCTTCCGCCCAGATCCGGCCGCCGTGCCGGTTGATGATGCGCCGGACGGTGGCGAGGCCGATGCCCGTACCCTCGAAGTCGGCGGCGGAATGCAGCCGCTGGAACACGCCGAACAGCTTGTCCGCGTATTTCATGTCGAAGCCGGCGCCGTTGTCCCGGACCATGAAGGTCCTGCCCCCGTTCGCGTCGGCCGATCGGAACTCGACTCGTGG
>DATNOH010000163.1:0-5524 GCA_035601435.1 Gemmatimonadales bacterium | reverse complement strand
GCTCGTGGGCGAGGCGAGCAGCGGGCACACCGCCCCGGGGCGAGATTTGCGGGTGCAGTCGGGGGACGCTTTCGACATCACCGCCGAGCGAGTGCAGACGGATTACGCGCAAGAGCAGCTGGCGCCCCCCAAGCGCGGCATTGCCCCACGTCAGCAGATTACCGCGTCCTACAAGGTGACGATCTCGAACGCCAAGCCCGCGGCGGTGACGGTCGACGTGCGCGAGGCCCGGTTCGGGGTGTGGCGCGTGACCGACAGCAGCGTGGGGCCCGAGAAGCTCTCCGCCACCGAGGTGCGGTTCCGGGTCCCGATCCCTGCCAACGGCGAAGCGACGCTCACCTATACTGTCCAGGCCGAGTCGTGACCGTCCAGCTGCTGCACCTCTCGGACCTCCACTTCGGCGGCCTCGCCGACATCGATCAGATCGAGGGCCTCGAACAGATGTTCCCCGATCTACGGCCCGACGCGGTCGTGATCACGGGCGACCTGTCGCAGCGGGCGCGTCACGGCGAATTCCAGCGCGCGCGGGCGCTGATACAGACGGCGGCGCGGACGGCACCGGTGCTGGTGATCCCCGGGAACCACGACGTGGCGTGGTGGACGCGACCGCTCATCCCGTTCGCGAAGCAGCCGCTGTACGCGAAATACGTGCGCTACTTCGCCGCGGATCTGACGCCTCGGTTGTCGCTCCCGGGGGCGATCATAGCCAGCGCGCTCACCTCGCACGGCGTGGCCTGGGGGTCGCTGACCCTGCGGGTGCGCGACCTCGCGGTGAAGGGGCATCTCCCGAAGCGCGAGATCGCGCGCGTGCGCGAGTTGTTCGAAGCGGCGCCGGGCGAGCAGGCGCGGGTGCTGGCGGTGCACCACAACGTGCTGCGGGGCGACCTCTCGGGGCGCATGGGCCTCGCCCGCTGGAGACAGGCGCAGCGACGCATCCTGGCTTCGGGCGCCGAAGTGGTGCTGTGCGGGCACGACCACCAGGAGGGAGCGGAGCAGCTCGGGGGCCGGGTGGTGGTCTCGACCGCGGGGACCCTGTGCACCCGCACGCGGGGCGGGCGGCCGTCGAGCTTCAACTTCGTGACCATCGAGCCGACGGCGGTTCACATCACGTACTTCCGGTGGGATGCCGAGGCCCGCCGCTTCCGGGCGTCCGACACCTACGCGTTCGCGCGGGCTGGAAAGGGAGCAGCCCCCGCCCCGTCCCCCTCCCAGCCGATACCCGCGGACACGACATCACACAGCTGAGGCAGCCATGGCACCCAAGTTTCAAGGCGTCGACTTTTACGACGTCGACAGCCTGCTCTCCGAGGAGGAGCGCGCCGTGCGCGACACGGTGCGCGCCTGGGTGGACGACAACGTCATCCCCGTCATCGGCGAGCACTACATCGAGGGGCGCTTCCCGAAGCAGCTCGTCCCGCAGATGGCCGAGCTCGGCCTGTTCGGCGCCAATCTGCCGGAGGAGTACGGCTGCGCCGGGCTGAACAACGTCGCCTACGGGCTGATCATGCAGGAGCTGGAGCGCGGCGACTCGGGGGTGCGCTCGTTTGCCTCAGTCCAGGGCGCGCTCGCGATGTATCCGATTTACGCCTTCGGCTCGGACGAGCAGAAGCGGCGTTGGCTTCCCAAGATGGCGTCCGGAGAGGTGATCGGCTGCTTCGGGCTCACGGAGCCTGACTACGGCTCGAACCCCGCCGGCATGATCACCGTCGCGAAGGAAACGAAGGACGGTTGGGTGTTAAACGGGGCCAAGATGTGGATCACCAACGGCTCGACCGCGCAGCTGGCCATTGTGTGGGCCAAGACCGGCAAGGTCGACGACGTGAACTCGATCCGCGGCTTCATCGTCCCCACGAACACCAAGGGCTTCTCCGCCAAGGACCAGAAGGGCAAGCTCAGCCTGCGTGCCAGCGACACCAGCGAGCTGGTGCTGCAGGACGTGTGCGTTCCCAAGGACGCCCTGCTCCCGCAGACGGGCGGGCTCAAGTCCCCGCTCATGTGCCTTACCCAGGCGCGCTACGGCATCGCGTGGGGAGCGGTCGGCGCCGCGATGGCGTGCTACGACGAGGCGGTGAGCTACGCCAAGACGCGGCTGATGTTCGGCAAGCCGATCGGCGGGTTTCAGCTGCAGCAGGAGCGGCTCGCCGAGATGCTCACCGAGATCACGAAGGCGCAGGTCCTCTGCCTGCAGCTCGGGCGGCTCAAGGACCAGGAGAAGGCCACGCCGCAGCAGGTGTCGCTCGCCAAGCGGAACAACGTGAATATCGCGACCGACGTGGCGCGCGAGACGCGCCGGCTGCTCGGCGCCAACGGCATCCTGGCGGAGTATCAGGCGATGCGCCACCTCGCGAACCTCGAGTCGGTCTATACGTACGAGGGGACGCATGACGTTCACACGCTCATCCTGGGCCAGGAAATCACGGGGCTGAGTGCGTTCAACTGAGTGCGGAGTGCGGAGTGTGGAGTGCGGAATTGACGAACGCCCATCGACTCCGCATTCCGCACTCCGCATTCCGCACTTGCTTGCTGGCGGCGCGGTGCTGTGTCTGCTTCCGGCGCTGGCCGGCGCGCAACAGCCTGCCCAACACGTCGACTCCACTCCCAAAGACACCGCCACTCTCGCCCCCGTCGTCGTGACCGGCGTGCGGCTGCCCACCACGGGAGAGACGGCCCGAGGCCTGACCGGACAGAGCGCGGTCCTCGACGCGACGGCCCTTGACGCGCGGGGTGTGAGTACGCTCGCCGACGCTCTCGAGATGCTGCCCGGTGTGACGACGGCTGACGAGCTCGGCGCGCCCGCGCAGCTCGATGTCACGCTCCGCGGCTTCCAGGTGTCCCCCACCATCGGCCTGCCCCAGGGCATCACCGTGTATGTGGACGGCGTCCGCGTGAACGAGCCCGACGCGAACGAGGTGAACTTCGACCTCCTGCCGCTCGAGGACCTCGAGCGGGTCGAGGTGTCGTACGGTCCCTCGGTCCTGTTGGGTCGCAACTCCCTGGGCGCGGCGGTCAATCTGGTGACGCGGCGGGGCCGTGCGCCTGCCGTCCAAGAAATCGAGCTGTCGGGCGGTAGCTACGGCCGTTACGAGGTGAAAGCCAACGCCGGAGACCGGCTGGGCATCTGGGACTACTACGTCGGCGTGCGCTACGAACACGAGGATGGCTGGCGCCAGGCGACGATGAGTCGCATCGGGACGCTATTCTCCAAGCTCGGCCTGCTGGCGGGCGGTTGGAACGCGACCCTGAGCTACAGCGGCGCGACCAACAAGATCTACCAGGCAGGCAGCCTACCGGACGATGTGGTCGACGCGCGTCCCGACAGCAATTTCACGGGTGGTGACTATTTCGCGCCACTGGCGCATCAGGTAACGCTCAACGCGCAACGCGCCCTAGGGAGCGCGCAACTTTCCGCCAACGTCTTCGGGCGGCGACTCGACACCGACCAGTTCAACGTGAACGCGACGCCGCCGGACTCGCGTCAACGGAACCACGAACGAATTGCGGGCGGTGCCGTGCAGCTCGCGGGAGCGCGGCCCGTGGGCGGGCGGCCGCTCCGCTGGTTTGCGGGGCTCGACGCCCAATATTCTCACACGGTCGTCGGACTCTATGCCGTGCCCACCGGCGGGACGGACTCCCTCACCGATTCTGTCCGGACGAACGAGCTAGACCTCGGGGCGTTCGCCGGCGTGAGCTGGGCGTTCACGCCGGCACTCGAGGCGACCCTCGTCGGGCGGTATGACTACATCAGGCTCCCGTACGAAGATCTCCTCGACCCGAGCCAGAGCGGGCTGAACGTGTTTCGGCACGTCAGCCCGCGGGTCGCCCTGTCGTGGACCCCGGTCGCCGGGCACGAGGTGTACGCCTCGTTGAGCGGCGGCTTCCGCACGCCCGCCCTGGTTGAGATCGCCTGCAGCGATCCGACGGCCGCCTGCCCGCTTCCATTCGCCCTGGGACCCGATCCCGCACTTCGCCCCGTGATCGCGACGACCTACGAGTTAGGATGGCGGCACCGCCCCACTGGCGTCCGGCTCGCCCTCGCAGCGGATGCCTACCTCACGAATGTGCGCGACGACATTTTCTTCGTGGCACCGACCGCCACCACCGGGTACTTCCAGAACATCGGCTCGACGCGCCGCTCGGGGTTCGAAGCATCGGCGCGCTGGAGGAGTCCCGCAGGGCTCGAGTTCTACGCGAACTACGGCTTCACGGCCGCGACGTTCCAGACGTCCGCCGTTCTCGCCACAGGACGCGCCCCCGGGAATGAGGCCGTCGTCCCCGGCGACCGGATCCCCATGATCCCGGCCCACCGCGTGAATTCCGGCCTGTCCCTGCCAGCGCCGGGCGACCGCATGCGATTGCGCCTCGACGCGCGCTACGTCGGTCCGCAATACCTGCGCGGCGACGAGGAAAACGTGGAGCGGCGCCTTTCCGACTACGCGGTGGTCGATGCGTCGCTCGACGTCGAGGTTGGCCGCTACCGCGTCCGCGTTGCCGTGCCAAACGTGCTCGATCGCCGCTATGTGACTTTCGGGACGTTCGCCGCAAACCCCACGGTAGCGGGCGACCCGGTCCAGCGGTTCCTTACGCCAGGCCTCCCGCGCCACGTGTTGGTGAGCCTGAGCGCGGAATTCTAGCCGTCAGTTGCACGAACCACTGCGCCGGGTTTGTTTTCTGCTCCCATGAAGATCGCCGTGTGCGTCAAGCGCGTCCCCGACTCCGAGACGCGCGTCAAGATCGCCTCCGACGGCAAATCGCTCGACGAAGCGGGCGTCAAGTTCATCCTCAATCCCTACGATGAGTTCGCCGTCGAAGAGGCCCTGCGACGCAAGGAAAACGCCGGGTCGGGTGAAGTCGTCGTCATCGCGCTCGGCCCCACCGCCGCTCAGGAGACGATCCGTACGGCCCTCGCCATGGGGGCCGATCGCGGCATCCTGCTCCAAGCGGACCGGATCCCGGTAGACGGGCTGGCAGTGGCGCAGGCGCTGGCCGCCGAGCTCAAGGGCGCCGGGTTCGACCTCATCCTGTTCGGCAAGATGGCGATCGACGACTACAACCATCAGGTCGGCCCCATGGTGGCCGAGCTGCTCGACCTGCCGTGTGTGACCACCGTGTCCCACCTCGAGATCGAGGGCGGGAAGGGTGTCGCGGAGCGGGAGATCGAAGGCGGCGTCGAAGTGGTGGAATTCCCGCTGCCGGCGGTCCTCACCACCGACAAGGGGCTCAACGAGCCGCGCTACCCGGCGCTCAAAGGGATCATGGCGGCAAAGAAGAAGCCCATGGAGGTGAAGCCCACGCCGTTAGCCGTGGGCGACCTCGAGATCGTAGCTCTGACCCTGCCGCCCGAGCGCACGGAAGGGAGGATCGTGGGAGAGGGCGCGGCGGCCGTGCCCGAGCTGGTGCGTCTGCTGCGTGAGGAAGCAAAGGTCCTGTGAGCGCCGTCCTCGCGGTGCTCGAGCAGCGGGACGCCACGCTGCGCAAGGTCGCGCACGAAGTGGTGACGGGTGCCCGGCGCTTGGCGGACGGGCTC
>DATNOH010000162.1:0-2053 GCA_035601435.1 Gemmatimonadales bacterium | reverse complement strand
GAACGCCTGGATCACCCACAGCCAGCTCATGAAGCCGCCCATCATGGTGATCCCCATCGACTGGTCGTACTGGTAGATCTCGCGTCCCAGCCAGTAGCCGGCGAACGGCAGCACGATGAGCGCCGACATCGCGATGAAGTTGCCGACGTAACCCATCCAATCGTAGTGCGCCCGCTCCTCGTCGGTGCGCGCGGCCAGGAAGCGGTAGCTCGCGTACGCGCCCACAATCGCGCCGCCGAACACCACGTTCGCGATCACTCGGTGCACGTTGATCGGCATCCAGGTCGCGTTGGCGATGGCGTGCCACAGCTTGATGGTGGTGGGGTCTGTGGTGGGTGTGATATCGCGCGGCGGCGACATCATGTAGGTGAGCCACGAGTTCGCGATGAACATCACGGTCGTGCCCCACACGTTGAGCAGGATGCCGAGCGTCCAGTGGCCGAGCTTGGCCCGACCTTTCTTCCACCGGTCCCAGCCGTAGTAATAGAGGTAGAGCGTGAACGACTCGATGAAGAACAGCCCCGCGTACAGCCACATCGACGGCGCGAAGATCGTGGTGAGATAGGCCCAGAAGCGCGGGTACAGGGTCGACAGCCCGAACACGAGCATCGCGCCCCAGATTGCCGTCGCGCTGTACGCCACGAGCAGCAGCCGGGTGAACTCCTTGCTCAGCCGGTCGTAGCGCTCGTCGCCGCCGAAAATGCCGATCGCCTCGGTGACCACGGCGAACATCGGCACGCCCAGCACGAACGCCGCGAACATCAGGTGCACCTCGGCCGTGATCCACACGTACGCCCGCGCGCCGATCACGGGGAACTCGCCGTAGGCGTGGGTCGAGTCGGCCGCGGCTTGCAGCAGCAGCAGGGCGCTGTCGGTCATCAGCTGTCGGCCACGAAGAACGGTGGCTTCTTCGAAAAGTCGATCGGCATGGCGCTACGCACCTCCGCGAGCAGCTCGGGCGTGACTTCCCGCCGTCCCTGGCGGCGCGCCCACTCTTCCACCCGCTGCATCACCACTCCCCGCACGAACGATGGAATCCGCTCCATCCGCTCGCGCGCGGCATCGGCCCACACCAGCGCCGGCACGAAGTCGTCGCCGTACGCGATGGCCCGCACGGGCTCGATCACCGCCACGCCGGCCGTCGGCTCGTACGCGCACGACGGATCGGCCGCGAGCACGTCGCCCGTGAGGGCGAAAGCGCGTGCCCGGCAGCCGCCGCACAGCGCGCGGTACTCGCACGCGCCGCACTTCCCGCCCAGCGCCCCCTCGCGCAGCTGCCGGAACAGGGGCGCCGACCGCCAGATCTCGGCGAAGCTGTGCGCGCGCAGGTCCCCCGCCACCTCGGGCAGGTACGGGCACGGGGTGAGCTTGCCGTCGGGCGTGATGCGGCAGTACTGCGTGCCGCAGGGGCAGCGCGTCTGGTAGTTCAGGACCGGGGAGTCGGGATCGTTCCGATGCACGTGCCGCATGAAATGCGGGGCGCACTTGGCGCGCACCAGCATGCGGCCGCGGTACGCGTGCTCCCACCGGGCCAGATCGGCGAGCACGGCCTCGTAGTCCATCGGTGCCAGATCGGTGAGCGACGCCCCCCGCCCGGTCGCAACGAGGAAGTAGCAGTTGAAAGACACGGCTCCCTGCTCGGCCGACCAGGCGACCAGACGCTCCAGCTCCGCGCGGTTCCCCTTGGTCACCGTCGTTTGCACGATGAAGTCGAGCCGCGCGGCGGCCAGGCGTCCCAGGGCGGATTGCACGTCGGCGAGGGCGCCGCGACCGTGGCGGAAGTTGTCATGGTAGGACGGGCGCAGCGAATCGACACTCACCGCCACTCCACGCACGCCGGCACGTTTGAGCCCCGCGATGCGCTCCTCGGTGAGGAGCGTCCCGTTCGTCCCCACCACGACCGTGGCCCCATTGACCGTGGCGTAGTGGGCGATCTCGGCCAGGTCCTGTCGCAGTAAGGGCTCGCCCCCGGAGAGAATGATCAGCGGCGCGGGGTTCACCGCCAGCAGCTGATCGACGATCGCGAGACACGCGGCCGTGTCGAGCTCCGTGG
>DATNOH010000161.1:0-12138 GCA_035601435.1 Gemmatimonadales bacterium | reverse complement strand
CGCCATTCCGCGAGTCCGCGGAACATGTCGGCGATGAGAAAGGAGAAGCGGCCGGCGTGATCGGCCGTGCGCAGGCTCCAGCGGGCGATCAGCCGCAGGGGGTCCAGCGTGACCGCCGCACCGTTACTCATGGGCTGTATCTTGGGTACCCATGGCCCGTACGTCCACCCCTCACCCCCTTTCTCCCTCCCGTGCCGCTCGGTCCTCACCCCCTGTCCCCCTCTCCCTCCGGGAGAGCGGGTACGACGCTCGTGCAGAGTTTCCCCTCTCCCGAAGGGAGAGGGGATCAAAGGGGTGAGGACCGATGCGGAGCGTGAAACGGAAATCCGGAGTGAGCGCGACCGTGCGAGTCAAGTTTACACGCCGCTTGTTGGCCTGGTGGGCCCGCGCCGCGCGCGACTTGCCGTGGCGCCAAACCCGCGATCCGTACCGCGTGCTCGTCTCCGAGTTCATGCTGCAGCAGACGCAAGTGAGCCGCGTGGCGGAGTACTATCCGCGGTTTCTGGAGCGCTTCCCGGATCTCGAAACGCTGGCGCGGGCGCGGCCCCGCGCAGTCAGGGAGGCTTGGGATGGCTTGGGGTACTATGCGCGCGCGCGGAATCTCCATGCGTTGGCCAGGAGCGTTGCCAGGAGAAGCGATGCCGGAAGGGGCGCTACCGGAGAAGGCGTTCCCACGTTGCCAGATGATCCCGCAGAACTGATCAAGCTTCCCGGAATCGGACCGTATACGGCTGGCGCCGTTGCCTCGTTCGCCTACGAGAAGCCCGTCCCGGCAGTAGACACGAACGTGAGGCGCGTACTCTTGAGAGTCTTCTTCGGAGACGACCGGCAACGCATTTCTCGGCAACGCCTCACCCGGCAACGCCTCATCCCGCCACGCCGCATCTGGGCTCTCGCCGCCGCTCTCGTCCCCAAAACCGGCAAACGCGCCTGGAAGTTCAACCAGGCGATAATGGAGCTGGGAGCGCTGATCTGTGTCGCGAGAAAGCCCAAGTGTCCACAGTGTCCAGTAAGACCCGTGTGCAAGACGGGCAGGGTTGTCTCGAGTGCGCGAGTAAACTCGCGACTCTGCAGTCCCCGTAAACGGGGTTGACATGGCCGCTTCAGCGGCAGATGCCGAGTCGCTGCTTTAGCCGCGGCCCCGGAGCGGAGAGCCGCCGGGTACCCTATCATTGAGCATGCCTTCCCTCGAGGACCGCCTCCAGGCTGCCTTAGGTGACTCCTACCGTGTCGAGCGTGAGCTCGGCGGCGGCGGCATGAGTCGCGTCTTCCTCGCCCAGGAAGTACGGCTCGGCCGGCAGGTGGTGGTGAAAGTGCTCCCTCCCGAGCTGGCCGCGGGGGTGAGCGCCGAGCGGTTCGAGCGTGAGATCAGGCTCGCCGCCGCGCTGCAGCATCCCCACATCGTCCCACTGCTCACCGCCGGATCGCAGGGCGACCTGCTGTACTACGTTATGCCGCACATCGCGGGCGAGTCGCTGCGCGCCCGCATCATGCACGAGCGCGAGCTGCCCGTGGGCGACACCGTGCGGATCCTGCGCGACGTGTGCGACGCCCTCGCCTACGCGCACGCCCACGGGATCGTGCACCGCGACGTGAAGCCCGACAACGTGCTGCTCTCGGGGAAACACGCGCTGGTGACCGACTTCGGCGTCGCCAAAGCGGTCTCGAGCTCGACCGGGTCCGGGACGCTGACCTCCCTCGGCATGGCGCTCGGCACGCCGGCCTATATGGCCCCCGAACAGGCCGCCGGCGATCCCAACGTGGACCACCGCGCCGATCTGTACGCCGTCGGGGCGCTCGGCTACGAGCTGCTCGCCGGACGCCTGCCGTTCAGCGGCCTGTCGCCCCAGGGGATGCTCGCGGCCCAGGTGACCACCACGCCCGAGCCCGTGACCCAGCACCGCGCCACCGTGCCGCCCGCGCTCGCCGCGCTGATCATGCGCTGCCTCGCGAAGCACCCGGCGGACCGCCCCCAGAGCGCGGAGGAGATCGTCGCGCAGCTCGAGACCATGACGACGCCGACGGGCGGCATCACGCCCCAGCAGGCCGAGATCTCTTCGGGTACCGCGGCCGCCATCCGCCGGTCGCACCCCGTCCGCGTCGCGACCTTGTTCGGCTTCGCCGCGCTCGGCGTGCTCTCACTCGCCTACGAGCTCGTGCACCTGCTCGGGCTTCCCGACTGGGCGTTCGCGGGAGCGGTGGGGCTCGCCGCCGCCGGCCTGCCCATCATCCTGTGGACGGGAGTGATCGAGCGGCGCCGCGCGCTCGCGAACAGCACCGGGCGGGCGGCCGTACCCGCCGGCGTGCAGCGTTGGGTCACGTGGCGCCGGGCGCTCCTCTCCAGCGCGGCTGCGTTCGGGCTGCTCGGCCTCGGCACCGCGGTCTACATGGCGATGCGGCTGCTCGGCATCGGACCGGTGGGGACGCTGGTCGCGAGCGGCGTGCTCGCCGAGCGTGACCGGCTGGTGCTCGCCGACTTCGAGAATCGCACGACGGACTCGACGCTCGGGCCGTCGCTCACTGAGGCCTTACGGGTTGATCTCGCACAATCGGGCGTGATTCGGCTGCTCGACGCCGCGGCCGTCGGCCAGGCGCTCGGACGAATGGGGCGGGCGCCGGGAGCTCCGCTCGATCTGGCCCTGGCCCGCGAGCTCGCCCAGCGCGAGGGCGCGAAGGCGGTGGTGCACGGCCAGATCGATCCGCTGGGCCGCGGCTACGTCGTCTCGGCCGAGCTGGTTGGGGCGGGGGACGGCGCGGCCCTAGTCGCGGTGCGCGAGAACGCCCAGGACGACGGCGCGATCATCGGAGCGGTGGATCGCCTGTCGCACCGGCTGCGTGAGCGGATCGGCGAATCGCTCCGGACCATCCGCGCGAGCGACCCGCTGGAGCAGGTGACCACGCGATCGCTCGAGGCGCTGCGCAAGTACTCGCAGGGCGTGCGAGCGAGCGACGCGGCGCAAATGGCACGCGCCGTGACGCTCCTGCAAGAAGCGATTGCGCTGGACACGACGTTTGCGATGGCGTACCGCAAGCTCGCGGTGGTGCTCAGCAACGCGGGCGGCGCCCAGTCGCGCATCACGGCGGCCGCGACGCAGGCATTTCGGCACCGTGACCGGCTGACCCCGTTCGAGCGCGACCTGGCCGAGGCCTACTATTACACGAGCGTCGATTACGACCCGGCTAAGACCGAGGCGGCGTACCGCGCAGCCCTCGATCAGCAACCGGAGAACGGCGTGGCGTTGAACAACCTTGCACTCCTGTTCAATGAACGGAGACGATTCGCGGAGGCGGAGTCGCTCACGACGCTCGGCCTGACCGTCGCGCCCACACAGTGGGCGCTGTACATCAACGCCATGCAGGCGCAGATCGCCCGGGGCAAGTTCGACGACGCGGCGCGGACGGCGGCGCTGCTGGGACGGCGGGCGCCGGGCAACCCGATGAATCGCTTCGTGCGCGCCTTCATGATGTTGGCACGCCGGGAGTACGACAGCGCGGAGGTCGAGACCCAGGGCCTCGCACAGAGCGCGCAGGACCCGACCTGGCATGCGGGCGCCGTGGGGGCGCTGGCCGCGCTCAACCTGGTGCGCGGCAAGCTCGCCGTCGGCGAGGCGCAGTTACGCCAGGCGATGGCGCTGGACGAGCAGCGCGGCGTCCCGGGAAAGTACCTCGAAGACGCGATCGCGCTCGCCATCATCGACGTGCATTATCACAAAGCGCCTGACGCCGCCCGGCGCGAGGTGGAGGAGGCGCTGCGGCGCCACCCATTGCCTTCCATGCCCGCCGAAGATCGGCCGTATCTCAGTCTCGCGTTTCTGTATGCGGACGCGGGCCGGCCCGATCGTGCCCGCCAGCTCCTCGCCGAGTACGAAGCCGCGGTCCCCGAGGGTGCGCGGCGCGGCCAGCCGTTCCGCCACGGCGTGGCAGCCCATATCGCCTTCGCCGAGGGCCGGATCCCGGACGCGATTCGGGACTACCGCAGGTGGTATGACGAGGACGGATGCGCGGTGTGCGGGCTGTTCCTGCTGGGCCGCGCCTACGAGCGGGCGGGCCAGCCCGACTCAGCTCTAGCCGTGTACGAGCGCGCCGTCACCACACCCGGCTACCTCCGGGCGTTCGAGGAGCAAGCCACCCTGGGACCGACGTACCGGCGCCTCGGCGAGCTGTACGAGCAGCGGGGCGACACGGCCCGCGCGCGCGACTACTACGGCCGGTTTGTCGAGCTTTGGAAAGACGCCGATGCGGTGCTGCAACCGGAGGTGCGTGACGTGAGGCAGCGGATGGCGCGACTCACCACTTCCCGAGTGTCACCGCGAACATCGCAATGAGGCCGAACCCTCCGGCAATGGTGGCCGCGAGGATCTGGCGCTTGCGCAGAACTGGAAACGCCGCGGGCAGTTGGCCCGCGGCGTCCGGCTGGAGCCGCGCCAGCTTGGCCGCCGTCGGCACGCTGATCGTCACGGCGCCGAGCGCGCCCAGCGTCCCCGCGAGCATCATCACGCCCATCCAGGCCGGCACGGCTCCGCTCTTCATGTACGGCATGGCGAGCACGAGCCCCGAGAGCAGCACCGCCATGGCACCCGGGCCGACCAGGATGCGTTGAATCGCCCCGATGAGTTTGTAGGCGCTCAATCGGTCGGCCGGCGCGAAGCCCTTCGCCGTTACGCCCGCCACCATGGTGGCGATGCCGCCACCGAGCCAGAGAGTGAAGCCCAGAACGTGCACCAGGATCCAGAACCCCCTCATCCCGCGCCTCCCACTGTCACTGGTATCGGTTGCCGGCCCGAGTACCCCGTCTCCAGCTCATGCCAATGCTCGATGCGCTCTTCGCCCACCTTCCAGCACCAGAACATCTCTTTGCCGTCGAGCTTGCCGTAGAAGTCGACCAGTCCCGGCTCAAACCCCTTGAACACGCAGCCGATCTGATCGAGCTCGAGCAGGAAATCATTGATCTGGCGCGCGATGTCATCGATGCGGCCGCGCAGCGCGAGCTGGTCGGTCGACTCGCCCCACTCGGCGCGGGCCTGAGCGGAAACCAGCTCATACTGAGCCACGAGATCGCGCCACTGGGGATGCAAGGAGACGAGGTCCGACACGATCCGCTTTACGAGCGGGAGGGTGCGGTTGGCTTCGGCCAAGGTGAAGTATTTCCGCGGCACGGGAACAATCTACTAGGTGCCAAGGGGAGAGTAAGCGGCTAAGGGGCTAAGGTGCCGAGCGAGTGTGAGGTGTCAGGGTGCGAGGTTAAGCCCCGCTCCGAAGAAATCGGGTACGCCACTCGCCGCTCTCTCCGGTTATCGACGGCACATGCCTAACTACCGAACTCTCAAGGTGTGGCAACATGCTCAGCGCCTTGCGCTCGAATGCGCGAAGGCGGCTAAGCGCTTTCCGGCTGAGGACTGCAACGTGCTGAAGACGCAGCTCCTACGGGCCTGCTACAGCGTCCCGCTCAACATTGCAGAAGGAAGTGGTCGGAAGGGAGCAAGGGAGTTTCGTCGCTTTCTCGATACTGCGCGCGGCTCTCTCGCCGAGACGCAAACCGCCCTCGAGCTCGCTAAGGAGCAAGGGTTTATCGACCCCATGGAGTACGAACGACTCGATGCCATCGCGACCGAGACTGCGAAAACCTTGTGGGGGTTGCTCCGGAAGATCAGCGATAGCGCAGTCTATCCTGCTCCCTAATACCTGGGGCCCACTTCGCACCTCAGCCACTCAGCCCCTTACTCCCCACTTACAGCTACTCTCTTACTATGACGATGCCCTGAATAAACTCTGGATGCGGGATAAATCCCACGACTCGCTTATTCCCATCTACCACGACTATCGTCGAGCGTATATGCGTGTCTTTGTCGTCCAACCGCTCGATCCTATATCCCTCCAGCTCCGTATCGAGTGTTACGACAACCGTATCCTGGCGCGCGTGCGTCTGCACCTTGCACGTCTTCGGATCGTGACCCGACGCCACGCATTCCATGACGACGTCGCGGTCGGAAATCGTGCCCAGATAGCGCCGGTCCTTGGGATTGTCCACCACCGGCACGACCGAGATATCCTTGGCGCGCATCAGCAACGCCACCTCTGCGCTGGTCGCGCCGGCCGCGGCCACAAACGGCTCCGGGATCATTATCTCTCGGGCGAGCATGGTTGGTAATGTATCAGCCGAGGGCCCGCTTCGTTTCCCGGTATCCCGCATCGAAGAATCTTTGCCCGGAGCTGACGTCGAAGGTCGCTTCCCTTTCGGCCACGGCGCGAACCACGATCAGTTTGGGAGCATCTTTCGGCCACGCCGCAATGGCTCGCTCTGTCTGCGCCGCCATCATCACGCGGATCGCCTCGCCGTGCGCCCGCACCAGCGGCGGGACAGGCGCCTGCTTCGTGGCCGGCGGCTCGTCGAATCCCGGACCCACATCCACCGCCACCACCAGATCGGCCGGGACGCGCCGCGCCGCCTCGAGGCCGAGCACGGCCCGCAATCCGCCTTCGCCCAGGCGCCGCCCGCCGATCGTTTGCGGTGGCAGGTACAGCGGCAGCGCGCAAGAGGCGTACAGGACATCGATCAGGGGCCCGTCTTGGCCCAGCGCGCCGAACAGCACCAGCTCTCCCGAGTCGAGGTCCGTCGTCGTGACCGTGAGGGGGATCTGCATGTCGGCGAAGCACGTGGCGGGCACGAGACGCGCGATGGTGTGCTTCAACGGGCCGGGCTTCAAGATGCTGCCGGCGAACACGCCCTTCGCGAGCGCCCAGGCGTCGAGCGCGGCGAAGTCTTTCCGCTCGAGTGACCCTGCGATCTCGAGCAGCCGCTCCGAGCTCGACCCGGCGGCGAGGGCGGCGCTGATCACGGCGCCCATCGACGTGCCGATGATGTGAGAGGGACGGAGGCCAGCTTCGAGCAGCGCCTTCCAGGCGCCGGCGTGAGCGAGCGACTTCGCCCCGCCGCCACCGAACACGGCGACGACTCTACTCACCGGCGCCCGTGTCGAATCTCCGATCCATCACCCGCGAGGCCCGCCGTTTGGACGCGCGGTCATATCGCCGCTTGTCATCCGCCGTCTCGGGCACGATCGGCGGCACCTGCGTGGGCACGCCCTGCTCATCCAGCGCCACGTACGTCACATAGCAGGAATTGGTGTGCCGCCGCGTGCCGGTGAGCACGTTCTCGGCGATGATCTTGACGCCTACTTCCATCGAGGTGCGGCCGGTGAAGTTGACGCGCGCATACGCCGTCAGGAGCTCGCCCACGTGGATCGGCTCCTTGAAGTCCACTTTGTCGACCGACACCGTGACGCACGGCTTCGAGGCATGGCGGATCGCGGCCACCGCGGCCACCCGGTCCACCAGCGACAGCACCACGCCCCCGAACACGTTGCCCATGATGTTCGCGTGCTGCGGCATCATCAGCTCGGACATGATCGTCTCGGAATCGCGTGGGTGCTTGGGCATCAGTAGTCGACCGGCCTCAGGTAGAATTCGCCGATCGCCGTCTGCGACATCATCGCCACCGTGGGGAGACGGCGCTTCCAGTGCGTCGATTCCAGCCGCCCGGCGACCTTCCCGACTTCCTCAGGCGTGAAGCCGCGCGCAACCACCTCCGCCGGCTTCATGCCGCGGATCAGATAGTAGAGAATGCGGTCGACCTTGTCGTAGCTGATGCCGAAGTCCCCTTCGGTCGTCTGACCGGGGACCAGGTCCGGCGTGGGTGGCTTCTTGAGGATCACCTCGGGGACGCCCACGTGCCGCGCCAGCGCGCGCACCTGGGTCTTGAACAGATCGCCCAGCGGGTTCACGGGCGGCGTGTCGTCGGCGTGCCACGTGAAGTAGCCGAGCAACCGCTCCGACTTGTTGCTCGTGCCGATCGGCAGCGCTTTGTGTTTCGCCGACAGGTCGAACAGCACGATCATGCGCTCGCGCGCCATCACGTTGCCGCGGCGCGTGGGATCGATGTCCCCGTTCGGCTCCACTTGCGCGAGGTAGCCGTCCACCGCCCCGGTGATGTCGATCGTGACCGACTGGATGCCGAGCGTCTGAGTCACCAGGAGCGCGTGGTCGAGACTCTCGGGCGAGGAGGTGCGGTACGGCATCCGCACGCCGATCACGTTGTCCTTGCCGAGCGCTTCGACCGCAAGGAAAGCGGTGAGCGAGGAGTCCACACCACCCGAGAGCCCCACGATTCCCCTGGCGAACCCGCGGCGGCGGACCACCTCGTCCTTGAGGAAGCTCGTCAGCCAGCGGCGCGCCAAGTCAGTGTCGATGGCGAGCGGATCTCCTTCCTCCACACCCTTCCCCACCACGTGAATGCGGGCAGCGGGAAGCGAAACACGGGAACCGTCGGTCCCGTTGGTCGCGGGGTCGAATTGCACGACCGCCCGCTTGCGTTTCCCCTTTCCCGTTTCCCCTTTTGCGAGGTTCTTGACGAGGTGAGGCAGGTTGACCTCGAGATCCGCCAACAGCGGCGCCTCCGCTCGCGCCCGCGTGATCTCCTCAAAGTCGACGTCGTACGTGAGCACCGCCTCCTCGAACAGCGGCCCGCGCAGCACGATGTCTCCGGTCGGGCTCACCACCACCGAGCCGCCGGGGAAGCCCTTGCCGCCCTCGAACCCCACCAGGCTCGCGAACGCCACCCACACGCCGTGCTCGTCGGCGATGCCCCGCAGGATACGCTCCCACCGCACCACGCTCGCCGGCAGTCGCACGCCTTCCTCGTCCATCCCCGTGCCGCGCGCCGGCGACGCACTGGGCACGATTACGAGCTGCGCCCCCTGGAGCGCCGCGATCGTGCCGGAAATCGAGTGCCACGCGTCTTCGCAGAGGAGGATGGCCACCCTGCCCCGGCGCGTGTCGAACGCCCGGATCTCGCGGCCGCGATCCACGAACCGCTCCTCGTCGAACACCCCGTACGTGGGAAGGAACACCTTGCGGTGCACGTGCCGCACGCCCGCGTCTTTGCCGCCGAGGGAGGCGTAGAGACACGAGTTATAGAAGTGATTCTGGAAGACTTCATAGAACCCGATGGCGACGTCCACCGAAGGCGCACCGGCGGCCTCGTGCTCCACGGTGAGGTCGCGGAACAGCGTTCCCGCCGTGACGGCGACGTCCCGCACGCCTCCTTCCACGAAGTAGCCGGACGTGGCGGTCTCTGGAAACACCGCCAGGTCCACCGGCGGGTCGAGCTTCGCGATCTGCGCCAGCACGCCGCCGATCTTCTGCAGATTGGCGTTATAGTCGCCCTTGGTGGGGCGGAGCTGCGCGATGGCGAGGCGGGGCATAGCCTAAAGATAGGGCGGCAAAGGGCGGCGGGCGCCTATTGCCGTCCAGCTCAACCCGTACGCCACGACCAGCATCGCGAGCGCCGCGGCGACCAGCGTGGGCTGCGCCCGCGCCGTTCCCACCAGCAGCGCCGTGTAGACGGCGATGAACAGCCTGGGGACCCACGGGAAGCCCGGCACGCTGAACGGCGCCGGTCCGTCGCGCGCGCGCAGCCGAAACAGCGCCACCACGGCCCAGGAGTCGATCAGCAGGACCTGGATGATCGCCAGGCCCAGCAGCAGCTCGAACGTCCCGGTGGCGGCGAGCGCGATGGCGAAGACTCCGATGGCGAGCATGGCCACCCACGGCGTCCCGCCCGCGTTGACGCGGGCGAAGGCGCCCGGCGCCAGGCCGTCGCGCGCCAGGCCGAACAGCACGCGCGGCGTCACGAACACGTTGCCGTTCAGGGACGCGAGCACGACCAGCAGCGCCAGGCCGGCAACGAGGGCTCCGGCGCGCGCCCCGACGATGGACTCCATGACGTCCGCGGCCACCAGGTTCGATGCGGCGATCCGCTCGAGCGGCAGCACCTGAAGAAACGCGGCGTTGAGGGCGAGATAGAGGACCGCGGTCGTGACCAGCCCGCCCAACAGCACGCGCGGCAGCGTGCGGCTCGGGTCCACCACTTCGCCCGCGATCTTGGCGAGATCGGGATACCCGTAGTAGGTCCAGATGACAGGCTGCGCCGCCAGCGCGACGGCGACCCACACACCCCACCCCACCGGCGCCGTGGGGAGCGCGCCGTGCCAGCCAGCTCCCGTCCCCCACGCAAACCCGATCACCACGACACCGCCCAGTGCGAGCAACTTCGCCGCGGTCACCACGTTCTGCACCCACCGCCCCGACGCGACGCCCACGAGGTTGATCCCCGTGAACAACGCGACCAGCCCCGCGCCGAGCGGCGCGATGAGCGCGGGCGGCCAGCCGGCGAGGCGGACCAGGAACTCTCCCCCGGCCACGCCGATCGCGGCGATCGCCACACCGTTGGTGCCCAGAGCCTCGACCCAGCCCACCACGAAGCCGGCGCGGAGACCGAACGCCTCGCGCACGAACGCATACTTGCCGGCGGCGTTGGGCTGGCGCGTGGTGAGCTCGGCGAAGCACAGCGCGCCCAGGAACGCGAGCGCGGCGCCCAAGACCCAGACCACGAACGTGAGCCCCGGGCTGCCGAGTCGCGCCGCCACGATACCGGGCGTGCGAAAGATCCCGGCGCCGACGGTCATACCGACGACCATGGCCAATCCGTCGGTCAGCCGCAGCGAACGTTTGAGGTCGGTCATACGGGACGGGAGGTGTGCACGGGGGAAGAATGTGCATGGAAAAACGTAGGGGCGCAGCCTGCTGCGCCCCTACATCTACGACACGGATCTTTTGCTGTTACGGCCGGCGGCGCGATCCTCCACCGCTATTGCCGTGGTTTCCGCCCCCGCCGCCGCCCCCACCCCCGCCCCCGCTCCCTCGGTTGCTCGGAGCCGCCCGGCCGCCGCGGTCGCCACCACCGCTGGGCGCACGGGGGCCGCTCCACCCACCGCCGCCACGCCGTTCCGGAACAGCGCGCCCACCGTCACGATTGTCTCCGCCGCCACGCCGCTCGGGAACGGCGCGCCCACCATCACGATTGTCTCCGCCGCCCCCACCGCGCCGCTCGGGCTCGCGCGCCGTAGGCGGCGAACGGTCGCCCCGGTCGCGCGTGTCGCCGCGATCACGCCACTGGCCACGATCGCCCGCATTGCCACGATCGCGCACGTCACCGCCACCGCGCGCCGAGAACCCCGTCCCGCGGTCGCCGCCGCCACGCTGCATCGCATCGCGTTCCCGTACCGGCGTCGCCTCGGGGCGCCGCCGCGTGACGAAGGTGCCTTCCGGAGCCCGGAACCGCGGCCCGATGCCACCATCAGTCGCATTGGTGCCGGGGCGGTCCTTGAAGTACATCTGCCAGCCACCGCGGTTGGCCACGCGCCCGCGGTTGATGAACAGGTCGTGTGAGCGGTTGCGGTTGTAGTACCCGAACCCGCCGCCGTAAAACCCGCCGCCGTAGAACCCACGATACCCGTACCCGTAGAAACCGTAGCCGTAGGGCCGGTAGAAAATCGGGTCGTAGCACAGGAACGGGTCGTAGAAGAACGGTTCGTAGCACGTGCTGTAGAGGCCGTAGCGGTAACGATACGGCCAGCCGTAGCCGTAGCCGAAGTCCGCGACGTAATGGGGATAGTACGAGTCATAGTACGAGTCGTAGTATGCCCGCGCGGACGCGACCACGTAGGTGACCGCGTCGTAGTCGAAGCGCCCTTCCGCGGTCATGCGCTGCACCATGTCGAGCAGCGCCGCTTCCTTGTCGTCGCCCGCCTGGCGCGCGTCGAGCACGCGGTAGTCCCAATGATCCCCCCGCACGAACTCGTCGAACTTGAACGGCGTGGTGGACCGGGCGACAAGCACCAGCCCCGAGCCTTCGCGGTCGTCTACGAAGAACGCTTCGCGATCGCCCCGGCCGCGCACCTCGATGGTCTCGTGGCCGCGCACGAAATTGTCGTCCGACGGATCGAGCGGGAACACCACCCGCACGCGCCCCTCGGCGTCGGCGCGCAGCACGAGCACATAGCCGTCCTCGGCCAACCGCACGTTGACCCGGGCCTTGTCGCCGCGCTGGAAATAATTGTCGTGATTGAGCCAGACCTTGACCGGCGGATCGTCGGTCGGGGAAACCACCAGCGAGAGCAGCAGTGGCAGCATCATGGGGGCCATCCTCTATATACCTAGCCTGGCGAACATATCAAGAACCATGCCGGTTCTAGGTGGACCGTCGGCGCCCCAAAGCCGTTAAGCGCGGCCCGGCTATGA
>DATNOH010000160.1:0-9848 GCA_035601435.1 Gemmatimonadales bacterium | reverse complement strand
TCTTGCATCCGTCGATAAACCTGCCGCGGGTTGCTCATGGTAAGACGCAAACTGCCTCTGCCGCTTGTCCTTCTGCTGCTCGCCACCTGCAAGGACAACCTGACGCACAATAGCGCGCCGAATCCCCAGTCGGTGGCTGTGCTTACGCAGCACAACGACAACACCCGGTCCGGCTGGAACGACAAGGAAACCGCGTTGACCACCAGCAATGTCAACGTGCAGCAGTTTGGCGCGGTGTTCACGCTGACCGTGGACGACCAGGTGTATGCGCAGCCGTTGGTCGTTGGCCATGTCTCCGTCGGCGGCGGCGACCGTAACGTCGTCTACATCGCCACCGTCAACAACACGCTGTATGCCTATGACGGAGACGACGGCACACTGTACTGGCAAAGAAGCGTTACCGCGCCGGGCATGCGGCCGCCGAGAAACACCGACATGACGGGGGCATGCGGCGGGACGTACACGAATTTCAGCGGCAATATCGGGATCGTAGGCACCCCGGTGATCGATGCCGCGACGGGAACGATGTATTTCGTGGCGCGCAGCACCACGGGCAGCACGTTCGTTCAGTACCTGCATGCCGTGAACATCGTCGACGGGAGTGAAGTCGCCGGGAGCCCGACAGCGATCACCGCCAGCGACAGCGGGAATGGAGACGGCAGCGTCAACGGCGTGATTGCATTTGATGCCCAGCGACAGAACCAGCGTCAGGGGCTGACGCTGCTCAACGGCTTCGTGTACGTGACGTTCTCATCGCACTGCGATTGGGGGCCGTATCATGGATGGATCCTGGGATACGACGCCGCGACGTTGCGGCAACAGGTTGTCTACAACGCCACGCCCGACGGATACGCCGGAGGCATGTGGCAAAGCGGCACCGGCATGGCCGCTGATGCGCAGGGCAACCTGTATGTGGTGACGGGCAACGGAACCGTGGGGGACACCGCTGATCCGACCAGCCCGACGAATCGCGGCGAAAGCGCCCTGAAGCTCACACCGGCCGGATCGACCCTGCACGTGGCGACTTACTTCACTCCTCAGGACTACCAGTTTCTGAATGACAATGATCTGGATTACGGAACGATGGGTGGGTTCTTGATTCCGAACTCAACCTATTTCCTCACCGGAGGCAAGGACGGAAACCTGTATCTATTGAACAAGGATGCCATGGGCGGGTACGTGCCGGGCGCCAACCAGGTGCACCAGGTTTTCGCGTTGGGCAGCAGCGCCAACATGCATTGCCAGGCCGCGTACTACAAGGGCAGCGCGAAGGAGTTCATTTACGTCTGGTCCGAGAATCAACCGCTGCGTGCCATTCCGTTCGACCCTGGCAGCGGCTTGATGGATCCCCAGGGCCAGATTCAGACAGGCGGTAGCGGGCCGAGCGGGCAAAGCGGAGCGGTCTTATCGGTTTCGTCGAACGGCTCCAAGGACGGGACCGGGATTCTGTGGGCGTCCTATGCCTCCACGGGCGATGCGGAAAGCTTCGTCAGCCCCGGCATTCTACGTGCTTTCGACGCGAACGACGTTACCAGGGAGCTGTGGAACAATCACCAGAATGTCGCCCGCGACGGAGCGGGCAATTACGCGAAATTTTCATCCCCGACGATAACCAACGGACACGTGTACCTGCCGACGTTCTCCAGCCGGGTGGTCGTCTACGGGTTGCGGTAACATGGCGAGCGACCACAACGAGCGTTCCACGGCGCGACGGTTTGGTCCCGGCGATCCAAAGCCTTAACGTAGGGCGTCAGCAGCCGTCGACCCGGTTCAGGAGGCCTTCGTGATGCGCGCCATTCGCTCGCTCGGTTCCCTGCTGCTCCTCGCTGTGCTCCCCGCCTTCCAAGGTGGAGACCGGCCCGGCCGCCCCGACAGGCCGGATCGGGATCCGCCGAGCCGCGTCGGCCGGCTGAGCTACCTGTCGGGATCTGTCTCCTTCCGCCCCGGCGACCTGGACGACTGGACCGACGCCACGATCAACTATCCCCTGCACAACGGCGACCATCTCTGGACCGACAACGGCGCGCGCGCCGAGATCACCGTCGGCTCGAGCGCCTTCCGCCTCGCGCCGCAGAGCGCGTTCGGCTTCCTCGCCCTCGACGACCGAACGGTCCAGGTGCGGTTGTCGCAGGGCTCCTTGAACGTGCGCGTGCGCGACCTCGGCGAGAATGAGAGCCTGGAGATCGACACGCCGAGCGGGGCCGTATCGTTGCTGCGCTCGGGCGTCTATCGGGTGGATGTCGATACCACCGGCGACACGACCTCCGTCACCGTGCGCCGCGGGGAGGCCGAGGTGACCGCTTCGGGCTCAGCGTTTCCGGTGCATTCGGAGCAGACAGCCCTGGTCGTGGGCGGCAAATCCCCGACCTACGACGTCCGCGACGCGATCCGTGCGGACGCTTGGGAGGACTGGTGTGCCAGTCGCGACCGGCGCTGGGAGGACGCCCGCTCCGCACGCTACGTGTCGCGCGACGTGATCGGGTACGAGGATCTGGACGACAACGGCGAGTGGCGTACGACGCCGGACTACGGTCCGGTGTGGGTGCCACGCGCCGTGGCCACGGGGTGGGCGCCGTACCGGTACGGGCACTGGGCCTGGGTGGAGCCATGGGGCTGGACGTGGATCGACGACGCGCCATGGGGCTTCGCGCCGTTCCACTACGGGCGCTGGGTGTACGTGGGCGATGGATGGGCCTGGGTGCCGGGCCGGGTGGTCGCTCGACCGGTGTACGCGCCGGCGCTGGTCGTGTTCGTGGGCGGACGCAATTGGAGCCTCGCCATCGGAGCCGGCCCAGGCGTGGCCTGGTTCCCGCTCGCGCCGGAGGAGCCGTACTACCCCGCCTATCACGTGAGCAACACGTACATCCGCAACGTGAACGTGACCAACGTCAACGTCACCAACATCAACGTGACGAACGTCAACGTCACGAACATCAACTACCGCAATCGTCGCGAGCGGGATGCCGTAACGGTGGTGTCGCGTGAGACGTTCGTGGGTTCGCGCCCCGTGAATCAGGGTGTGATCGTGGTCCCGCGCGATCGGCTCGATCAGGCCCGGGTGGTTGGCTTCGCCGCGCGAGTCACACCGACGCGGCAGAGCATCCTGGCGCAACCCTCCATCGTCCAAGCCCGGCGCCCACCGGAAATCGTCACGAACCGGGAAGTGGTCGTCCGGCGCCAGCCTTCCCCGGCCCCCGTGCCGTTCGCGGCGCGCGAGCAGGCCCTCGCGGCCCACCCGGGGCGCCCGCTCGACGACGCAACGATACGCACGCTACGCACCAGCACGCCCAACGCGACCGCGCGTCCGTTGGTGCGCCCTGCCGCCCCCGCCCCCGCCCCCGCCCCCGCCCGCGGCCCCGGCGCCGAGCCCCGAGCGCAGGCGCCCGCGCCGGCCCTGCGGCCCGCGCGCGAAGGGCTCCCGCCCTCGCGCCCGGCCCCAACCACACAAGCGCCGCCGCAGCAACAGCGACCGGCGCCGCCGGCCCGGCACAAGCCCGCCGAGCGGCCGGTCCCGAGCCCGGAACGCCAGCGCGCCGAGCCGCAGCGCCAGCAACCGGAGCGCCGCCCCGACGCGGGGCGCCGGTCCGAAAAGGATCGCAAAGCCGAGCGGGACACGACGAAATAGAAAAAGCTGCCGTAGATTACAGGCGGCCATGGAGACCAAGCGGCGGTACGAGCACCCGACATCGGCCGCCGGCACTGCGCCGGCGGCGGTCTCGCCCGAGCGGGCGCTGCGGGTGTTCACCCAACCCGAGCGCAATCCGGGGATCCCCCTCGACCTGGATCTCGTCCGCGCCCTGCGCATCAACCGCAGCGCCGTGGAGCGCCGGGCCGCCACCATCCCCACGCGGCGCACCGTCAAGAAAGAATGGCAGGCCGCGTGGCTGCTGCGCGCCATTACCTGCATCGACCTGACCACGCTGCAGGGCGACGACACCCCCAGCAACGTGCTGCGGCTGTGCGCCAAGGCGAAGAGTCCCGTGCGGCCCGATCTGCTCGGGGCGCTCGGCGCCACTGGACTCGACGTCAAGGTCGGCGCGGTGTGCCTATATCACGCGTTCGTACCCTTGGCCGTGGAAGCATTGGAGGGCTCGGGGATCCCTGTGGCCGCGGTCTCGACGGGATTCCCCGCGGGGCTCAATCCCCTGCCCCAGCGGATCGAGGAGATCAAAGCCTCGGTCGCCGCCGGAGCGCAGGAGATCGACGTGGTGATCACACGCGCCCTCGCGTTGGCGGGTGCATGGGAGGCGCTGTACGGCGAGGTGCG
The DNA here is from genome assembly GCA_035601435.1 of Gemmatimonadales bacterium. Lineage (GTDB taxonomy): Bacteria > Gemmatimonadota > Gemmatimonadetes > Gemmatimonadales > GWC2-71-9 > AG41. The sequence goes on along the minus strand of DATNOH010000160.1, from coordinate 5,581 downwards.
CGGCTTCCGGGAAGCCTGCGGTGGCGCCCACATGAAGGTGATCCTCGGCACGGGCGACCTCGCGACGCTCGTGAACGTGGCGCGCGCCAGCCAGGTGGCCATGATGGCCGGGGCCGACTTCATCAAGACGTCCACCGGCAAGGAGTCGGTGAATGCGACCCTCCCCGTCGGAGTGGTCATGACGCGGCAGATCCGGGACTACCACGAGCGCACCGGCTATGCCGTGGGGTTCAAGCCGGCGGGCGGGATCCGCAAAGCCAAACAGGCGCTCGACTGGCTGATCCTAATGAAGGAAGAGCTGGGGGATCGCTGGCTGCGGGCCAATCTGTTCCGACTGGGCGCGTCGGCGCTGCTCACCGACATCGAGCGCCAGCTCGAGCACTTCGTGACCGGACGCTACTCGGCGGCGCATCACCATCCCATGGTATGACATGACGACTGTCTCGGAGATATTCGAAACGATGGCGTACGGGCCGGCGCCCGAGAGCGACAAGCCGGCCCTCGAGTGGATCGCCCGGCAGAGTGGCGCGTTCGGACTGTTCATCGGCGGGCGCTGGACCAAAGGAAAGAGCGACGCGGGGTTCGACGTCATCAACCCCGCCACCACGGCCCGGCTGGCGCGCGTCACGCAGGCCGGCCAGGCGGACGTGGACAGCGCCGTCGCGGCGGCGCGGAAGGCATTTCCCGCCTGGGCCGCGCTGTCCGGCCACGCCCGTGCGCGCCACTTGTACGCGCTGGCGCGTGCCGTCCAAAAGCATTCTCGCCTGCTGGCAGTGCTCGAGAGCCTCGACAACGGCAAGTCGATTCGCGAGACGCGTGATCTGGACATCCCGCTCGTGGCCCGCCACCTGACGCACCATGCCGGCTGGGCCCAGCTCGCGGAGTCCGAGTTCGCGGGCTACGGGCCCGTGGGCGTGGTGGGGCAGATCGTCCCCTGGAACTTTCCACTCCTGATGGTGGCGTGGAAAATCGCGCCGGCCCTCGCTGCGGGAAACACCGTCGTCTTAAAGCCCGCCGAGTTCACGCCGCTCACGGCGCTGTGCCTGGCCGAGATCGCGCACGAGGCAGGGCTCCCGCCGGGCGTGCTGAATGTGCTGACGGGCGACGGCCGTACGGGCGAGCTGATCGTGAACCATCCCGACATCGACAAGATCGCGTTCACCGGCTCGACCGAGGTGGGCCGCATCATTCGCAAAGCCACGGCGGGATCGGGCAAGAAGCTCTCGCTCGAGCTGGGCGGGAAAAGTCCGTTCATCGTGTTCGACGACGCCGATCTCGACAGCGTGGTCGAGGGCGTGGTGGACGCGATTTGGTTCAACCAGGGGCAGGTGTGTTGCGCGGGCTCGCGCTTGTTGGTGCACGAGGGGATCGCCGAGCGGCTGGTCACGAAGCTCAGGGCGCGCATGGAAAAGCTGCGGGTGGGCCCGCCGCTCGATAAGGCGGTCGACATGGGTGCGATCGTCGCGCCGGTGCAGCTCGAGCGCATCCGCTCGCTGGTGAACACCGGGGTGGAAGAAGGCGCGACCATGTGGCAGCCATCGTGGGCGTGCCCCACGGACGGCTACTTCTACCCGCCGACGTTGTTCACCAACGTCTCGCCCGCCGCCACCATCGCCCAAGTCGAGATCTTCGGGCCGGTGCTCGTCTCGATGACGTTCCGCACTCCGGCCGAAGCCGTCGAGCTCGCCAACAACACACCGTATGGACTCGCAGCGAGCGTGTGGACGGAGAACATCAATCTCGCGCTCGACGTGGCGCCCAAGATCAAAGCCGGCGTCGTGTGGGTGAATTGCACCAATCTGTTTGACGCCGCCTCGGGTTTCGGGGGATACCGGGAGTCCGGGTTCGGGCGCGAAGGTGGGAAAGAGGGGATGTGGGAGTACCTGAAAACGAATTGGGAGCGGGACCTTCCCAAGCCCCAGCGAGCGAAGGCTCGCAAGGCCACGGCGGGTACCGCTCCCCGCTCCCCGCTCCCTCCTATAGATCGGACGTACAAGCTGTTCATCGGGGGAGCGCAGGTGCGCCCGGACCAGGGGTACAGCCGCAAGATCTCGTCCCCGTCAGGGACGCTCCTGGCCGAGGTCGCCGAGGGGAATCGCAAGGATATCCGGAACGCCGTCGAGGCGGCGCACGCCGCGGAAGCCTGGGCCAAGACCAGCGGCCACAACCGCGGGCAGGTTCTGTACTACGTGGCCGAGAACCTGGCGCAGCGCGCCGACGAGTTCGCGCAGCGGATCTCAGACCTCACGGGTCGCGCCGTCGAGGACGGTCGCGCTGAAGTGGACGCGAGTATCGCGCGGCTCTTCTCCTATGCCTCGTGGGCCGACAAATACGACGGGGCCGTGCACCAGACCCCTATCCGGGGCGTAACGCTCGCCATGAACGAGCCCATCGGCGTGATCGGTATCGCTTGCCCCGAAGCAGCGCCGCTCTTGGGGTTCGTTTCGCTCGTTGGTCCGGCCGTCGCGGTGGGCAATACCGTGATTGCGATCCCGTCCGAGGCGCATCCGCTCGCCGCCACCGAGCTGTACACGGTGCTCGATGCCTCGGACGTGCCGACCGGCGTAATCAACATCGTCACGGGTGCCAAAGAAGCGCTCGCGAAAGTGCTGGCCGAGCACGACGACGTGGATGCGGTGTGGTACTTCGGCAGTCAGGCGGCGGGTGCCGAGGTCGAGCGGGCGTCGGCGGGCAACATGAAGCGGACGTGGGTGGAGTGGCATTCGCGCGACTGGCAGGACAGCAGGCACAGCGAGGGCAGAGAATTCCTGCGGGAAGCCGCGCAGGTGAAGAACATTTGGATTCCCTATGGAGAGTAAAAAACCGGGGCCAGGAAGCGTCTCCTGGCCCCGCTATTATTCACGCCGCCAGACGTTTGCCGTCCGCGGGCGCTAATTTGACCTTCATACGCTTCCAGCGGTCGCAGATCGGGCAGCCCACATAAGTGCGGCCGAGCCAATCCGTTTCGTAGTGTTGTGGATGCCGGCACGCACTGGGCGACCGGCGCTTGGTGACATCGTTTTTCTTGGTCGTCATAGGCATCTCGCCACGTGGCCGTGACGGTGTAGGAACCACCGATGCCCTGCGGAAGTTCCCCAGCCCTGGGATCTACCCTACCCCCAGGTAGCGCTCGTCCCAGGCGATTCCGAACTGGCCGTTGCACTTCGGACACTGCATGTCGACCGTGTACCCCGTGATGGGGGCGCGGGCGCGGCAGACGGGGCAGACGGCATAGCGAGAGCGCCAGTGATCCGGGAGGTCTTGAGCCTGGGCGGGACGGGGCACGACGGTCCAGTGGCGCGGTCGGGCGAAGAGGGTTTGCAGGAATCGCCGGGGGACGCGGACCCGCTCACGCCGCGGGACCTGGAGGACCGCGTCCTCGGGCGTCAGGCCTACGACGCGATACCAGGCGCCCCGCCTGAGGCCGCAGTTCACGTCCTGCTTCAAGCGGGCCCACGCCCCCGGCAGGGTATCTCGGGTCGGCTCCATGGGTGCAACCTGGACGCGCCGCTGGAGCGTGTCAATTGGTAAATGACCTGGGTTTCACATCGGAGCGCCTGGGGCTACACAGGGACTTCTGGTCCTAAACGCTCCACTCGAAGTATGTGAAGGCGCGCGGGGAATGGCGCATCTCCACCATAAGTCGGGGCGCCGGGATTTGAACCCGGGACCTTCTGGTCCCAAACCAGACGCGCTACCGGACTGCGCTACGCCCCGAAAGACTAGACGCCAAGGCGCCGAGCTGCCGAGTCGCCCAGGAAAAGCACAAACACAACCTAGTGACCGAGCCGCAAAAAGCTACTTGGAGCGACGGACCAAGACTTCGACCAGCGCACGAATCGCCCGCCCGCGATGCGACACGCGCTGCTTCGCCGGCATCGGCGCCTCCGCGAACGTCATCCCCAAGTCGCTCGAGAAGAACAGCGGATCGTACCCGAAGCCGCCGCCGCCGCGCGGCGCGGTCAGGATCCGGCCCTCGCACGTCGCCTCGACCAGCTGCGGCTTGGCGAGCGGCGTGTCGAGATACGCCACCACGCAACGGTAGCGCGCAGTGCGCTGCTCGTCGGGAACGCCCGCCAGCCGCTCGAGCAACAGCGCGTCGTTGGCCGCATCCCCCGCCCCTGCCCCGTGCATTTGCGACCAGCGCGCCGAGAACACGCCCGGCGCCCCTTCGAGCGCGTCCACCTCGAGCCCCGAGTCTTCGGCCAGCGTGGGGATGGTGCCGCGCTTCGCGAAGTACCGCGCCTTGGCGACGGCGTTCTCGGCGAAGCTCGTGCCCCGCTCCAGATCGGCTTCATCCGGGAGGCGCTCGAGGAACTGCTCGGCCGGAAACGTCAGCTGAAACGGAAGGCCGGTGAACAGGTCCCGGATCTCCCGGATCTTGCCCTCGTTACGGGTGGCGACTAACAGCCTCATCGCGGAGTCAGTCACGCAGGCTTGCCGCGCAGGCGCGCGATCAGGGCGGTGGTTGAACCACCAGGTACCAGCGGCACGCGCACCACCCGCCCGCCCCACCCTTCCACCTGATCTGCCCCGACAATCGCGGCGCGCGCATAATCCGCCCCCTTCACCAGCACGTCGGGGCGGAGGCGCTCGATCAACGCCAGCGGCGTCTCCTCGTCGAACAACACGACGCAGTCGACGCAGGCGAGGGCGGCGAGCAGGCGAGCCCGCTCCCGCTCGGGCACCATGGGGCGGTCGGCCCCTTTCTCGAGCCGGCGCACCGAGGCATCGCTGTTCACCCCCACCACCAGCACCCCACCCTCGGCGCGGGCCGCTTCCAGCAGCCCCACATGCCCGACGTGGAGCAGATCGAACACGCCGTTCGTGAACACGACAGGCCCCGGCTGTCGCTCGCGCCAGCGCGCGGCGTCGCCCGCCGCACGAATCTTCTCGGCTGTGTTCACGGGGCCGAATCCTCGTCCAGCGTCGCGCCCCGCCCGCGCAGGGTCCACTGCAGCAGCGGCGGGGTTACGAGCGTCGTGGCGATGACGACGAGCAGGATGGCGCTGAACAGCCGGTTCGAGAGAATGCCCGCCGTCAGCCCGATCTGCGCGAAGATCAACCCCACCTCTCCGCGCGGGGCCATCCCCACCCCGACCGCCAGCCGGTTGAAGCTCCGCCACGGGACCGCCCAGCCGCTCGCCAACTTGCCGATGACGGCGATGGCGAAGAGCGTACCGGCGATCGCCAGCGTCTGATGGTTCTCGGGCACACGCGGGTCCCACACTCGGGGGTCGACGGCGGCGCCGATGCTCAGGAAGAAGATGGGGGTGAAGATGTCCGCGACCGGCTTGATCCGCTCCTCGATGCGGTCAAACTGCTTGGTCTCGGACAGGATGAGCCCGGCCGCGAACGCACCAATGATGAGCGCCGTGCCGGCACGATCGGCCAGGACACACAGCAGCAGCAGGAACGCGAACGCCGACACGACCAGCGTGCCGCGAACCCGCAACCGATCGACCAACCCGAAGAGCCACGGGGCGAGCTTCAGTCCGATCCACAGGGCTATGAAAAGGAACGCGACCGCCACGCCGAGGATGCGCAGCGCGCCCTGCAGGGTGAAGGCCGTCCCGGCCGC
>DATNOH010000159.1:0-2043 GCA_035601435.1 Gemmatimonadales bacterium | reverse complement strand
CGTCTGCGCAGCCGTCCCGCCCATCGCGAGGATCACCTTCGGCTTCACGATGTCGATCTGGCGGAACAGGTATGGCACGCACGCTGCGATCTCATCGAATTGCGGCAGGCGGTTCTCGGGCGGCCGGCACTTGACCACATTGCAGATGAATACCCGCTCGCGCGGCAGCTCGATCGCGCCGAGGATCTTGGTGAGCAGCTCGCCGGCCGGTCCCACGAACGGCCGTCCGGTTTCGTCTTCCACCCGTCCCGGCCCTTCGCCCACCACGACCAGCCGGGCATCGGCTGCCCCTTCCCCGGGGACCGTGTGCCGGCGGCCCTCGCACAGCCGGCATTTGGTGCAGCTCGCCACCAGCTGCGCGATCGCCTCGAGCGATCCCGCTTGCGGCACCGGGTCGTTGGAGAACAGATCGCCGCCGGGAGGATCGTAGGAGAGCCCGGGAGGGGGAAGATCGGGAGACGGGATGCGAGATGCGGGATGCGTAGGTGCGGGTGGCTGCGGAGGCACGGATCCCGCATCCCGCATCCCGCTTCCCGGCAGCTCCGGAAGAATGACCGGATCGCCGCCGAGCAGCCGCTGCTGTTCCAGGAATTCGCGCGCCAGTGCCCGCCCGTCGGTCACGTCAGCGATTGCTCCACCGCGTCGAGGATTTTGTCGGCCACGTCCCGCTTCGAAAGGAGGGGTAGCTCGATCGGCTCGCCGCTCCTCCTGATGATCGTGACGCGATTCGTGGTCACTTCAAATCCCGCGCCGGGCTCGTGCGCGTCGTTGAGGATGATCGCATCTAAACGCTTCTCCCGCAACTTTGCCTGAGCTTTGGCCAGGCCGTCCCCTCCCGTCTCGAGGGCGAAGCCTACTACGACGCACTTCTTCGGACGCTCAAGGGAGGAGAGGATGTCGGGCGTCGGTTCGAGCTCGATCGTGATCGCGCCGCTCGCGCGAGGGCGCTTCGCGGCAGCTGGCTTCGCGGGGCGATAGTCCGCCGGGGCAGCGGCCATGATGACGAGGTCCGCCCGCTTCACCAACGCTTGCGTAGCGCGCTGCATCTCCGCGGTGGTTTCCACCCGATGCGCGGTCACGCCGAACGGCAGCGGGAGGTCACTCGGTCCCGAGACCAGGACGACCTCGGCGCCGCGCGCGTAGGCGGCGGCCGCGAGCGCGTAGCCCATGCGGCCGCTGGACGGGTTGGTGACGACCCGCACGGGGTCGAGATGCTCGCGGGTGGGGCCCGCAGTGACAATGACGCTCTTCCCCTGCCACGGCGCGCGCTGTAGCAGCAGCCGCTCGGCCGCCGCGAGGATCGCTTCGGGCTCGCTCATCCGGCCGGGACGCTCACTCGGTCCTTCGGCGAGGGGGCCCGTTTCGGGGCCCACGAAGTGCCAGCTGCGGCCGGCGAGGGTGTTCAGGTTGGCGCGCGTCGCGGGATGCGCGAACATCGCGTCGTTCATGGCGGGCGCTGCCAGCACCGGTCCGGTGCGGGCGAGGAGCATGGCGGTGAGCCCGTCGTCGGCGAGGCCCATCGCGGCCCGGGCCAAGAGATGCGCGGTGGCCGGCGCGACGATCACGAGGTCCGGCTCCCGCGCGAGCCCGATGTGCGCGAGCGCCCGGTCCCGCTCCCACAAGGAAGTGAGGACCGGGCGCCCGGTGAGCGCCTCGAACGTGACCGGCCGCACGAACTCGGCGGCCGAAGCGGTCAGCACCGCGTCCACCGTCGCTCCGCCCTCGGTGAGCCGCCGGGCGAGTGTGCAGCTCTTGTAGCACGCGATCCCGCCCGACACGCCGAGGACGACGTGCCGGCCGGCCAGCGTCATCAGCCTTCCTGGCGCCGCCGCCGCACCAGCTTGTACGTCAGCCGGCCGCGCACCAGTTCGTCCAGCGCCCGTGTGGTGAGCTTCTCCTCGAAGTCCACCGAGCGGTCGCGCGGGAACTCGTTCACGAAACGGGCGAACTTCGCGGCCACCAGCGCGCCCAGGTACTTGTTCTGGGTCTGCACGGCGACTTCGCTCGGGGTCACTATCCGCATCACCTGCTCCTTCCGGTAGA
>DATNOH010000158.1:0-4878 GCA_035601435.1 Gemmatimonadales bacterium | reverse complement strand
TTGCTGTCGGGCTTCACGTAGTTAGGTCCCACCGCGCAGCTGGCGAGCGCGGCGCTCAACAGGAGCACAGACCCGCGCCGGATATTCAAGGCGGTGACGTTCATGGCGCTCATGCTTCAGGACTCCGGGGCGGCGAGCGGTGGCAAGGCAGCGGGCGCCGCCGCGTGCGCCGTGGCGCGCCGCACGAACACGTAGAACACTGGCGTCAACAGCAGGCCAAAGGCCGTCACCCCCAGCATGCCGGCGAACACCGTGACGCCGAGCGCGTGCCGCACCTCGGCCCCGGCGCCGAAGGCCACCACCAGGGGCACGACGCCCATGACGAAGGCCATCGAGGTCATGAGGATCGGGCGCAGTCGCAGGTGCGCGGCCTCGAGCACCGCCGCCTTCGCGTCCCGCCCGTGCTCCTCCTGCAGGTGCTTGGCGAACTCCACGATGAGGATGGCGTTCTTGCACGCCAGTCCCACCAGCACCAGCAGTCCGATCTGCATGAAGATGTTGTTGTCCCCGTGGTCGAGCTTGACCGCCGTGAGCGCGGGCAGCAGGCACATCGGCACGATCAGGATGATCGCGAGGGGGAGCGAGAGGCTCTCGTACTGCGCCGCGAGCACCAGGAACACGAACAGCACGCATAGCGGGAACACCAGCAGTCCCGTGTTGCCCGAGATGAGTTGCTGGTAGGCGAGATCGGTCCACTCGTACGACATGCCGCGCGGCAGCGTGTGATCGAGGATCTTGGCCATCGCCGCCTGCGCTTGCCCCGAGCTGAATCCGGGCGCCGGCCCGCCGTTGATGTCTGCCGAGGTGTAGGCGTTGTAGCGCTGCACCACATCGGGGCCGAAGGAGCGCGACACGTTGATGACCGAGCCCAGGGGTACCATCTCGCCGGCCGCGTTGCGGGTCTTGAGCGGCATGACGTCATCGAGCTGACCGCGGAACGGGGCATCCGCCTGCGCGACGACCTGGTAGGTGCGGCCGAAACGGTTGAAGTCGTTGACGTAGAGCGAGCCGAGGTACACCTGCAGCGTCTGGAACACGTCCGAGAGCCTCACGTTCTCGCGCTTGGCCTTGACGCGATCGACGTCGATGTCGAGCTGCGGCACGTTGATCTGGTAGGTGCTGAACGCGCCTCCGAGCGCCGGGTTCTGATTGGCCTTGCCGAGCGCCTCCGAGAGCGCTGCAAACAGGGCCTGCGGGCCGGCATCGGCCCGATCCTCCACCTGCAGCTTGAAGCCGCCCAGGGTGCCGAGCCCGATGACCGGAGGGGGCGTCACGACCATGACGAAGGCATCCTGGATGGAGGCCATCTTCTGGTTGAGCGCCGCCGCAATGGCAGGTCCCGACATCGCCCGCGACGGGCGCTTTGAGAAGTCATCGAGCGGGAAGAAGACGAGCGAGGCGCTCGAGCTCTGGGTGAACCCATTCACCGACATGCCCGAGAACTCGACCGCGTGAGAGATACCCGGCTGCTTCAACGCGATCTCCGTGATGCGGCGAGTGACCGCCTCGGTGCGATCGAGCGAGGCGGCCGGCGGCAGCTGCGCCACCGCCACCAGGTACTGCTTGTCCATCGCCGGGATGAACCCGGCCGGTACGGCGTTGAAGCCGAACCAGGTGAGCACGATCAGCCCGCCGTAGATGGCGAGCGCGATGCCGCCGTGGCGCATGGTGATGGCGAGCGCCCCCGAGTAGCGGTCGCCGGCGCGTCCGAAGCCCTGGTTGAAGCGCTTGAAGAAGCGCCCCAAGAGGCGGTTCATCGCGCGCATCAGGAAGTCGGGCTTGGCGCCGTGGGGCTTCAGCAGCACCGCGGCGAGCGCCGGCGACAGGGTGAGCGAGTTGAAGGCCGAGATCACCGTGGAGATGGCGATGGTGAGCGCGAACTGCCGGTAGAACTCACCGGTCAGTCCGCTGACGAACGCCACCGGGCCGAACACCGCCACCAGCACCAGCGTGATGGCGATGATGGGACGGCTGACCTCGCTCATGGCCACCTTGGTGGCCTCGCGCGGCGAGAGCCCCTCGGCGATGTGGCGTTCGACGTTCTCGACCACCACGATGGCATCGTCCACCACGATGCCGATCGCGAGCACGAGGCCAAAGAGGGACAGCGTGTTGATGGAGAAGCCGAACGCCAGGAGCACCGCGAACGTGCCGATGACCGACACCGGCACCGCAATGAGCGGAATGAGGGAAGCGCGCCAGGTCTGCAGGAACAGGATCACCACCAGCACGACCAGCGCGATGGCTTCCAGCAGCGTGTGCAACACTGCCTCGATCGACTGTCGCACGAACTGCGTGGGGTCATAGAGGATCCCGTAGTCCATCCCTTCCGGGAAGTTCTTCTTGAGCTCCTCCATGGTCTTGTGGACTGCGTTGGAGAGCTCGAGCGCGTTCGCGCCCGGGGACTGGAACACCGGGATCGCAACCGAGGGCTTATTGTCGATGAGGCTACGTATCCCGTAGGCCTGGGCGCCAAGCTCGACGCGCGCGATGTCGCCTAGGCGCACGATCTGCCCGTCGTTGCCGGTCTTGATGATGATGTCGCGGAACTGCTGCTCGTCGGTCAGACGTCCTGCGGCGTTCAGCGCGATCTGGAACTGGGTATCGGGCGAGGGTGGGGCGCCGAGCTGACCGGCGGCCACCTGGACGTTCTGCTCACGGATCGCGGACACGACGTCGCCGGCGGTCAGGTTGCGGGCGGCGAGCTTCTGCGGATCGAGCCACACCCGCATCGAGTAGTCACCGCCGCCGAACACCTGCACGTCTCCCATGCCCGGGAGCCGCGCCAGCACGTCCTTGATGTTCAGCACCGCGTAGTTGCGCAGGTAGAGCGAGTCGTAGCGCCCGCTGGGCGAGGTGAGGTTGACGACGAGGGTGAGGTTGGATGAGGCCTTGACGGTGTTGACGCCGAGGTCGCGCACCTCCTGCGGCAGGCGCGGCAGAGCCTGCGAGACGCGGTTCTGCACCTGCACCTGGGCGCGATCGATGTCGGCGCCGATCTTGAAGGTGACGGTAAGGGTGAGCGCGCCGTCCATAGTGGAGGTCGAGGACATGTAGAGCATGTCCTCGACACCGACAATCGCCTGCTCCAGCGGCGCCGCCACGGTGTCGGCGATGACCTTGGGGTTCGCGCCCGGATAGGAGGCGTGCACGATCACCTGCGGCGGCACGACTTCCGGGTACTCGCTGATCGGCAGCTTGAAGAGCGCGAGCAGGCCCGCGATGGTGATGAATGTCGAGATAACCCCGGCGAAGATCGGGCGTTCGATGAAGAACTTGGAAATGTTCACGGATGGGCCTCGCTGTCAGTCGAGCCCGAGGCATTGCGGGCGAGCAGCGCCGCATCCTCGCCGGGCCGGCGCTCGCCCATGGAGATACGCTGCGGCTGAACCTGCGCGCCGGGACGCACGCGCTGCAGGCCGTTCACGACGATCGTCTCGCCAGGGGAGAGTCCCGACTGCACGACGCGCAGGCCGTCGATGACGGGACCGAGCTGCACCGGGCGGTACTCGACCTTGTTGTTGCTCTTGTCGACGACCAACACGTAGCGCACGGTCTGGTCCGTGCCGATGGCGCTGTCGTTCACCAGCACCGCGTCGTGCTGGGCACTGCCGAGCAGCTTGATACGGGCGAACAGGCCCGGGGTGAACTGCCGCTCATGATTGTCGAGCAGCGCGCGGCTGCGGATGGTCCCCGTCGTCGGGTCGAGCGCATTGTCGACGAACACCATGACGCCCCGGTGCGGGAAGTCACTCTCATTCGCGAGGCCCACCTGCACCGGGCTCTTCGCCTCGCGCGACTTGTCCACAGCCGCTTCGCGGGCGACCTTGGAGTACTTCAGATACTCCTGCTCGTCGCCGTCGAAGCTCACGTAGATGGGATCGAGCGACACCAGCGTCGTGAGCGGCGTCTGCCCGTTGGTGACGAAGTTGCCGCTGGTCACGAGCGCCCGGCTGATGCGCCCGGAGATCGGCGCCGTCACACGGGTGAACTCGAGGTTCAAGGCCGCCGAATCCAGCGCCGCCTTGGCGGCCTCGACGTTGGCCTCCGCCTGCTCGTTGCCCGCGGTGCGGGTATCGAACTCCTCCTGCGAGATCGCGTGCTGCGCCAGGAGCTTCACGGCCCGCTCGCGCTCGGACTTAGCGAGCACGAGCTGCGAGCGCGCCTGGGCGAGTCCCGCTGCTGCCTTGTCGCGCTCCGCCTGATAGGGGCGGGGGTCGATGACGAACAGCACGTCACCCTTCTTGACCTCGCTCCCCTCGGTGAAGTTGACCGAGGAGATGTAACCTGAGACGCGCGGCCGGATCTCGACGCGCTCCACCGCCTCGAAGCGGCCGGTGAGCTCATCGAACTCCGTGACCTTGCGCGAGATGACCGGCGCCACACTCACCTGTGGCAGGGGCGCGGCTTTGGGCACGGCCGCTTCGTTGCGAGCGCAGCCGCTCAGGATCAGCGCAGTGGCCGAAGCGGCGGCGAGCAATATAAGAGAATGGCGCATGGGTCCTCCCGTCCGTAGTTGTGTATCCGTAAGACCGTCGCCGCCCGTGGGCCAGCGCCGAGTGGACATTCTTGTGCTCGGGGCACATTCCGCACATGCATCGGCAGGAGAGCGCACGACGTGTCCGCCGGGGGGCGTGCGACTGCCTCGCATGAGTGAGTAGGGATTCGCGACAGGGCGGCGGGGAAAGCTGACGCGCCCACGACCCGGGACGGATCGGCTCAGGGAATCAAGGGGTTACGCCGACGATTGCTTGACGGCCTCTCCGCGGGCCGGTCTAATACGCGCCCTTCCGTCCCCGGCGGCCAGGTAGCTCAGTTGGTAGAGCAGCGGACTGAAAATCCGCGTGTCGGTGGTTCGATTCCGCCCCTGGCCACCAT
>DATNOH010000157.1:0-2883 GCA_035601435.1 Gemmatimonadales bacterium | reverse complement strand
GAGTTCCGTGAGCGAATATCCGGTGTTTCGCGCCCGAGCTCGGGCGGGGGGACGGGCCGAGACGACATCGGGCCGTGAGCCGAGGAAGCTCGGTGATCGTTTCTGGGAGTGGTGGCGCCGCCGGGTCGCGTCAGCGCGGGAGAAGTCCTCGCTGAGATCCCCTGCAGCGAGGGGCCCGGCGGGCGCGGCTACGCGGCGCGACGCCGTCGCGTGGAGCGTGGAGTCAGCAGGTCGGCGATCCGCAACAGATTGTTGGCCAGGACCGCCGCCCCCACGAACACCTCGAACCGCGCGCGCCCCTCGAGCAAGCAGCGCCGCATGCCCCGGCCCCGCAAGAGGACCGAGATGCGCCCTTCGATGCCGGCGCGGAAGCGCTGGCCGTTCTTGAACGCCCGATTCTTCTCGTGCGCGATCCGCTTCGCGGTCTTCGTCCCGCCTCGCTGGGGGACACACTCGGTGCCCACGCCGGCGGCGATCAACGTCTCCACATTCGCGGGGGTGTAGAACCCGCGATCGGCCGCATAGAGGGCGGGGACGCGCCCGAACGTGGCCTGATGCTGGATCAGCGAGGACGGGACGTGCCCCTCGTCGAGGGGATTGCCGTCGAGCACGCGGTAGTCGGTGATGAGGCCGTGACGACTCTCCGCCAAGAATACCTTGTGGCCGAACTCGACGGGGCTCTGGGCCTTGCCGCGCTTGATGAGATCCGTGTGGGGTTCGAAGATGGAGAAGATCTTCTCGTGAACGGGAACCGGTTCGCCCGCGAGCACGCGGCGGCGGGTTTGGGCGATGACCCGATCGGCCAGGTCACAGAAGTGGTCGATCTCACCGCACACGCCGATGACGCGGGCGGCCGCGCGCAGATCTTCGGGCGGAGCCATCCGGGCCGTGGCGACCGCGGACCGCGCCGTCGCGACGACGCCCACGGTGACGCCGAGGAGATCGCGGTACTTACGCTTCTGCCGCCGCGGTCGCTCCGCGGGGGTCAGGCGGCTGATCTCGTGCATACGGCGCCGGGCCCGGCGGGTGTGGTCGGTGAACCCCCTCAGCGCGCTCGGCACGTGCTCGCCCAGGCGCTTGACCAACCGCGTGAGCCCGCGGACGGCATCCCCGAGCAGGGTGTTGTCCATGGGCCAATGGATGTCGGTTTCGACCACGGTGGTATCGACGCGGAGCTGGGCGCCGTCCTCGAGAGCCAGCCCGACGGCGGCCTGGACGACGGCGTCGTTCAGGGCGCGGACGGTCGCGGGGGTCAGGCGGCAAAACGCCCGGTGGAAGGCATCGTGCTTGGGCACCGGCTGGGCGTCGAAGGTCGTGAAGATCCTCAGCGTGTAGCCGTCGGCGATGCGCTCGCGCAGTTCCCGCAAATCCCAGGCTTTCACCCGTTGGAGCACGAAGGCGCGGAGGACCTGGGCGGCGTTCAGGCCGTCGCGCCCCGTCCGGGGGCGCGTGAGGCCGCGCAGCAGATCGGCGTGGACGAGGGCCACCAGCTCCTCATGACTGTCGAGAAAGTCGACGAGGGCCTGCAGGGTCGCCTCCAGCGCGACGCCGTGGGACGGCAGTTCGAGATCCGCGAAGCTGAGCGGCCGGGTCAGCGGCCTCACCGGGCCCGCTGGCGCCGTTGCGCGATCAGAAACGCCCGCTGGGCCATGGACATCTCGTGGCTCAGCTGCTTGAGCCGCTTGGCTTCGTCGACCCAGGCGGCCACGTCCTCGCGCAACGCGATTGGCACGTGCAGCGTTCGCGTCGTGCCGTCTTCCTTCCAGGTCAACAGCGCCGTCTCGTGGAGCGGTCCCTCGGTGGCGCACCGACACGTGGGCCGCCCACACCGCTTGGTGCTCACGGTGAGGGATCCTTCGAGGAAGGGGCCGAGGGCGCGCAAGCGCGCCAGGATCCGCTGGCCGGCGGGGCTGGTGGTGAGCGGGCGCGTCACGAGGAAAGTATATATACTCTCCAACACTCGCTCGTCAACAAAAAACTGCCCGGGGACGGGGCAGAGGGTCGGGGATCCTCTCACGGCAGAGCGCGCCGCTCACGGGGGGGAACGATGTGGCCAGGGTGCGAAGGCGGGTCGCCGCGATTTTCGTGGCGTTTCCGCCGACGCCGGCGCCGAAATCTGGTGGCCGACGCGCTCGTTACGTGCTGAGAAAGACTAACGTTTCTCAGTTTCGCGACACAAACTAGCTAACGCTGAACCCTAGAAGCGAACGAATAGCCTCTGCCGCAACAGTTAGCGGGATACAAGTCCTCTCAGTAACATGAAAGAGCGCGGACGGCACTGCGAGTCAAGACATGTTGCGCAACGACCGGATCACTTCCTATTTTTCTCATTGCTGTTGCAGTTCACCTCATGCGGCGGAGATCTGGGCTCCTCTTGTCTCGACAACGTTGTGCGCTGACGCCGCGGATGACAACAGAGGTATGAGACCTTCGACCAGTGTTGGGTGAGTCAGGACCGCATCGCGCAGCGCGGTGTAGGGCAGCCCTGCGATCATCGCAATCTGGACCGCGGCCAGGATCTCCCCCGCACCGACACCGAAAGCCGTGAACCCGAGGATGCGATCGCTATCAGCCTCCACGAGGGCCTTCACGAACCCGCGGGTCTCCGAAAGCGTGCGTGCACGCAGGTTGGTTTCCATTGGGACCTTAAACAGGCGATACGCTCTCCCTTGAGCCTCCGCTTCTGCTTCACTCAGACCGATACGAGCAAGTTCGGGGTCCGTAAACAGACAATATGGGACCTGCCTGCCCGTGGTCACACGGTTGCCGCCGGTTAAATTGGCATGGACTACGCGGAAATCGTCGACGCTGATGTGCGTGAACTGCGGGCTACCTGCGACCTCGCCGATCGCCCAGACGCCGGGCGCGGTGGTCTGCAGCCGC
>DATNOH010000156.1:0-3453 GCA_035601435.1 Gemmatimonadales bacterium | reverse complement strand
AGCCGCTCCGGCGTCTCTCCGGCGACATCGCCGTAGGGTGCCGGGTGCCCTTGGGCATCCATCACGACGCTGGGACATACGAAGTCGTAGCGCCGGGCGGCGACCCGATCGGCTGCGGCCTGGGTCGCCACCGGCGTCGCGATCACGACCTGCTTGGCGCCCAGCTGCTCGGCGACCTTCGCGGCGGCGAGCACTCTCCACGGATACGTCACCTGGCCGTCGATGATCACCGCGATTTTGCCCGCGAGCTTTTTCACCGGGCGCTCCGTGCGGTACAGGATCAGGTCCTGGCTCACGCGGGCGCGCGACTCATCGATGGCGCTCGCCAGCTTGTCCATGAGCGCCCCGCTGGGCTGGAAATCGGGGTCCATTTCCGATGGGGCCGACTCGGCGACGGCGCCGATCGGCGCCAGGTTCGAGCCCAGCTTGATGAAGGCCGCGACCACCACGTCGAACTGGGCCCCCATGGCCTTGGCGGCGTTGGCCGCGATCTCGACACCCTCGGGGGTGATGCCGAGCAGCAGGCAGCCGAGGTAGCCGCGGCCGGCCAGCTGCTGGCCCAACAGGGCGCCGGCGGCTGAGCGCGTCGGGTACAGGCTGGCGGGCTTTGCGGTGGTGGCTTGGGCCATGAGTAGCGCAGAAGATAACGTCATCCGTCTTTCCCCGTCTCCCCCCGTCCATCCGGGGTTATCTTTCGCCAGCCATTTCCCAGGACGATTCGCGTGTCGAAGCAAACCCTGTCCGTCACCGACAACCGGACCGGCAAGACGTACGAGCTGCCGATTCAGGACGGAACGATCCGAGCGGTCGACCTGCGCCAGCTCAAAGTCGTGGACACCGATGCGGGGCTGGCGACGTACGACCCCGGGTTCCTGAACACGGCCGCGTGCCGCAGCGCGATCAGCTTCATCGACGGCGACAAGGGAATCCTGCGCTACCGCGGGTATCCGATCGAGCAGCTGGCCGAGCGGAGCACGTTTCTGGAAACGGCGTACCTGCTGCTGCACGGCGAGCTGCCCTCCGCGGCGGAGCTCGATTCGTGGGTGTACAGCATCACCCACCACACGATCGTCCACGAGAGCATCAAGAAGTTCATCGACGGGTTCCATCACGACGCCCACCCCATGGGGATGTTCGTGAGCACCGTCGCGGCGCTCTCGACCTTTTATCCCGAAGCGAAGCAGATCACCAACGAGACGTCGCGCTGGAACCAGATCTTCCGGCTCATCGCCAAGGCGCCCACCCTCGCCGCCTTCGCCTACCGCCACTCGGTGGGCATGCCGTACGCGTACCCGGACAACGACCTGTCGTACGCAGGCAACTTCCTGAACATGATGTTCAAGGCGACGGAGGTGAAGTACACGCCGAACAAGACGCTCGAGCACGCGCTCGACGTCCTGTTCATCCTCCACGCGGATCACGAGCAGAACTGCTCGACCAGCGCCATGCGGGGCGTCGGCTCGTCGCACGCCGATCCCTATTCGGCCATGGCGGCCGCCGCCGCGGCCCTGTACGGCCCGCTGCACGGCGGCGCCAACGAAGAAGTGCTGAAGATGCTACGGGAGATCCGCTCGAAGGAGAACATCCCGGCGTACCTCGAGCGCGTGAAGCGCGGCGAATTCCGCTTGTTCGGCTTCGGCCACCGGATCTACAAGAACTACGATCCGCGCGCCAAGCTCATCAAGCGGGTCGCCGAAGAGGTGTTCGACGTCACGGGCAAGAACCCGCTCATCGACATCGCCGTCGAGCTCGAGCGGATCGCGCTGCAGGAGGACTACTTCATCACGCGCAAGCTGTACCCCAACGTGGATTTCTACTCGGGGATCATCTATGAGGCGATGAAGTTCCCGATGGACATGTTTCCGGTGCTGTTCGCGATCGGGCGGACGCCGGGGTGGCTGGCGCAGTGGCAGGAGATGCTGCTCGACAAGGAGCAGAAAATCGCGCGCCCGCATCAGATCTACACGGGAGCCGACAAGCGGGATTACGTGGCGATCGAGAATCGAGGCTGATTACCGCCTGCGGCGGCCCCCGCTGCGGGCGCGCACCGATCGACCCTGCTTGGGCTGCTCCGCGTGGAGCGGCTTGGGCTGCAGCGGCTTGACCGACGGTTCGAAACCGGGGATCACTTCCCGCGGGAAGATCTGGCCCACGAGCTTCTCGATGTCCCCCATGAGGAGCCACTCGTCGGGCGACAGCAGCGTGAGCGCGAGCCCCCGCGCGCCGGCCCGTGCCGTGCGGCCCACCCGGTGCACGTAGACCTCCGCTTCGTGCGGTACGTCGAAGTTCACCACCATCCGGATGCCGTCCACGTCGATCCCCCGCGCCGCGATGTCGGTCGCGACCAGCACGTCGGCTTCGCCTGAGCGGAACGCGTCCAGGGTGCGGGTGCGATGGCTCTGGGCCTTGTCGCCGTGGATGGCGTGCGCGGGAATCCCCTCACGCCGCAGGAACGTCACCAGCTTGTCCGCGCCGTACTTGGTGCGCGTGAACACCAGCGTCTGGCCCGCCGGCTTGGCCTGCAGGATGCGCGCGAGCACGCCGCGCTTCTGCAGCTTGTCGGTCGCGACGATCACGTGCTCGATTCCTTCGGCGGGCTTCGCGCGCCGGCCGATCTCGACCGAGGCGTGGCCGTCGAGCGCCTTGCGGGCGAGGGCATCCACCTCGCGGGAGATGGTGGCGGAAAAGAGCATCGTCTGTCGCTTGTGCGGCAGCGCGCGCAAGATGCGGTTCACGTCTGGCGCGAATCCCATGTCGAGCATGCGGTCGGCCTCGTCGAGCACCAGCACTTCGAGCCGCGAGTAGTCCACGTGGCCGCGCTCCATATGGTCGAGCAGGCGGCCCGGGGTCGCGACCACGATGTCGACCCCGCGAGAGAGCGCACGGGTCTGCGGCTCCATGCCGACGCCGCCGTAGATGGCCGCGGCGCTGACGTCCAGGTGGCGCCCGTACGCCTTGGCGCTCTGCAACACCTGCTCCGCCAGCTCACGCGTGGGGACCAGGATGAGCGCCCGCAGGACGTGCTTGACGCCGTTACGCGACAGGCGCTGCAGAATCGGCAGCATGAACGCCGCCGTCTTGCCGGTGCCGGTCTGCGCGGACCCGATGAGGTCGCGGCCGGCGAGGGCGAGCGGAATCGCTTCCAGTTGAATGGGGGTGGGCTGCTCGTAGCCTTCGTCGGCCACGGCACGCACCAGCTCGGGCGCGAGCCCGAGAGAGGTAAATGGCATTACTGATTGCTTCCTTTCGCAATACACACACACGCACGCTGCCGGTGGCTGATGCCACCGCGCTGCAGCGTCACTCTCGTTGTGAACCTGGGGAATGAGACCGGGCGTGTGTACAGCGCCGGAACCCGCTCCTGAGCGGGACCGTCCTTCGGAAGGATGCCAGCTCTTGGTTCGGAGGGAAGGCTAACTACGTCACGCAGATACGTCAAGTACAGACGTAACA
>DATNOH010000155.1:0-18227 GCA_035601435.1 Gemmatimonadales bacterium | reverse complement strand
CCGCGCGACGGCCCACGCTTGCGCCCACAGCTCACCCATCCGTCACCGCCCGCCGATACGCGGCCGCGATCTCGGCCGACCCCCGCCCTCCGCGCGGCGCGAAGTGGACGAAACGGCCGTGCCGCTGGAACGCCACGTCGGTGGCGAGCTCGACCCCCTCGTCCACGTTGTGCGTCGTGAGCACGACCACGCGACCTCCTGTGTCTCCGCGCAGCTCGCCGAGCAACACCCGGAGCTCGGCCGCGGCGGCCAGATCGAGCCCCGTGAACGGCTCGTCGAGCAGCAGGACGGAGGGATCGTGGATCAGGGCCTTGGCGATCGCCGCGCGTTGCGTCAGACCCCGGGACAGCGACCACACGGGCTGGTCCGCTCGATCAGCCATGCCGAGGCGTTCCAGGACGAGCGCGGCGCGCGGGCCGCGGCGCGCCGCAGGCACCCCGTAGAGCGAAGCCCAGAAATGCAGGTTCTCGCGTACCGTGAGGTGTTCGTACAGCTGGGATTGGTGGCCGATCCAGCCGATCGCACGTCGCCCCCCGGCCACCCGCACCACCCCCTCGCGAGGACGGATCAGACCGGCGAGCACCTTGAGGAGCGTGGTCTTGCCCGCCCCGTTCGGGCCAAAGATCGCGAGCGTCTGACCCGGCGTCAGGTTGAAAGACACGCCGTCGAGCGCGACGACCTGCCCTCCCCCTTCACCGAAGACGTGCCGGAGGGCCTCAGCCGAGAGCATCGATGCGGGCGGCGAGATCTTCCAGGTCGAACGGCTTGACGAGGTAGCCCGAGTGGCCGAGGTCGAGCACGTTGATGAGCGGCTCCATGCTCACGTATGAGGTTGTGACGATCACGGGGAGAGCGGGCTGTGACCGCCGAATCTCTTGCAGAAGGGTGATACCATCGGTGTCGGGCAGGCGGAGATCGAGCACCAGCACTTCGGGGTGGAACTCGCTCAGCTGGCGGCGAGCCTCGGTCCCGCTCGCAGCGAAGGCCAGGTGGTAGCGGTCGGCGAAAAATCGCTTGTAGGTCCGCCGCAGCGTCGACTCGTCCTCGACGAACAGCACTTTACGCCGTGGGCCGAGGGATGGGGACGCCATAGCTGCGCCCAATATATGCGGGTCCTCCCCCCCGGCCTACCGGCGGCTCAGCTCGGGCTACTCTCCAGCTCGAACAGGTCGTCGAGTTTGGTGAGCACCAGCAGGAAGCGCAGCTCCTCATTGGCACCGCGCAAGCATACGATCAGCCGTCGCTCCGCGGCCTTCCGCTGAATCAACATCAGGGCACCGAGGCCGGCGCTGTCGATCTGCCGCGTGCCCGCGAGGTCGATGATCAGACGCCCGGCACCTTCCTGCAGCTGTTCCAGCAGCTCGGTGGCCGCACGGCGAAACGCCGTACGTGAGTCGAGCCCCAGCTCCTCGGGAGCGGCCAAGACTTTCTCGCCCGGACGCATGGACATTGTCACCAGCTCCTCCACAGTCGGCTCCAGTAGTTCACCGGCCGGGGGTTATGCGACTCCGATGCCATACAGCTAACCTGCGGGCCGTCAACCGCTTGTCAAAACGGGGTGAGGCATCTCACCCGCTGGCGTGCCGCAGACGGAACGCTTGCGGGGCAGTTTGCAAGGCCTGCCTTGACCGCCGTCCATCCCGTGGGCATACCTTAGCCCATCCCCTGAACACACGACATCCCGGGCAAGCTTTTGCGCAACAAGGGGTAGGTGCCGGCCAGGAGGCGGACCAGATGGCGAAGACCATGAAGCCGACGGAGCAAACCGAGGTCAGCGAAGCGCAGATCGCCGTGCATTGGAAGGAAGAGGCATACTATCAGCCTTCCGAGCAATTCAAGGCACAGGCGAACATGCGGAACTCGCAGGTCTTTGCCAGGTTCGGGCTCGACGAGTTCCCCGATTGCTTCAGAGAATATGCGGACATGCTGACGTGGTTCGAGCCGTATCGCACCGTCCTCGATACCAGCGACGCGCCGTTCTGGAAATGGTTCGTCGGCGGCAAGATCAACGCGTCGTACAATTGCGTGGACCGCCATCTGACCAAGTACGGAAGCAAGGCAGCCTTCATTTTCGTGCCCGAGCCCGAAGCGGAGCGGGACGTGGTCATCACGTATCGGGAGCTGTATGACCGCGTCAATGAGGTGGCCGCGCTGCTGCGCGGCCTGGGACTCAAGGCCGGCGACCGCGTCACCTTTCACATGCCGATGGTCCCGGAGCTGCCCATCACGATGCTGGCGTGTGCGCGGTTGGGAATCATCCACTCGCAAGTCTTTGGGGGGTTCAGCGGTCAGGCGTGCGGCTCGCGCATGCAGGACTCGGGCAGCCGCTTCCTGATCACCATGGACAGCTACTGGCGCAATGGCACGCTCGTCGATCACAAGGCGAATGCCGACATCGCGGTAAAGACCGCGAAAGAACTAGGGCAGGACGTCGATAAGGTCCTGGTGTGGCAACGCTACCCCGGAAAGTATTCGGCCAAGACGCCGATGGTTTCCGGTCGCGATTCCTTTGTGAACGACCTGCTCAAGGACTACAAAGGCAAGAACGTGGATCCGGTGCCGTTGCCGTCGGAAGCGCCGCTCTTCCTGATGTACTCGAGCGGCACGACCGGCAAGCCCAAGGGCGCCCAACACGGCATCGCCGGTTATCTGTCCTACGTGACCGCCACGTCCAAGTGGATTCTCGACATTCATCCGGAAGACATTTACTGGTGCATGGCGGACATCGGCTGGATCACCGGGCATTCCTACATCGTCTACGGTCCTCTGGCGAACGCGGCGACGAGCGTGCTGTACGAAGGCGTACCGACGTTTCCCGACGCGGGCCGGCCGTGGCGCATCGCCGAGCGGTTGGGCGTGAACATTTTTCACACCGCGCCGACGGCGATTCGGATGCTGCGGAAGCTCGGTCCCCAGGAGCCGCGCAAGTACAAATACCATTTCAAGTCGATGACGACCGTGGGCGAGCCGATCGAGCCGGAGGCGTGGCGCTGGTATTACGACGAGGTCGGCAAACAGGAAGCGGTAATCACCGACACATGGTGGATGACCGAAACGGGAGGCTTTCTCGGCACCACCATGCCGGCGATTCACGCGATGAAGCCCGGCAGCTGCGGCCCCGCCGCGCCGGGCATTCATCCGGTCATCTACGATGAAACCGGAGTGGAAGTCCCCAAAGGGTCCGGCAAGGCGGGCAACATCTGCATCCGCAACCCGTGGCCGGGCATCATGCAGACGATCTGGGGAGACCGCGACCGCTACATCAAGACCTATTTCGCCAAGTACAACAAGAATCCTCGCAGCAAGGACTGGCGCGACTGGCCGTTCCTGTGCGGGGACGGCGCGGTGCAAGCGGCCGATGGCTATTATCGCATCCTCGGCCGGATTGACGACGTGATCAACGTGGCCGGTCACCGCCTCGGCACGAAGGAGATCGAGTCGGCCTGTCTCACCGTCCCCGAGATCGCCGAGGCCGCCGTCGTCCCGGTCCAGGACGAGGTCAAGGGACGCGTGCCCGAAGTGTACGTGGCGCTCAAGCCGGGCGTGCCGCCCAGCCAGGCCGTGATCGACCGCGTGATCAAGGCCAACGAAGAAGTGATCGGCAAGATCGCGCGACCCAAGCACGTGTACATCGTGCCGGATATGCCCAAGACACGCTCCGGGAAGATCATGCGGCGTGTGCTCGCGGCCATCTCGAATCGCCGAGACGTCGGCGACGTCACGACACTCGCCAACCCGGACGTGGTCGAGCAGATCCGCATCATGGTGCAAGGCAAGGAGAATACGACCACCGCGCAGGGAGAATTGCCGGAAGACATCGCGAAGTACGGCCAGGTAGAATAGGACGGGGGAGGTTGTCCCACCCACGTTACAACCTCCACCAACCCCCTTTAGAGCTCCACCTGGGTCCCCACCTCGAACACCTGGTTCGCCGGAATCTTGAAGAAGGCGGTGGCCCGCAGCGCATTCCGCGACATGAACGCGAACAACTCCTCCCGCCACTGGGGCATGCCCGGCCGGTCGGACGGGACGAGCGTCTCGCGGCCGAGAAAAAACGTCGTGCCCTCCGTCCGGATGTCGAGGGACTCCGCTCGGCAGCACCCCAGCACGTCCTCGATATCCGGATCGTCCATGAAGCCGTATCGAGCGACGACTGAGTGGAATCCCTTCCCCATGCGCTTGACCGTCACGCGCTCGGTCGGCTCCACATGGGGAACGTCTTCAGTGACCACGGTGAGGAAGACGACCTTCTCGTGCAGCACCTTGTTGTGGGCCAGGTTGTGGACGAGGGCCGGGGGTGTGTGATCGGCGGTGCCGTACATAAAGACGGCAGTGCCGGGCACGCGGGTCGGCGGCTCCGCCGCCAGGTCGGCGAGCAGCATCTTCAGCGGCACCGTCTTCTCCAGCATGCGCTTGGCGAGGATCTCGCGTCCCCGCTTCCAGGTCGTCATCAGCAGGAAGATCATCGCCGCAATGAGCAGGGGGACCCAGCCGCCGTAGCGGATCTTCAGCATGTTCGCGCCGAAGAACAGCAGGTCCACCCACAGGAACAGGCCGGACACGATCGCGGCGCGTGCGAAGCTCCAGCGCCACACTTCACGGCTCATCACGTAGAACATCAGCGTCGTAATGAGCATCAACGTAGACAAGGCCACGCCGTACGCGCCGGCGATGTTGCTCGAGGTGCGGAACGAGAGCACCAGGGCGCAGGTGAGCGCCATGAGGCCCCAGTTGACAGCGGGCACGTAGATCTGGCCGATCTCGCGGGACGACGTGTGCTCGATTCGCAGCCGCGGGCTGTAGCCGAGCTGCACCGCCTGGCGCGTCAGGGAGAACGCACCGGAGATCACCGCTTGCGACGCGATGATCGTGGCGGCCGTCGCGAGCGCGATCAGCGGGTACAACGCCCAGCTCGGTGCGAGGTGATAGAACGGGTTCACCGCGGCGGCGGGGTCGCGCAGCAGCAGGGCCCCCTGCCCGAAGTAATTGAGCAGCAGGCACGGGAAGGCGACCCCGAACCACGCCATCTGAATCGCCCTGTGGCCGAAGTGGCCGAGGTCCGCGTACAGGGCCTCACCGCCCGTGACCACGAGGAAGACGGCGCCCAACACCACGAAGCTGCGGTGTACATCCTCGGCGAAGAAGCGTAGGGCGTAGTAGGGGGAGATCGCGGCCAGCACGCCGGGCTGGTGGAGAATCTCGCTCAGCCCGAGCACGCCGATGGTGGCGAACCACACGAGCATCACCGGGCCGAACACGGCCCCGATCCGGGCGGTCCCGCGGCTCTGCAACAGGAACAGGCCGATCAGGATCACGAGCGTCCCGGGGATCACCCATGAGGCCAGCGCCGGGGCCGCGATCTCGAGTCCCTCCACGGCGCTCAACACGGAGATGGCTGGCGTCAGAGCGCCGTCCGCGTACAACAACGCCGACCCGAAGATCCCCAGGATGATCATGACGCGGCGGGGCGTCAGCCCTCGCGCCAGACGGCTGCCGTTGACGAGCGCCATGAGGGCGAGCACGCCGCCTTCACCCTTGTTGTCGGCCCGGATAATGACGATGTGATATTTGATCGTGACGACGATGACCAGTGACCAGAACACGAGCGACAGCACACCGAGCACGTTCCCGGGTGTGACCGCGATGCCGTGGGTCCCGTGGAACGCCTCGCGGATCGCGTACAGTGGGCTCGTGCCGATGTCGCCGTACACCACGCCCAGCGCCGCGAGCGCGAGCGTGAGGAGATAGCGACCGCGCCGGCTGGCCCGGGCGTCCGCGTGCGCCGTCATCAGGTCGTCGCGGGTGGGTGACGCAGTTCTGGGAGGGACAGCACCCAGATCGCGGTCGCGATCACGGCGGAAGCGACGCACCATCGGCAAATCTCGTGCAGCACGAACAGCTCGATCGCGGTGAGGTAGAGCGAGAACGCGAATCCCACGGTGGCGAGCGTCGCCAGCAGCACGGCGACGCGCCGGTCCACGGCAACGCGGGGCCGCAGGCTGGCCAGCCCGAGGGCCATCAGCGCCGCGTACCCGGCCACGCCGTACAAGGCCACGGGGATGCCGAACAGCTCGGCGTAGCGGCTCGCCTGCACGGACTCGCAGCTTCCGGTGCCGCACTGCAGCCCGCCGAGCACGCCGATCTTGTAGAGCCAGAGATAGGTCGCGACGAGCAGCCCCACGAGCGCGAGGAGCACGATCGCCTGCCGCCGGATCACTTGTGTTTCTTGGTCAGGCTGTCGACGAGACCCTTGAAATCGTCCGAGGTGCCGCGTCCCGTGTACGGACGCCCGTTCACGAAGAAGCTCGGCGTTCCCCGCACGCCGACCTGCTCGCCTTCCTGCACGCTCGCGTCCAGTCGCGCGGCGTAGCGCTGGCCGTCCATGCACGCGTCGTACTTGTCGAGGTCGAGCCTGATGGCCTTGGCGAAGTCGCGGAACACCGAGCGCGGGTTCTTCCCCGTCTGGGCCCACTGGTGGTTGGTGAACAGCTGGTCGTGCATCTCCCAGAATTTGCCCTGCTCGCCGGCGCACTGGGCGGCCAGCGCCGCATAGCGGGAGTACTTGTGCGAGGGCAGCGGAAAGTCGTGAAACCGCCACCGCACCTTACCCGTGGCGATCAACTGCTCGCGGATCACCGGCATCTGGACCGTGGCAAACGATGCGCAGAACGGACACTCGAAGTCCGAATACTCCGCGATCTCGACCCTCGCGGAGTCCGATCCCAGCGTAAAGCCGCGGAATGCGTCTGCCGCCGCGACCGGCGTCGCTGCACCTGGCGCGACGGACGGGGGCGGCGCGGGGCCCCGCTGCGACGTGTACCACAGCGCTCCGCCGCCGATCACGGCCACCGCCACCAGCAGCAGGTAGAACCCTTTCATTCGTTCCCAGTCCTCCGCCACGGTTCGTCGTCCTCGTCGTCGTCGAATCCGGCCGCGGCGTCGCGCTCCCGCCGCTCCGCCTCGTCCACGATGCGCCGACCCTCCGCGATCTCCGGCGTATCGTACGTCACCCGCACCTCATAGTGAAACAGCTCGCTGCGCGCGTTCCCCAGGAGCTTCTGGAGCTCCGGCGCGCCTTCGAGCAGCCGGCCCGTCCGGTCCAGCGCCTGAATCCGCTCGGCCAGCGCGCGCAGCATGGCGAGCAAGCGCTCGGCGCGGTCCGGTCCGTACACTTCTTCCGAGTGATCGCTCATGTGCCCGCCTTCGCTGATGTGTGCCACCACCCGCCCACCGCCCCGTCCATGATAATACCACTCCCGGCCCCCGTGGTCGGCCTTTGCGTGACGCAAAGCGCCCTATTACATTGCGGCGCCGATTGATCGGCGCCTTCGCGCGACCCGAGCCGTCTCGCAGTCCCCGCGTTCCCGGTCCAGACAAGAGAGGAGCACCCCCGCATGACCAAGAAGCGTTCGGAACCTCGCAAGATGTCCACCCCCACCCCCTTCGAACAGGCCCGTGACGAGTTGTTCTCGCACATCCTGCGCTGCGGCGTGCTGGAAGCCACTCCCGAGCACCAGAAGGAATGGTTCGACGACACGATGCTGTACCTCGCCGAGCGCTACGATGCGCTGGACGAGCCGCAGCTGGCGGAACTGCGCGTGCTGGGCGAGCGCTACTGCCGACCCGTGGTCGCCCGGAGCGCGCCCGTCGGCGCGAGCGCCTGAGCGTTACCGACCGGGAAGGTTTCTCCGGGCGCCCCTAACCGGGCGCCCTTTTAGTGAGGCCACAAGGACGGGAAGCGCCGGAACCGCCGCCCTAGGGCGAGCCGCACGCCGCCGCCCAATCCCAGCTCCGCGTACCACCCCGCCCGAGCACCCGGCTCCTGATCGACGCCCAGCAGGGCCGTCAGGTAGCTCGCACCCCGCGTGCCTTCCGACCCGACGAACGCCAGCCCCAGGCCACCGTACGGGCCCACGCCGCCACGCTCTAGCGGGCGGAGCAGGAACTGTGCGGTCGCCTCGAGGCGGACACCCAGCGCGCGCTCATAGTCGCCGCACGCGGCCGTGAACGCGAACCGTCCCTGACCTCCCGCACGCCGCGCCACTCCCAGCTCCGGACCCCAGAAACCGCGGTGCGCCAAGACCACCGTGGCCCCGGCACCGATCTCCGTGGCCCCGATGGCCTGGGCGCGCAGCGGCAGGGCCACGCCCGCGGCGAGCCCGGTCGCGGCGACCACGGCCCTAGCGAAGCGCGAGGTCGTAGGTGACGTGAATGTCGGGAGCGAGAGACGCGACGACCGAGCAATACTTTTCGAGCGAAAGATCGATCGCGCGGCGCGCCTTGGTCTCGTCCACCCCGACGCCGGAGAGCGTGAAGACGAAATGCATTGCGGTATAGCGTCGCGGCTGCTCCTCACGACGCGTCCCCCGCAGCGTGATCTCCAAGGCTCGCAAGGTCACGCGCTGCTTCTGGAGAATCAGCACGACATCCGACGCGGAGCACGTGGCCGCCGCAACCAGCAACATCTCGACCGGCGACGTGGCGACCGCGCCATCGCCATCCACCAGAACAGCCGGACGGCCGGACGGGCCAGCCTCGAACAGCAATCCTTCACGCCATCGCGCGGTGATCTCGCGACTGTTCCCCCCCACGTCAGTTCCCCCGCCGCGTCGTCAGGCCCACGTAGAAACGATTGTGGCTGAAGCCACCCATGCTGTGGTACTCGAGCAGCCAGTTGAAGGTGGACCGGTAGTGAGCCTCGAAGCCCACCACCAGGTTGGCCCAGAGGTCGGGACAGTCGGGGTCGGCGCCGCACGATTCATGTCCCACCAGGCTGAATCCCGCCCCCACGTACGGCGTCGCCGTCTGCTCGTCCCCGGTGAAGCGGTACAGCGCCTCCAAACTGCCGACGTAGCTGTTACGCCCGTTGAGGAAACCGACTTCACCCGACGGCCGGATCCGGAGGCGGGGGGAGACGAGATTGCCGGCGTCGAGCGTGACGCCGAACACCATCTGCCTGCTGCCGGCCAGGTCGATGCCGCCGCGCACGCCGAACCCGAACAGCCCGAGGTGGGTCCCGCGGTCGCCCGCCGGCCGCACTTGGGGCGGATGGAACTCCTGGGCGGCGAGGCCCGTGACTCCGCCCGCCGCGAGCAGCATGCTCAACCAAACCCGCCGCATCATGTCCCCTTCCCCCGCGTCTCGCTGGCCCGCGTCCGGGCGGCCGCCCGGCCGTAGTCCCAGATGGCGTACAGCCCTACGGCCGTGGTGGCCCAGGCGAGCGACCGCACCAGCGGGGATCGGGCAATGAACGCCACCAACGTGAGCAGCTGCAGCACGGTGACCGCCTTCCCACCAGCGCGCGCGGGCAGCGTAGTGGGCCGCCGCCACAGCCACGCTCCCACGTACCCCACCGCCGCCACGATGTCCCGAGCCACGACGCCCACGATCTCCAGGGGATGCAGCAGACCGGTGCGCGCGACGGTGAGGAACGCCGCCGCCATGAAGACCTTGTCGGCGGTCGGATCCAAAACGGCGCCGGCGCGCGACCCGCCGAACCGGCGCGCCAGCATCCCGTCGAAGAAGTCCGAGGCGGCGGCCGCGCCTACGAGCGCGAGCTGCCACACCGGCTGGTGCACGAACGGAAACGCCGCGGCGAGAGGAATCCGAAGCGCGGTCAGGAGATCCGCCCGCGTCACCCACGGTTTCACTTGCCCCTCCCTCGCGTGCGTCATACCTTCGTCCGCGTGAACCTCAATCTGCTGAAGCAGGCAGCGGTCTTCCAAGACCTGGACGACGGCGAGCTGGCCCGCGTGTCGGAGGTCTGCCGGGAGCAGAAGTTCGCCGTCAGTCAGCACGTCTTCAAGGAAGGGGAACCGGGCAACCGGCTCTTCATTATCTCCGAGGGCGAGGTCCGCATCTCCCGCACCATTCCGGGGTCCGGGGAGGAAGCCCTGGCGGTCCTCAAGCCGGGCGCCTGCTTCGGCGAAATGGCCATCTTCGACCGCTCGGAGCGCTCCACCGATGCGATCGCCAACACCTCCTGCACGTTGATCACCATCGCCCGCTCGGACTTCGAGCTGCTGCTGGACTTCAACCGCGACATCGCCTACAAGGTGCTGTGGTCGGTGGTGCGGCTGTTGTCGGTCCGGCTGCGCATCGCCAACGACAACCTGCGGTCGTTCCTCGCGATGTCGATGTTCTAGGGGATCCCGGAGCAATCGCCCGCCGTCGGTGTTCCATAATGGTCCCGACGACCTGGTCACCGGCGACCGACTCCCCTTACACTTAGGCCCTATGAAACGATACCTGTTGGCGTTGTCCCTCGCCGCCACCGCGGCGGCGCTCGCGTGCGTCAGCCTCTCCGACTCCGGGGGGCAGCTCTTCCTCGTGGTGGCGCCTGTGCTCGACTCGGTCTTCGTAGGGGACACGCTGCCGGCCCGTGCCGTCTTCTTGGAGGACGCGGCCGGCAACCATCTCGTTCCCGGTCCCT
Source organism: Gemmatimonadales bacterium (assembly GCA_035601435.1). Taxonomy (GTDB): domain Bacteria; phylum Gemmatimonadota; class Gemmatimonadetes; order Gemmatimonadales; family GWC2-71-9; genus AG41. The sequence continues at coordinate 7,795 of DATNOH010000155.1, read as the reverse complement.
TTCAGTGGTCCATCAGTCCCACGTCGGTCGCCACGGTGGACCCGTCCGGGAAGATCGCCGGCAAGGGAAAGGGTTCAGCGTTCGTGGTCGCCACGCGGCCGGACAGCGTGGCCAGCGGCGCCCTGGTCATCGTCTCGCGCCCGCTCGACATGACCCTGCTGCTCGACACGCTGTTCCTCATGCCGGGTGATACGATCACGGTGCCGCTCGCGGTCGCGCAGAAGACGCCCGCCGCCACGACCGTGCGATTCGACTCGTCCCCCGCGCCCAGCGTCTACACCATCGACACGACCGGCCCGACGGCCGGGTTGATTACCGCTCACGCGACCGGGGGTCCGCTGCGCTACGTGGCGCACCTCACCAACGGGACGGACAGCATCGCCGATACGGGCGCCGTGGTGGTCATGAGCCTCACGGACACGAGTGAGGACGGCAAGTTCTACATGACGGCCTTCGGCACCGGGATCCGCCACCAGAGCGGCGGCGCCTTTGCCCTGCACTACCCCAAACGGAACGGCAAGCTCGCCTTCCGGCTCGTCGACTCGCTCACCCGCAACGCCGCGAAAGACTCGGTCCTGATCACCCTGCGGGATTCCATCCTCGCCCCGGGGACGTTCGAGATCGACTCTATCAGCCCGCGCGAGGCGACGACGTTCATCGGCCCGCTCGATCCGTACTGCGTTCCGAAGCGGCCGTGGGCCGTTTGGTCCAGCGTCCCGTTCAACATCAACTTACCCCCTATCTATGCGTACTCGCACGGGACGCCGACCGATTCCGTCGCGGGGCAGTTGATCATCACGCAATACGTGACGCCGGTTGGCGGGGGAGCCATCATCAGCGGCCGGTATCTCTTCCGGGCGCGGCGCTTCGACCTGTACGGCGACCCGCTCGGGGCGGAGACGATCCGCGGCACCTTCGTGGTACCGCTGCGCCTCCGAAACTTTTGCACGTTTTGACATTCGAGCACGTCTTCGCCGATCTCGGTGGGATCCCGGCCAACCGCCTCACCGATCCCCAGGGGCTCGCCGGCCTGCTGCTCGCGGCCGCCAACGCCGCGGGGTTGAATCCGGCGAACCCGCCGGTGGTGACGATCGGGCCGCGCGGCGTCTCGGCGGCCCTGGTATGCCACGGCGGCCACGTCGCTATGCACGGCCTGCCCGAGGCCGGGCTCTGTTTCGCCGATGTGGCGGGCGTAAGCGGGGCGTTGCCGCAGCGCGGGCTCGATGTGATCATCAAGCGGCTCGGCGCCCGCGAAGTGCGTACGGACGCGCGCCGGCGCGGTCCCGTTACGCAGGCCATCCACCCGGAGGGTTCATGAACGCACTCACGCCCTACGCGGCCTTCTTCATGCGCCTCGCAGTGGGCGGCGTGTTCCTGCTGCACGGTGTGAGCAAGTTTCAGCGGGGCATCCCGGCCACCGCCGCCTTCCTGCACGACGTCGGGTTCCCGTTCGCTATCGTGTTCGCCGTCATCCTCATCGCCGTCGAGACCATCGGCGCGGCGTGCGTCGTGCTCGGCATCTTCACCCGCTTCTGGGCATTGTGCATGGCCCTGGAGATGATCATCGCGATTCTCGCCGTGAAGCTGCCGCACGGGGGCAACATCGAACTCGAGGGCCTGCTGTTCGCTGGGGCGATTACGTTGGTCGCGCTCGGGGACGGGCCGCTCTCGATTGCAGTAAAGCTGAAGCACAGCAGTTGACGCTCGAACGGCCGGGTCTCCCGAAGCGACTGTCTCTTTTTGTCGCGTAGGGGGACCCGGCCGTTCGTGCGCTAGTGCAGGATTCTCAGTAGTCCCGCGTCCGCGCTTCCGCGGATGAAGCTCTCCGGATCCGTGGCGGGAATGGCGACGCCGGTCTCCTTGCGCCCCCGATGCGCGACCGCGGCCATGTATTGCTCGAGCGACCCGCGGGTCCACTCCGCCGCGTCGTCCTTCATTTGCCGGACGATCTCCTCCCACGTTCCCACGTAGGTCGCCCCGTTGAGCATGCTGACGCGGTGCACGTCGCCCGGCCCCGATCGGGCTTTCATCCCCTGCAGCTCCGTGAGCAGCGTGCCGAACAGCTCGAGCTGACGGGGATCGCGCATCTGGCCGTCCGGCCCCATGGCCTCGATCTCCGCGAGCAGCAGGTCCTCGGGAGCAGCCTCCGCGGCCAACTCGTCCAGGCGGTGATGCCAAGACACCAGCTCCGGATCGTCGTCCGGCAGGCGATAGACGCTCTTCTTGAGCTCGATCAGGCGCCAGATCGCGAGGCCGTCGAAGTGGTCGACCGGCGCGGTGCGCTCGAGGTGGAACAGGGCGGCCTCGTACTCGCCCCGATCGTACAGCAGGTTCGCGAGGTAGATACGCGCCTCGGCGTGCTCGAGGTCGAGCTCGAGCGCGCGGCGTAGCCAGTAGAGCGCGCCGCCCTCGTCGGCGAGTCGGTGGGAGGCGTAGCCGACGCAGGCGGCGGCCTCCGCCGATTCCGGGTGCCCCGTGATCGCTACTTCGAAGAAGCGTCGGGCCTGATCCAGGACGCCCTCGCGGAACAGCGCGCGGCCGACCTGGAGCATGAGGTCGTGGTCGTCGCGGAACCCGAGCGTGAGGATGCGGTCGAAACACGCCACCGCGCCCGCGCGATCGCCGAACTTGAGCAACACTTCGCCCAGTCCCGCGAGCGCGTCTTCGTGTTCGGGGTCAAGGCCCACCGCTTCTTCGAAGCCGCGGCGCGCCCACGCATACTCCTCCCGCGCGAGCCGGGCGTACCCCATGCCTACATGCAGTTCGACGGCGTGCGGGTAGAGTCCCAGGCCTTCTCGCAGGGTCTCGATGGCGTCGTCGTATTGGGCTTCGTTGTAGAGCTGATGCGCGCGTTCGTCGTAGTCGTCGGAGCTCAAGAACGGTTCCGACATCGAACGGGCCTCCCGGGAAAGTTGTGCTATGATACGACGCGCTGAACGGTTACACAAGCGACGGACCCCGAGTATCTTCCCCGCCGATGACTCCCCTGGCGTCCGCCCTCACCGAGATCCCGAACGGTTCCGTCACGTCGCCGCGCGGCTTCACCGCCGCCGCGGCGCACGCCGGTCTCAAGGCCGACGACGCGCTGGACGTCGCGCTGCTGGTGAGCGCAACGAGCTGCGCCACGGCGGGCGTGTTCACGAAGAACGCGCTCCGCGCCGCTCCCGTGATCTACGACGCCGACCTGTTGGCGGAGCGGCCGGGGCGGATGCGCGCCGTGGCGATGAACGCGCGGGTCGCCAACGCCTGCACCGGCGCGCCCGGGCTCGCCGCGGCTCGGGCGATGGCACAGGCTGCCGAGCAGGCCGCCGGCCTTCCGGCGCGCACCGCGCTCGTGCTGTCGACCGGCGTGATCGGCGTGCCACTCCCTCACGAGCAGATCGCCGATGGCCTGCGCGCGGCGGCGGGGCGCCTGACGCCGGATGGCGGGCCGGAGGTCGCCCGCGCCATCATGACGACCGATACCCGGCCCAAGCACTGCGCCGTGCGTTTCGAGACCCCCGCCGGGATCGTCACGGTCGGCGGCGTCGCCAAGGGAGCGGGCATGATCCATCCGGACATGGCGACCCTGCTCGCGGTGCTCACGACCGATGCCGTCGGCGAGCCCGCCGGCCTGCAGCCGCTGCTGCGCCGCGTGGCCGACCGCAGCTTCAACGCCATTTCGGTGGACGGGGATACGAGCACGAACGATACGGTCCTGCTCCTGGCCGGGGGCGCGTCCGGCGTCGATCCGTCGCGCGATGGCGCGCTCTGGAAGACGTTTGAGGATGCCGTGCTGCAGGTGGCGCGTACCCTCGCGCTCGCCATCGTCTCGGATGGCGAAGGCGCGTCCAAGGTCATAGAAATTCAGGTGGTCGGGGGAGTGAGCGAAGCAGCCGCACGGGAAGTCGGCCGTGCCATCGCCCGCTCGGCCCTCGTGAAGACCGCGATCTACGGCGCCGACCCGAACTGGGGGCGCATCCTGGCCGCAGCCGGCGCGGCCGGAGTCCCGCTCGCCGTGGACCGCCTGTCGCTGCAGGCGTCCGCCGATGGCGAATGGCTGACGCTCGCCACCGGGGGCGCCACGGCTCACGCGGATCTGAGCGTCGCGCGTGCCATCTTCCAGCAGAAAACGATCCGCCTCCGCGTCGACCTGGGACTCGGTCGCGCGGAGGCGGTGGTGTGGACCTGCGATCTAACGCCGGACTACGTCCGGATCAACGCCGACTACACCTCGTAGGCCGACAGCTTACGGCTTGGCCTTGCTGGTGTCTTTGCCTTCCTGCTTCGCCCCAGGCTTGGCGGCGCGCTTCTTCCCGTGCTTCTTCATGGCCTTCTTATCAGCTTTCGCCTTCGCCGTGCTGTCGGCCGCCGGCGCCTGACCTTGCATCGGTGACGGCTGCTGCGCCATCACGACCGCTGGCGCGGCGAGAAGGGTCAGCGCGAGGAGCGTGCGACGGATCATGTCTCGATACCTCCGGGAGGGATTTCGCGGGCCACCCTGGCCCGCTTCACCGTTGAGACCCGCGCCGGCCTGGCAGCGTCACCGAGGCACGGTGCATTTTGCAACGTCATCTACGGCTGTGCGGGCGACGCCGGCCGGCGCGCGCCGGCCACGGTGCCGCGCGTCGGCTTCGAGACCGCGGGCAGGTTCGGCAGGTCCCGCCGCACGATGGCGAGCGCCTCGGCACGCGTGTGCCCCCGCTGCACCTGCTGCAGCACGGCCGTCGACACATCCAGCAAACGCTCCTGCGGCACGCCGTCATGGACGGCCTCGATGATCAGCCCCGCCGCCGAGTCGGCGTCGAAGCGATGGGCCACGAGATCGGCGACTGCATGCAGGGCGGCCGCCCGGGGCGGTCGCGCCAGCGCGGCCACGACGCGCTCAACCAGCGAGGCGGGCAACCCTCGACGCAACGCCCATGCAACCGTGGTGATCTCGGCGGGGAGCACCGGCGGTGGATCGCCTGCGTGCACCAGCAAGTCGCGCGCGCCGCGCACCTGCCCCAGGCTCACCTGCACGGCAGCCACGATGCGCGGACCGGTCACGTGCTTGGCTCCACCTTCCAGCGCCTTTTGGATCAGCGGCTCCGTGGGAAGCCCCTCTTGCGACGCAAACTGGATGAGCGAGTCGACCGCCGGAATGGCCTCACTCGGGATGCGCCCCGACAGCCGGCCGCGCACCGACTGGGCGGCGAGCGGGACGGCCAGGAATGCCGCGCAGCCAAGCACCACCCAGCGCTTCATCGACGGTCCGGCCGCACAATGACGATCGAGTTCTCGCGGCCGAAGTCGTCGGCCACCAGACGCTCCGCCAGGTGGTCGGGGACCCAGCGCTCGCCGTCCACCACGAACATGTACTCGTAGGTGCCGGTCGGGAGCAGCACCGTGGCTCGCCACACGCCGTCGTGGTCCTGGTCTTCCAGCGCGATGGAGCCGGCACGCCAGTCGTTGAAGGTGCCCACGGCGTGCACCGACTGCGCCTCGGGGAACCGGCCGACGAACTGGGCGATCCCCTCGTGCTCCGCCGGTTCGGGGCCCTCCTGGCCCGCCGTGAACAGCGTGAACGCGGCGACCACGGCGGCGAAGGCGACGCTCCACGCCGGGCGGACCCGGAGGATGATCGCGTGCGGAGTCACGAGCCAGCGCATGACGCGGCGCGCGCGGGATGGCGCCGGGCGACGGAGCTCCGCCATCACGCGCGACTCGAGGCTCGTCACCGCTCCGGCGGGAGGCGCGGCAAGCAGATCGGCGGCCGCGGCGAGCTGCGCCACGGCGCGGCGCAGCTCCGCGGGCACGGCCTCCGCCGCGAGCTCGCCGTCGAGCACCTGGTGAATCCTCTGGTCGATCACATTCATGCGTGGTCCTCCAGCACCTTCAACAACTCCTCGCGGGCGCGATGCACGCGCATCTTGAGCGTCGGAATGCGCTCGCCGGTGACTGCCGCCATCTCTTCGTAGCTCAACCCCTCCACGTGCTTCAGCACGAACGCCTCACGCTTGTCGGGCGAGAGGTCTGCAAGCGCCCGTTCCACGAGGACGAGCTGGTCCGCCCGCTCCAGGTCCGCCTCGGTGTCGGCGGGGTCCGCCACGGGCGGTGCGTCGTCAAGTGAAACATCGGCGACGGACCGGCGCGCCAGATGACTCTTGCATCGGTTCGTCACGATGCGATACAGCCAGGTACGGAGCCGCGCCGGCTCCCGGCAGCTCGCGAGGTGACGGTAGGCGCGGACGAAGCTCTCGGCCACCGCATCGGCCGCGGCGTCCCGGCTCCCGAGCATCCGGGCCGCGAACCGCAGCAGGCCCGCCTCGTAGCGACGGATCACGAAGCCGAAGGCTTCGGTGTCGCCGGCGAGCACGAGGGCCACCACCTCCGCGTCGGGGGGTGCCCCCCTCACATCCATGAGACCTGCACGGGGATTAGAGCGTCACGCTACGGGGCTGGTCCAAGGGGCTGGATGTTGCGGGTAGGAACCGGGTTAGCGGTCCCGCAGGAACTCCTGCACTGCGGCGAGGTAGCTCGAGGCCCTCAAGCCCTCGCCTCCAACGGCACCCACGAAGGCTTCGAGCGTCACCTCGGCGCGCCGGCGATAGCGCGCGTCGCCGGTGGCGCGGGCGAGCCGCAGCAGCACGCGCCCTGCCCACCCATTGCCGCCGGGAAGAAGATCGTCGAGCACGGGCTTCGTCCGCTCGGCGAGCGCCGGCGCCGTTGGGTCCGTGGCGGCCGCGTCGAAATAGCCGGCCGATCCCGAGTCGGCGAAATCGCGCTCCAACAGCCGCACGAGATCCTCCGCGATTTCCAGGTAGCGGGCCTCACCGGTTGCTTCGCGGGCGGCGAGGCATGCCCAGGCAACCTGCACCTGGTCTTCGAGCAGCGCCCGCACCGGCGAGCCCGACCCCGCCACGTGCCGCACGGCGCGCCCCCGTGCATGCACACGCCGCAGCAGCGTGTCGAGCGCCGCGCGCGCACGCTCCACGGCGGCCGAATCGCCTACGGCCACGGCGGCGTCCAACACCGACCCGATCACATACGCATCCCGGTCCGCAAACACGGTCCGGTCGGCCGTGCGGCTGACGGAGCCGGCGAGCCGGCGGCCCATGTCACGCGCCTGGTCGCGATAGCGCGATTCTCCGGTGACCGACCACGCCGACACGAGATCGCGCAGCAGCCCGGCGCGCACCAGCTCTGGTGGATCGTCCCGCGCGCTGGCGGCCAAGCCCACATCACCAGAATCGACCAGATAGGCGAGCACGGCGCGCGCGGGCGCGAGGTACGTGGAGTCACGCGTGCGGGCATACGCGGCCAGCAGCAGGTCGACCGCCTGTGTGAACCGGAAGCTCGCGATGTCCGCCCGGGTCCGGGCCGCCGCGGCCGTCAGGCCGCGCACCGCCTCCGTCTCGCGCTGCACCGCGCCAGGTTTGAGCGCGCCAGCCCGGGCCCCGCCACGACGCCACAGGGAGCGCTCGCGCACCAGCGCGGCGCGCCGCAGGATGGAGGCGCGTTGCTCCCGGTAACTCCTGGCTACGTCGGGGAGTACCTGCTTCAGCCCCCGTCCGGTAATGGGATCATCGAGGGGAAAGTAGGTCCCACCGAAAAACGCGGACCCGTCGGGGGTGAGGAATACGGTGATCGGATAGCCGCGCAGGCCGGCGAGCAGCTGGACCGCGGTCGCATAGCGCTGAGCGACGTCGGGGCGCTCGTCACGGTCGACGCGGACCGGTACGACCAAGGAGTCGATCATGGCGCCGAGCGTGGGGTCGCCATACACCTCGCGATCCATCACGCCGCACCAGCGACAGTCGTCCGCTCCCACATA
>DATNOH010000154.1:0-6696 GCA_035601435.1 Gemmatimonadales bacterium | reverse complement strand
GGTACCGCTCCCGTGCCAGGGCGAGAAAAGCCTCCGGGTCCGGAAGGAGATCCGCCTTGTTGAACACGTGAATGGTTCGCTTGCGGTCGGGGGAGGCCGCGCCCCGCTCGCCGCTCCGGCGTTCGTAGAGCCCCATCTCTTCCAGCACCGCTTCGACGACTTCCACCTGCTCCTGCCAGCTCGGATGTGCCGCGTCGATCACGTGCAACAGGAGGTCGGCCCCGCGTGCTTCCTCGAGCGTGGCGCGGAACGAAGCGACCAGATGGTGCGGCAGCTTGCGGATGAAGCCGACGGTGTCGGCGACGCGGAACCGGTACCCGCCGCCGACGTCGAGCTCGCGGGTGAGCGTATCGAGCGTCGCGAACAAGCGATCCTCGACGAACACGTCGGCACCCGAGAGCGCGCGCAGGATGCTCGACTTCCCGGCGTTGGTGTAGCCCACCAGCGCGGCGCTGGGAAGGTCACGGCGGCCCTGGCGCTGGTTCGCGCGGTGGTCGGCCACGCCTTCGAGCCGGCGCTTTAAGACCGAGATCTTGCGGCGGATGACCCGGCGGTCGGTCTCGAGCTGGGTTTCGCCGGGACCGCGCAACCCGATGCCACCGCGGATCCTCGACAGGTGGGTCCACATGCGCGTGAGCCGCGGCAACAAGTACTCGAGCTGCGCCAGCTCCACCTGCATCTTCGCCTCCGCCGAGCGCGCGCGCGTGGCAAAGATGTCGAGGATCAGCTCGGTCCGGTCCATCACGCGCACCGCCAGCGCCTTCTCCAGATTCGTCCCCTGCACCGGCGAGAGGGGCTCGTCGAACAGCACCAGCGTCGAGCGGGTATCCTGCAGGACGGCCTTGAGCTCCTCGACCTTCCCCTGACCCAGGTAGAAGGTGGGCGTCGGCGCCTCGACGCGCTGATGCGTCTTCCCCACCACCTCGGCCCCGGCGGTGTCGGCGAGCCGACGCAGCTCGTCGAGATGGTCTTCCACCTGGGTCGCGTCGGCGGAGCCCTTGCGTGGGGCACCGACCAGGAACGCCTTCTCCACCGGCGGCTGGATCTCAATTAGTTGCCGAATACGCTGAGGCCTCCCCTCATTTGAGCAGTTTCATCAGCGGCACGTTCCCCTTCCCGGTGAGCGCCATGGACTTCTCCCCGAGCGGAGTGTCGAGCAACACGCGTCCGGTGATGCCGTAGCCTACCGCCCGGCGCGTCAGCAGCGCCTTGGCCCCAGCACCCACCCCGGTCCATTCGAACCGCACCGGCACCACCACCCGGCTGTGGTTCGTCGGCGACAGGTCGAGAGGCCGGTCGAGCAGCGCGTCGCCGAAGTGCGTGCCCTCGAGATCGACGCCCACTTCCATGCGGGTCGAGCGGATGCGATAGTCGTTCGGGTTGTAGACGTCGAACACTAGGTCGAACGTCCCGCCCGTCAAGCCGATCCCGGTCACCGCGATCTCTTGCAGCGAGATGTCGGGCTCAGTGAACGCCAGCCGGCCGAGGGTCGCGCAGGCGGCCAGGAGCAAAAGGGCGGACAGGCGCACGACTCTCATCCGTCCGCCTGACCGCGTGGCCGGGTGGCCGCCTTCTTGAGGTCCGCCCACCATTCCATCCGTTTCTTGATGTCCTTTTCGAATCCGAACTCCGTGGGCTCGTACCAGCTCGCCCCCCGCAACGCCTCCGGCAAATAGTCCTGCGGGACGTAAGCGTGCTCGAACGCGTGCGCGTACTTGTACCCCGCGCCGTACCCAAGCTCCTCCATGAGCTTGGTCGGGGCATTGCGAATATGCAGCGGCACGGCTTCGGCCGGATGCTCCGCCGCGGCGTCCATCGCTTGGCCGAATGCCGCGTACACGCGGTTCGACTTGGGCGCGGTCGCGAGGTACACCACGGCCTCGGCGAGCGCCAGCTCACCCTCCGGCGACCCCAGGAAGTGGTAGGCGTCTTTCGCGGCGAGCGCGAGCGCCAGGGCCCGCGGGTCCGCGAGCCCCACATCCTCGGCGGCGATGCGGACCAGGCGGCGCGCGATGTACAGCGGGTCCTCGCCGCCCGCGAGCATACGGGCCAGCCAGTAGAGCGAGCCCTCCACGTCCGACCCACGCACGGCCTTGTGCAGGGCGGAGATCAGGTTGAAGTGCTGCTCACCGGATTTGTCGTAGCTCGGCAGCGGGCGCTCCAGCACGGTGACGACCTCAGCCCGCCCGAGGGGGAGCGGGGAACGGGGAGCGGTCCCCACACGTTGCAGGACCGCCTCCAACGCGTTAAGGGCTCGGCGAGCATCACCCTGCGCATACACGACGAGAGCGTCTCTCGCCTCATCGGAGAGTACCGCTCCCCGCTCCCCGCTCCCGGTCTTGTCGAGCGCCCGCTCGATCACCAATCGGATGTGCTCGTCTTTCAACGGCTCGAACACGAACACCCGACAGCGGGAGAGCAGCGGGGCCGTCAGCTCGAAGCTCGGGTTCTCGGTCGTGGCTCCGATCAGCGTGATGATCCCATTCTCAACCCACGGCAGGAACGCGTCCTGCTGTGCCCGGTTGAAGCGATGGATCTCGTCGCAGAAGAGAATCGTGCCGCGGCCTTCGTACTTGAGGCGCTCTTCGGCCTCCTTGATGATCTCGCGTACCCGCCCCACGCCTTCGGTCACCGCGGAAAACGGCTCGAAGTGGCGGTCGGTGTAATTGGCGACGAGGCGGGCGAGTGTGGTCTTGCCGGAGCCGGGCGGCCCCCAGAAAATGCACGATCCCACGTCGCCGCGGCGGATCAGCTCGCCCAGAGGCTTGTCGGGCCCGAGGAGGTGCTCCTGACCGAGGAACTCCTCGAGTGTGGTGGGACGCATCCGGGCCGCGAGCGGCTCCGCGGAGCGGGAGAACAGGGTCGGGTCAGTCATTCGCAGACCTCATGACACCCGCTCGAGCACGACCTTGGTGACGTAGAAGGCCGCCGCGCCTGCGAAGAAGGCGCCCGGCAGCTTCCAGCCGGGTTTGCCTTGAAATTCCGGGACCAGATTCGAAGCAGCCACGTAGATCGTGACCCCCGCGGACAGCGCCAGCCCATGATGTACCAGGAACGAGATGTGATCCGTGAGTACCACGCCTGCCAGCGTGGCCACACCCAGCAGCGCCGCCGCGCCGATCGCCTGCCCTCCCGACCGCCCGCCCGCCATCATCAGGCTCGACACGGTCACGCCTTCCGGCAGCTTGTGGAGGAATATGGCGACGAACACCATCACGCCGAACGCAGGGCGAACGAGAAACGCGCTGGCGATGGCGACACCGTCGAAAAACGTGTGTAACAACAACCCGACCAGCGCCGACGGGCCGGCGACCGGGTTGACGGCGTGCGTCTCCTCGCCGAAGTGGAAGTGTGGGGTGAGAGTGTGTTGGGTGAAATGCACGGCCAGGTAGCCCGCCAGGACCAGCGCCGGGGCCGCGGCACCGGAGCGGGCGAACGCCTCGGGCAACACCTCCACCAGGGCCACGGCCAGCATGAAGCCCGCGCCGAACGCCACGAAGTGCTCGATCAGAACGAGCTCGCGCGCCGCGCGCCGCGTCACGGCGAGCGCCCCGACGACGTTGCCGAGTGCGGCAATGAGGGCGTACCCGAGCGCGTTAGACACGGGAGAGGAGGTAATCGCGCGTGTTACGGGTCGGATCCTCGAGCACCTCCGCGAGCAGCCGTTCGAGGGTCTCCCCCACTTCGGGTCCGGGCCGGACACCCGCCGCCAGGAGGTCGTCGCCCTTCAGGGCGAGGTCCTTTACGGCGAGGGGGTCCTTTGCGGCGCGGATGGACTCGACGACCTTCGGGAGCAGGGACCGGGGAGCGGCACCTCCCGTCAGCAGGACGAGCAGGTCGTCGGCATGGTCACCCACCTGCGAAAGCCAGCGGCGCACCTCGGGAACATGCTTGGCGTCGGGGTACTTGTCCCGCCACTGCCCGACGGCCCGCCCGCGCTCGATGTCCCGGTTGGAGGACTTGAGGCGGGTCAGCAGCGAGGCTGGATCGGAGGCGAGGAAGGCTGTGATGAGCACCGGGTCGCGCGGCAGTTTGTCGAGCGCGTTGAGGGAACCGCTCCCCGCTCCCCGCTCCCGAATCTCCGGCAGCCATATGCGCGCCGCGCCCACGTCGATCCAGAGCGTCAGCAATTTCGACACACGGGCGGCCGTCGCGATCCCCTTGAACCATTCGTCCCGCACCCGCTCGGCCGACAGCTGCGCCAAGCCTTGCACGTTCGCCTTCGCCGCCTCCAGCGTCCGGGGGTAGATCCGGAACTCGAAGCGCGCGCTGAAGCGCAGCGCCCGCAGAATCCGCAGGTAGTCTTCCTGGAACCGCCAGTTGGCGTCCCCCACCGAGCGGATCAGCTTGCGCTCGAGATCGTCGGCGCCGTGAAACGGATCGCGCCATTCGTGCCGGATGGGATGGTACGCGATGGCGTTGATCGTGAAGTCCCGGCGCGCCAGGTCATCCATCAACGACACGCCGAACTCCACCACCGCGTGCCGCCCGTCGGTCTTGATGTCCTTGCGGAACGTGGTGACCTCGTGCTGGCGGTTCTGCGGGTCGAGCACCGCGATGGTGCCATGCTCGATTCCCACCGGCACCGTGCGTTTGAACAGCCGGCGTACCTCGCCGGGCGGCGCCGCCGTCGTCAGGTCGAAGTCGTGATTCTCGACGCCCAACAGATTGTCGCGGATCGCGCCCCCGACGCACCACGTCTCGTAGCCCGCGCCTTCCAGCTGCTTGGCGATCTTCAGGACCGCGTCGGGAATCGCCAGCCGGGGGGGAAAGCCCATGCCCTTCCTTATCCCTCGAGGATCACGTGAACACCCGCTCCGATCATCCGCAGAGCACGCTCCCCCCGTTCACGTTGAGGATCTCGCCCGTGATGTGCCCGGCCAGGTCGGAGCAGAGGAACACGATCGGCCCCGCGCAGTCCTCCGGGCTCGCCAAACGGCCGAGCGGGATGGTTTGCACGATCTCCTGCTTTCCCTTTCCCGCCCCCCGTGCAAACGGCGTCGCCGACATCTCCGTGTCGACCCATCCTGGCGCGACGCAGTTCACGTTGATCCGGCGCGGCGCCAGCTCGACGGCCAGCGACTTGGTGAACGAGATGACCGCGCCCTTCGTGGCCGCATAGTCGGCGTGGAACGCCTCGCCGCGCTGTCCCGCCGTGGACGAGACGAGCACGATCCTCCCGCCGTCTGGAAGGAGCGGAATGGCGGCGCGGCATACGTACAGCACGCTGTCCAGGTTGGCGCGCAGCGTCCCGCCCCATTGCGCGTCGGTCATGGCGGCCACGGGCACTTCGTCGGAAGGCCAGATCCCGTGGTTCACGATCAGGAGCTCGAGGCCCCCCAGGCCCTGGACCGCCTCGTCCACGGCCCGCCCGGCGGCCGCCGGGTCGCCCAGGTCGCCGGCGACGCCGATCGCCGGCCGGCGCAGGCGTCGCACCCCCGCGAGCGTCTCATCCGCCTCCGCCCGGCGGCTCCGATAGCCGACGGCGACGCCCGCCCCCGCTTGCGCCAGCATCAGCGCCGTCGCGCGTCCGATGCCACGCCCGCCACCGGTGACGAACGCGCGTTTCCCCGAGAGATCGATCACCGCTCTCGGAGGCGCTCTTCGACCATGCTGCAGATGAGGTGTTCGATGGCGAGATGAATCTCCTGGATTCGCGCGGTGTCGTCCGAGGGGACGATCAGCACCATGTCCGCCAGGTCCTTGAGCCGACCGCCCGCGTGCCCGAGGAAGCCCACGACGGTCACCCCGCGCGCCTTCGCCGACTGCGCGGCGCGGATCACATTGGGGCTTTCTCCGCTCGTCGAGTGGAGCGACAGCACGTCGCCGGCGCGCGCCAGGGCCTCCACCTGACGTGCGAATACCTCGTCGAACCCCATGTCGTTGGCACACGCGGTGAGAAGCGAGCTGTCGGTGGTGAGCGCGATGGCGCGCAGCGCCGGCCGGCTGGATTGGTAGCGCACGACGTACTCGGTCGCGAGATGCTGCGCGTCTGCCGCGCTGCCGCCGTTGCCGGCGAAGAACAACGTTCCGTCGGCGCGCAGGGCGGCGACGTACGTGTCGGCGATCGTCGCGATCGTCTCGGCCTGCTCCTCCCCGACCCGCGTCGCCAGCGCCGCCAGGGCCGTGAGCCCCGCGCGGGCCTGCTCGGCGGGCGTCACTCGACGGCCGCCTGCACCAGCGCTTGCAAGTCGGCAGCCGAGGCGCCCCGCTCCTCGAGCGCCGTGCCGACGACCACGAAGTCCGCCCCCGCGGCGCGCGCCGCCCGCACCTGAGCCGGGCTCTTGATCCCGCCGCCCACGAACAGCGTGAGCTCCGGTACCGCCGCGCGACAGGCGCGGATCAGGTCGGCGCCCACCGGGCGCGGCGCGCCGCTGCCCGCGTCCAGATAGATTGCCCGCATGCCAATCAGCCGCGCCGCCATTGCGTGCGCGGCGGCCAGCTCGGGCTTGTCCGCCGGCAACGGTCGCGTCTGGCTCACCGCCTCGACGCTCGTCACCCGGCCGCCGTCTACCAGGATGTAGCCGGTCGAAAGCGTGGTGACGGGATGACGGGTGAGGAAGGGAACCGCGCGCACGTGCTCTTCGATCAGGTACTGCGCGTTCCGTCCCGAGACGAGCGAGAGGAAGAGGACCAGGTCGACATCGGCGATGAGCTGCAGCGCCGAGCCCGGGAACAACGCCACCGGGAGCCCGG